>JAIRNV010000193.1 GCA_031257875.1 Dysgonamonadaceae bacterium
TTTTGCGTGCCGTTGACTGTCCGGCCTTGCTTGACCGGGTTGTTGCTCCCGCAGTGGGGACACTTAATTACTGCCGTATGTATCATACTTTCTGTTTTTTGACCGCAAAGGTAATTATTCATTCCGATAATCTATGACATTACCGAACCATAAAATTCACCCTTTTAAATCACCGCCTCTGTTTATTTACCATCCCTCAACTGATTCAAAATATCAAAACAGGAATTGATTTGTTCCCGTGATAACCGGGACGTAAAAACCTCAGGCTTTTCCCTGTATATTTCCTCCATTTTCAGAAGCAAACGGTAAAGAGCATCATAATCTTTGTTATTTATATATATACCGGCAAGTTGAACGTAAGGCAAAGCATACGCAGGAAATTTGGATACGGAAGATTCATATATTTGGATTGCCTCATTTATTTTTCCTTCTCTAATCAACACATTAGCATAGTTATATCCCGTGCGGGGGTCGTTTTGATGACACAGATAAGCCCTTTTTTCCCAATACAGACTTTTTTCTTTCAGGTTATTTGACGAAAATATCGCACCAAGCATCGACTCGTTACTGAAAGAGTTTTTATAGTATACAGCCGGATCTTTTTCAAACGCTTTTTCCACCCACCCGATTGATTTGTCGGTCGCATTGGTAACAATCCATAGCGAAGTGTGCATCATGGAAAAAACAGCCATTACGCAAACACCGTATTTTATGTTTTTTACAGTTTTTTGTCGGTGCAAGTCCAATAGCAGGAAAGCGGCTGTGAAATTGGTTACTGCAGCTCCAAACGACGATATGTCCCAGTCACCGCTACCGCGCCACAAATCAATCATAAATAAAAATCCTGTTACCGAGCAGGATAGTATAGACAAAAACCAGTGGATGGCCGTAAATTTTATATTTTTGTTGAGAACATAAAAAAACAAAAGTGCTACCCATATCACAAAAACAAACCCTCCTCCAAGTATCTGCGCATTGATAAACTCTTTGTAATGAGCTATAGAAAACAGGGTCATAATATTTTTATTTTCGGAAGAAAAAGGAAGCATCACCGGCAGCGCAATAGATATAAACACATGGTACGCAAAGATAACAGCAAGAATTGATAATAATATTAGCGTATTTTTCTTTCTGAAAAATGGATGTTTCCACAAAACGCTGCGATAAAACAGAAAAACAAGTGAAGGTAGCATGTAAGCGAGCATATAATGTGCAACAATACCTGTTGCCATTGCCACAATCGGGAAAATGATATGCGCTTTGTTCTGCAAATGCAAGATAGACAGATATACGTACAATTGCAGCAACAATAAATCCATCGCATACGTTTCCGAATATCCGCAAAACTGCATAAGCGCTGCCAATGAAAGAGTTGACAGCACAAAACAAGCTGTTTTCTGTTTTAAACTCTTGCCTGTAATATCTGCCATCAGTAGCGAAATCAAAACGAAAAGGCTACCGGATATATATGACACAGTCTGTATTGTTTGTAATCCCGAAAAAGTCCAATGACTGTTCAACCATGTATATAAGCGCGTCAATATGAGCATAGTAAGATATTCGCCTCGAATGTCTGTTTTGCCTTCTTCTATCTCCGCAGGCCTTATCCCGACATCGCCAAGAAAGACATATTTTACCTGCAATTCGTGAAATGCAAAGCCCGCGCCGACAGCAATAAGAATGAATAAAACGGTTTTGTATTTGCGCACTGTGTCTACTATCTTTTTTTGAGTGATTGAAGTGAAAAAATCAACCATAACCTTATTTACCGGAGGCAAACATACGGCAATCATTACCGTGTAAAACAGGCAGATGACAGCGGGATCGAAAAATCTTACAAAATTTACGCCCCATCCTCTTTCTACGGTAGGACTTAACGATACAAATAAATGTATCAGAATAAAGAGGACACTGAAAAATATAAAAGGAAATGTTTGGATTTTTGTTTTTTCTGCAAGAGTAACTTTCGGTTTTCTATTGTTATATGTCTTTTTCATATTTCAAAATTTAATTCATCTTTGACAAATCTTTTAGCCATGCCTCAATCAGTTTTATTTCGGTTTTGTCAATAAGCCCCATGCGAATAAATTGCTCATAACAAATCAGTAGATTGTCGGGAATATTTTCAATTCCGGGTTTCAGTTTCAGTTGTTTCAGGTTTTCTACCATGATGTGGTTGTAAAGATAGCCTTGTATTTCATCTTCGAAATCACGGGTCAGGTTATGATCGTTGCGTTCCTGCCAAACCGTTGCCTGATGAAAAAGAATATTCCATTCATTTTCCCGGCAAATACGCTGCGCCACGAAACTGCGCCAAATATCCGTCATACGGAAACTGCAGTAAGAAGGCAAATACAATAACGGAAAAGCCTCTTTGAACCATGTGGTATTCTGACTGTTGAACGGACAAATGGTATTTTTGCCTAAAGCTATATGCTTGTGTTTATTGAATGTAACCGGCAAAGGTAAAATCAGACGATATATTGCATCCACATCGGGATTTTTGTCGGCCAATCCTTGTTGTACGGGACTGTTGACAAGTTTTTCCGCCGTTAATACAGGCGGTTCATTCCTGATGTCGTTAAGTGAAAATCCTCTGGGCCAAATATTTGTTTCCGCAAAATATTTATATACATTAACCCATTCTCTATCTTGTATTTGATAAGCCGGCTGCATCTTTTCCCTTTTATGCCAAAATTCGGGATATGGATAATTATCGTCGTCTGTTTCAATAATAATATCGGCTTTTTTTGAAATAGCTATCAGATAGCCAATGTTTTTTCGCGCATAATGTTTAACGGGTAAAAGTTTTGCAAGTTCAAGATTCAATTTCCGTTGCCGTTCTATGGAATAAAAATCACATCCTGCAAGATTAAAATCTTCAGGACTGTTGATATCGCCAATTACAATAAATGGAATATTATGCACCGCGGCCTGAACAGAAAATTGTTTTAAGGCGGGATGTTTATGCCCTGCAATGGAAGTTATCACTAAAAAGGCGTTCATTGTTAATTTTTTATGAATGTTAATCAATATAAGGAGCTTTACCTCTTAATCGAAGCAAAAAATAGTGCAACAAAGTATCCAGCGAATTATAAATTGCTTTTTTCGATACGCTTGGCGACGGGGCTTTATAATGAATGGGGACTTCTTTATAATGGGTTTTACGTAACAGATAGCGCAATTCGGTTTGATAGAAATGAGCTTTGGACAGCAATTCACAGTTTAGAAATTTTTCTACGATCCTGGCATTAAATCCTTGATAACCGGATGTCATGTCGTGCAATTTGGTTCCAAGCAACAGGTTGGAAAGAACTGTTCCGCTTTTCGACAGAAGATATCTTTTCCAGTTTGAGTCGTGAATAGACCCTCCGGCTATGAACCTGCTTCCGAATACGCAATCATAACCTTCGGTTAAAACCTGTAGAATCGTCGGCAAAGCCTTTGGATCATGCGACCCTCCGGCGTCCATTTCGATAATAAATTCGTGTTTGTTGCGAATCGCTTCTTTGTAGCCGGCTAAATAAGCGTCAACTACATTTTTATTGTCGGGAGACCAAACGGTGATGAAACGGTTATCTTTATCCGAAAGATTTTTGCACAACTCCAGTGTATTATCTTTCGATACGGTATCAACCACCAAATATACTTTACCTGCTTTCAATGCGTCTAACACTGTACATAGAGACGATATAAACGGGAAAAAATCATTCGCCTCATTCGCCATGGGAATAACTATAGCAAAATTAACTGTCATTGTTTTTAATAATAGTCGTTATGATTTATACATAGTGTATTGGTTGTAAAGTTAACAACCTTTACCACCTTTGTCGGGACAAAGGTAGCATATTTTCAGAAATTTTTAGTACCCGTGCACGATAAAATTTCTTTTCGAAATCCATGCTGCACCGGCAGGTTATCCGGTATACTTGCTGTAGTAGGATAGGGGATTCCCCCGACTTCATGATTAATGAAAAAGCATTCTCACAGCATCATGGCAGCCAGCCATTTCCGGGCTTCATCCGTCGAGATTCCCTTTCTCACAGCATAATCGGCTATTTGTTCTTCGTCGATTTTGCCTACCGTAAAATATTCCGATTCGGGGTTCGAGATAAAGATGCCCGAAGTAGTTGCGGGTGGATTCATTGCACCGTTAGGCGTTAGTTCTACGCCTATCTGCTTCATATCGAGCAGGGAATCAATCACGAAATTCAGGGAAATATCGGGATGCGAAGGATAGCCGGACGCCGGACGTATGCCGGGAACGGAAGCATGCGGTAATTCTTCCGGTGTGCAGGCCTCGTCGGGATTGTAGCCCCACCAGGTTTTCCTGACTTTTTCGTGCAGATATTCGGTAGCGGCTTCCGCCAGGCGGTCGCGAAGAATCTGCTTGATCATGTCCGTATAAGTATCCGGCTCATGCGAGAGACCACAGTCGCAGACTTTTGCCGTTGTGTTCGAACCGGCTGTCACTACAAAAAATCCGATATAATCGCCGTCGGGATGAAAGAAATCGGCTAAAGATTTGTAACGGTCATCTTCCCTTTTTTCCTGTTGCCGCAGGAAAGGAATACTTATTCCTTCTACATGAATCGTTTCCGAATCCCGTGTTACGGGATAAAAACCGATAATCGCCTTTATAAATCCGGTGTCATACTCCGTCCAGCCCAGCAGGATTTTTTCCGTATCGTCCATCAACCGAACGGCTTCTTCCGCTTTCGGATTTCCTTCCCTTTCGGAATCGCGCAACCATGCTTGCTTTTCGGCGCCGGTTTTCAGTTTCATATATTTTCCGTATTTTGCCGGAAATTTCCAGGCCGTCAGATATGCTGCCCAATTAATATAGGGAACTGTTTCTTTCACAGGTAAAGACGGAAAAACTTTTGTCCCCGTAAACATAGGCGCAAAAGATTGATATTTAGACCAGTCAATCGCAAAAGGATGTTTCCGTGCATAATCCAGAGAAACCAGTTCTTTTTTGGAGGATTGACTGCGTAAAGCCTCGTATCCGTTTTTGACTTCCCTGATATATTCGCTTCCGGTTTCCGGATTCAGCAGCTGATTCGCAGCCGGCACGGCAAGGGATGCGTCGGGAACATGAATTACCGCGCCATGATAACACGGATCAATTTTCAAAGCCGTATGCAATTTGGAGGTTGTCGCCCCGCCGATCATCAGGGGAACGGAGAATCCGGCTTTTTCCATTTCGGAAGCAACGACAGTCATTTCTTCCAGACTGGGCGTAATCAATCCGCTCAGGGCAACCATGTCTACTTTGTGTTTTTTTGCATTTTGAATGATTACTTCGGGGGGAACCATCACGCCGAGATCGATAATGTCGTAGTTGTTACATGCCAAAACGACGGCGGTAATATTTTTACCGATGTCGTGCACATCACCTTTGACGGTGGCTATCAATATTTTACCGACTTTCTGAATATCCCCGCTTTGACTGGCTTCAATAGCCGGCTGGATAATCGATACCGCCTTTTTCATGGTGCGGGCGGTTTTCACTACTTGCGGAAGAAACATTTTTCCTGCGCCGAACAGGTTTCCGACCGTGTTCATGCCTTCCATCAGCGGGCCGTCGATGATATCTATCGGTTTGGCATACGTTTGCAAGGCTTCCGCCAAATCCTGCTCCAGGTAATCTTCAATGCCTTTTACCAGCGCATATTGCAATCTTTCGGAAAGCGGAAGCGCACGCCAGGTTTCCTGTTTATTTTCTTTTTCTTCCCTGTCGAAAGTATTTTGTTGAGCGTAATCCGTCAGCCGCTCGGCAGCATCGGGGCGACGGTTGAAAATCACGTCTTCGATTAAAGTAAGTAACTCCGCATCAATGTCTTCATACAATACAGAAGAAGAGGGATTTACAATTCCCATATCCAGTCCTTTGCCGATGCAATGGTAGAGGAAAACGGCGTGCATGGCTTCCCGCAGTCTATCATTGCCCCGGAAGGAAAAAGAGAGGTTGCTGATTCCGCCGCTCACTTTAGCTCCGGGCAGATGGGTTTTAATCCATTCGACGGCACGGATAAAACTGAGGGCGTAGTCGGCATGTTCCTCAATACCGGTAGCCACTGCTAAAACATTGGGGTCGAAGATTATATCGTAAGGCGGAAATCCGGCCTGCGTGGTCAGCAAACGGTATTCGCGGGCTGCAATTTCAATTTTCCGCTCAAAAGTATCCGCCTGGCCTTTTTCGTCGAAAGCCATTGCAATCACAGCAGCTCCGCAGGAACGGACGGTGCGCGCTTTTTCCAGAAA
The DNA here is from genome assembly GCA_031257875.1 of Dysgonamonadaceae bacterium. GTDB lineage: Bacteria > Bacteroidota > Bacteroidia > Bacteroidales > Azobacteroidaceae > Azobacteroides. The sequence continues at coordinate 6,268 of JAIRNV010000193.1, forward strand.
ATCGGCTTCCCCGTTTTTGAGGCTGATGGAATTGACAATGGATTTTCCCTGCAAGCATTTTAATCCGGCTTCGATGACTTTCCAGTTCGAGCTGTCAATCATCACCGGCACCCGGATAACATCGGGATCGGAGGCTATCATATTCAGGAATGTTGTCATTTCTTCGACGCCATCCAGCAAACCGTCGTCAAGATTGACATCCAGCACTTGCGCACCGTCTTCCACCTGTTTGCGGGCAATGCCAAGCGCTTCTCCGTATTTTTTTTCTTTAATCAGGCGAAGGAATTTGCGGGAGCCTGCCACATTGCAGCGTTCGCCGATAAGAGTGAAAGGTACGGGGCGATGGGCGAAAGAAAGCGGCTCCAATCCCGACAAAACCAGTTCGTCCGTTGCTTTTGCCTTTTGCCTTTTGCCTTTTGCTTTTTCGACAAGCGCGACGTATCCGGCAATATGCGCCGGCGTTGTTCCGCAGCAGCCGCCCACGATATTTACCAAACCTTCGTCGATATATTCTTTGATTTGGGGCGCCATTTTTTTGGGCGTCTCGTCGTATTGCCCCAAATTGTTCGGCAAACCGGCATTGGGGTGAGCGCTAATATAACAAGGTGCGACGAGCGCCAGTTCTTTCAGGAAAGGCTTCATATCGGCGGCGCCGAAAGAGCAGTTTAAACCCACGCTCAGGAGTTTGGCGTGTGAAATAGAAGCAAGCGCCGCTTCAATCGTTTGCCCCGACAGTATCCGTCCGCTTTTCCCGACAATGGTGAAGGAAACCATGATGGCAATTTTTTTCCCGGATTCCGACAGGGACTGTTCGGCAGCCATCAGAGCGGCTTTCAGGTTCAAGGTATCGAAAACCGTTTCAATCAGAAGCACATCTACTCCACCCTCAACCATAGCGTTGATTTGTTCCCTGTAAGCGGTTCGCAATTCGTCGAAAGTAACGTTTCGGAGCGCCAAATCGGAAATGTCCGGCGAGATAGAAGCTGTTTTGTTGGTCGGGCCGATGGAGCCGGCTACAAAACGGGGTTTATCCGGATTTTTTGCCGTGTATCCGTCGGCCGCTTCACGGGCGAGGCGTACAGCAGCCAGATTCATTTCACGGATGTGATCCGTCATGCCGTAATCGGCCATGGAAATGCGGTTTGCATTGAACGTATTGGTTTCTATGATGTCGGCGCCGGCCTCTAAATATTGTAAGTGAATGGCCTTAATGATAGCCGGTTGAGTGATGCCCAGCAAATCGTTGTTGCCTTTCTGCTGTTTTTGGGAACTGGCGAAACGGGTTCCTCTGTAATCCTCTTCCGTGAGATTATATTGCTGAATCATAGTCCCCATGGCTCCGTCGAGGATGAGGATTCGGTCTTTTAGGAGATTTGTTATTGTCATATTATTTCTCCATTTGTTTTATCAATCTTTCAAAATCACTGACATAATTTCTATCTTGGATTATGCGAAATTCACTGTACGCATTTCAGCAATATCCAAAAACGCAGAAATCACCAATGCAAGCCGCTTAAGTTCGGTTTCTTCGAGATAATTTTTGGCAACAGTTACGTCTGTCCGTAAAATTTTCCCATCAGGGGCATACTTCCATGTTTGCAAGCCCATATTTTCCTTTGTCTTGTCGGCACGATCGTAAATAATTTCGGCAGCCGTACTACCTGCAACGGCAAAATGCAGTTGGTTTTGAATGAAAGCAAAAAAATGCCGAGCAATAGCGCTGTTTTTGTCGTAATCGGAAGCAAGGGAGAATATATCAGTGATTTTCAAATAAATACGGCGTTCCGAAAGTCGAATTTCGCGTATGCGTTCTAACATTTCACGAAAATAACTCTCGTCGAATTGATTACCCTTCTTAAATCTATCATCGTTAATAACAAACCCTTTCTGAATATACTCGTGTAAAACACGCGTAGCAAACTTGCGAAATTGAGTGGCTTTCAACGAATTAACGCGATAGCCGACAGAAATAACGAGGTCAAGATTGTAAAAATCAATATCACGCCCAACTTGTCTTGTGCCTTCGGTTTGAACTCGCCGAATTTTTCGGTGAGTTGGATTTTCATTTAATTCTCCGGATTTATAGATATTTGTAATGTGGTTACTGATTGTTCGTGGGTCAATGTCAAAAAGTTGCCCCATTGTTTCTCGATTGAACCACATATTGTCATCGGAAAAATACACTTCTACTTCGGTTTCGCCTTTTTCGTTGGTATAAAAAGCCAATCCGACACGCTCGGGAACTTCCTTATTGAATTTCTTGCGCCACTCAACAAGTTGATTGTCTATTGTTTGCTCCGCCATTTCTTTTTTCGTTTTGTCTGTTGTTTCCGTTTTTTTTGTTGTATACATAAATCATTATTTTTCAAATATACTGTCAATCGCCCGCTCATCATCCCTTTCTCCACACTCGGGGTGTAGCGTCCTCGCCAATATCGTTAAGTTAAGGAGTAAGTATCTATCAATTACCGTGATATAATAAGGTAATAAGGTTGGTTGTAGATGGAATAATTCTCTGCTACTAAGGTTGTTTTGTTGTTAAATAAGGTTGGGAATAAGGTTTTTTCTTGACGTCGGTTTAAACCGCAACGGGTATAAACCTTATTTCAACCTGATTTCTCCCAACAAAACAACCTGAGTAGCAATGAATAACGGTAATATCTCCATAACCTTATTACCTTGATTTATCTTAACTTAATGATATTGGGCGTTCTTGCTACGCCGAGCGGTATTTCATTTATCATTAAAAATAAAGTCTAATTTTTGTTTGCGATAATGGTGAAACTTTGTATCGCTGCTGATTAAAGGGATTTGTTCGGTAATGGCTTGTGCGATAATCATGCGGTCGAACGGATCACCATGCCCTTCTGTCGGAACTATACCGGCAAACGTAATCAAATGTTCTTTTTGTACGTATTTAACTGTACAAAATAATTCGTTCTCAATGTAGTTAAAAACATCAAATGGTTTTTGCCATTGTTTTACGTTCAATTTATTGTCCCGTATAAGCATATAAATTTCCTGTATGCTTATTGCGCTAACATACATCAGGTTATCTGTATCTTCAATGATATTCCGCACATCTTTTGAGATAGCAGCGGGAGTGCCAATGAACCGAATAAGAATATTTGTATCTAATAAATATCTCATTTTAATTATATAAAATAGACCGGTCATTAATAACTACACCTTTTAATCCGAGAGGATGTTTACGCATCCATTCTCCTGCAGGTGACAATTTTTTAGGTTGTGCCGCCATTTCTTTTTTCGTTTTGTCTGTTGCTTTCGTTTTTTTTACTGTCTCCATCATCATTTTATATTTTTTTAATCCTGTCAATTGTCCTGCTCGGCGTAGCGAGACGCTACGCCGAGCGTGAATATTTCATTTATCATTAAACATAAAGAATATTCGTATCTATCAAATACCTCATTTTTAATTGTATAAAACAGATTGGTTGTTAATAACAAAACCTTCTAATCCGTGAGGATGTTTACGCATCCATTCTCCTGCCGGCGACAGTTTCTTAGGTTGCTCCGCCATTTCTTTTTTCGTTTTGTCTGTTGTCTCCATAATCATTAACCATTAATCATTAATCATTATTTCTTAAACATCCTGTCAATCGCCCGCTTGTCATCCCTTTCCCGCAATGTTTGCCGTTTATCGTAGGATTTTTTCCCTTTTGCAACGGCAATAACTACTTTGGCCAGACCTTTTTCATTGAGAAACAGCTTGGTGGGTACGATGGTGAAACCGGTATCTTTGGAGAGCCTCTCCATTTTGTTCAGTTCTTTGCGGTTCAGCAGCAATTTGCGGTCGCGGCGGGCGGAATGGTTGTTGTAACTTCCGTAAAAGTATTCGGAAATATTCATGTTTTTTACCCATAATTCCCTTTTAACGAAGGTACAGTAAGTATCTACCAAACTTGCTTTCCCGAGCCGGACGGATTTGATTTCCGTTCCGGTCAGGACAATTCCGGCGACAAAGGTTTCTGTAAATTCGTAATCAAAAGCAGCTTTTTTATTTTTGATAACGATATTGTTCTGTTGAGCCATAAGTTGTTTTATTGCATTTGATATGATTGGCCGCAAAGGTAACGATTATTTTTTAAAGGAATGGGCTTTTTACCGCAAGTATATTCCCAAAATGGATGGGCTCTACAGTTATTAAACACCCATCCGTTTGGAAAGGAAACACGGATAGAATCTGCAAGAGGAATAGAGGCATTTCAGGGCGTAACAATAGAGCTATATTTCTTATTCCTTTTAATATAATATTCCCATAACAAATTGATTTTAAAAATCCCCGGGGGCAAGCCGGATTTTGATTTTTCCAGATTCTCCCTGCGGATGGCTTTGTAATTCTTTTTTTGTCCGGCAAAATCCCAGTGCGCTTTTATTACGGAAAATGCATTGGCAGGGTAGCCTTTCAACAGGAATTGCAGCGCCGCCAAACAGTCGGTTAAAATTCGGTATCGCATTATCCTGCAATAATATTTTTCAGGCAGGTTTTTGTAAATCATCAAAAGGTTGTTTCGGAAATTCAGGAAAGTTTTACGCGGATGTTCCATTTTCAGCGTGGCGCCGCCAACATGATAAACCGTCGATTGCGGCAGACAGACGATTTTCTTTCCTCTTGACCGCAATCGCCAGCATAAATCAATTTCTTCCTGGTGCGCAAAGAAATAAGCGTCTAATCCGCCGGCTTCCAGGTAGTCTTTCCGCCTGATAAACAGGCAGGCGCCGCTGGCCCAGAGGACTTCCGCTTCCCGGTCATATTGTCCCGCATCCTTTTCAATCGTGTTGAAAATTCGCCCCCTGCAAAAAGGATATCCGTATAAATCCAAAAAACCGCCGCAGGCCCCGGCGTATTCAAAAGTCAATTTATCATTGTAAGACAATATTTTGGGTTGTAATGCAATTACTTCCGGATGGTTTTCCAGGTAACTGATTGCCGTTGTCAGCCAGTTTTCGGCAACTTCCACGTCGGAATTGAGCAGCACGACATACTCGTGATTCAATTGCGCCAAAGCCCTGTTATAACCTTCCGCAAAGCCGTAATTTTTATCCAGCGGGATAAGCCGGACGGAAGGATACGACTGCTTGAGAAAGGGTAGGGAGGTATCGGTAGAACCGTTGTCGGCCACGATGATATCCGTTTCTTCTGCGGGTGTATTTTTTATCAGTGCGGGAAGGAATTTTTCCAGCAGTTTCCGGCCGTTCCAGTTGAGTATGACGACCGCTGTTTTTTTGTTCATAAACCGTGTTTTTTATATTTCCATCGATTGTGTGTCCACAGATAACCGGCGGGATTGCGCAAAATGGTTTTTTCCAGTAAAGCCATGTATTTTTCCGTAATTTCAAATTCCCGGTTTTCGGCCGGATTTTCGGAAATCAGTTTCACTTTTCCTTCGTAGAAACTCCTTTTTATTTTCTTAATATCTAAATAACAGACGGCAGCGCCTGTGTGCAGGGCGATTTTTTCCGTTCCGGTCAGTACCGGCGTATCCTGATTAAGGAAACGAACCCAAATGTGCGGGTTATTCGGCGAAGGTTTCTGGTCGGACATGAACCCCAGCAGCCAGTTTTTCCCTGCTTTCCGCATTTTTACAATTTCCCTGTACACATCGTATTTGTTGAATCCGACCGAATGGAAACTTTTCCGGATACGCAGGAAAAGCCTGTCGGAAACCTTATTTCGCAGCGGGCGGTATACCTGTCCGATAACCGGGTTTTCACCGGATTTTATCCACAGGGTGACAGAGGTTACCCATTCCCAGTTTCCGAAATGTCCCAGCAGTAAAATCACCGGTTTGCCCTGTTTCAGGAAATACTGGAGAAGTTCTTCGTTTTTGAAAACAAAATGCCTTTTCATGCGCGATGCGGGCATATTCAGCAGTTTGACGGTTTCAAAAAAATAATCGCAGAAATGGCGGTAAAACGATTTTTCTATAGCGCGGATTTCTTTCGGGGATTTACCGGGAAACGAATGAAGCAGGTTTGTGCGGGCTGTTTTTTTTCGATAACCAACTATATAATAAATAATAAACCAGGCTATATCGGAAAAAAAATACAGCAGGCGCAACGGCAAAAGGGACAGTAGAAAACACAGTGCGAAAGTAATATAATATAAAAACCGGTTCATGTATTTCTATCGGCGGATTACAGTTTGTTTACTGATGATATATGTAAGATATTTACCCGGATATAAAGTAACAGTATAGCGAGTATGCTTTTTACTTTTACTTGTATCTGTACGTTTAAATAGCCTTAATAACCTTAGCCAGAAAACAATTATTTTTACAATTAACCTTATTAACATATTTATCTGTTTTTTATTATCGGGTTCGCAATGACGCAATGAGGCTGAAATACCCCTCTGTTTTCGTTAAAATCGCCCAAAGTTACGGGAATCAATTGATTTATCCAAGAAATCCGGTAATCGGTTTCCACTTTGATATAATTTTCCGTAAAACCGTGCATTTTATTTCCCCTTTTTGTGTGTTCAAACAGTGCCTGATGGCGTGTTCCAACCTGCGAGCGGTAAAATTCCCTGATCTTTTGGTCGGAAATTTCCAGTAATTGCCGGCTCCGTTCCTGCTTAGTCTGCGGATTTACCTGTCGGTCGATGTTCAAAGCCGCCGTTCCCGGCCGCTCGGAATAGCTGAAAACATGCAGTTGGGAAACCGGCAAGGACAGGATAAACTGTTTGGCCGCTTCAAAATACTCGTCCGTCTCGCCTCTTGTTCCGACAATTACGTCCACGCCGATAAAGGCGTCCGGCAATAATTCCCTGATTTTATGAATTTTGGAGGCAAACAGATGCGTGCCGTATTTTCTCCGCATCAGTTTCAAAACTTCATCGGAGCCGGATTGCAGCGGGATATGGAAATGCGGGGCAAATCGCCGGGACTGGGCGACAAATTCCAGGATTTCGTCTGTCAGCAAATTGGGTTCGATGGAAGAAATCCGGAACCGTTCTACGGATTCGACCCTGTCCAGCGCTTTCAGTAAATCGAGGAAAGTTTCCCCAGTCGATTTGCCGAAATCGCCGATATTTACGCCGGTCAGGACGATTTCTTTTCCGCCGTCTTTTCCCGCTTTCCCGGCCATTTCCACCAGGCCGGCAACAGGGCCGTTGCGGCTGCGTCCGCGGGCAAAGGGAATGGTGCAGTATGAACAGTAATAATCGCAACCGTCCTGGACTTTCAGGAAATAGCGTGTGCGGTCGCCTTTTGAGCAGGAAGGCGTAAATGTGTGAATATCCGCGACTGGCGAAACAAATACCCTGCCGTCATTGCGGGCGTGGGCGAAGTTATGCAGGAATTTGGCGATTTCCGCCTTTTGCCCTGTCCCCAAAACCAAATCGACGCCTTCTATCCTGCTCACTTCCTCCGGCTTCAACTGTGCGTAACACCCCACCGCAACCACGTAAGCGCCGGGATGCTGCCTGCCGATTTTCCGGATGGCCTGGCGGCATTTCTTATCTGCCAGTTCCGTGACGGAGCAGGTGTTGATAATGCAAATATCGGCTATTTCGCCCGGCAAGGCTTTGCGGACACCCTGTTCGGCCAGTTGCCTGCCGATGGTGGAAGTTTCGGCGAAATTGAGTTTGCAGCCTAAAGTATAATAGGCTGCTTTTTTATTTTCAAAAACGTTTTTGTCGATCATTTTTTTTTTAATGATTAATGATTAATGATTAATGATTTATCTGAAAACCGTTATTTGAAAATAAGGATTAATATTTAATATCACAATACAGTCATTCAATAGATTTTAAAAATTCCAACCCTTTTTCATAGCCATACATATATACTTTTTGCAAACTTTCTTCTGTAGCTGCATAATAATCAACACCCATTTCTTTCAGATTCACATCCGGCCGGATAAAATCTATTTTACAATTGTCTATAGCAGACGGAATTTCATCTGCGGAAAAAATATCTGTCTTTTTATTGTCATGTTCGGTTAAAATGCATATTATATATTGATAACCGAGATTTTTCAAGGGAACGGCCGGACAAAGCGATGTGTAACTGCCGTCTATGTAAGCTTTCCCTTCAATATAAGCCGGGATATGCCATGCATGCAACATCCTTGTGGTAGCGTATGCAACTGCTTCAAAATTTTCGGGGGATAATAATTTTGTTCTGTCATCTTTTACTGTATCATAGAGATGCAGTTCGAGATTATCATCTTTCCATGTTGTAATATTTCTTGAAGCTTCTATCAATAATTTCTGTCCGAATCGTTTAGCCTTTTCCGTTTGGGTTACGGACTCAGCTTCTCCGGTTTTTACATAACTGGTTGCTATTAATAACCTGCGCGCTGCCGGCAGCCATAATTCTTTCCGTATGACGGGAAATGTTTGGGTTATTGAATGTATGATTGCATTGCTTTGGCTGTTTCCCTCGATTTTACTTATTTTTAAACCGTCTGTCCATAAGGAAATATCAAATTCTTTTATTTTCCCAAAAGCTGCATAAGCTGCAATTAAAGCAGACGATGAGCAACCGGCATAAGCTTCCGCTATAAATTCATTATCTTCAAAAGCAGTAAGTACGCCTTGAGTAAAAATTGTTTTATATCCTCCGGACATACACGAAACAGCGTTGTTTTTTAATAATTTACACATGTTTTTTTTTATAATTTTTTTTAATATTATTTTAAGTTGTAATCAGCCCCCGCCCGGTGTAGCATCCCCGCTACGCCGGGTAGAGGTCGCAATGATACAGTGAGATTGAAGTACCGTTAATCACCGATCATTAATTACGGCACAATAGCCTTTTCAATTTCGCTAAAGGGTCCCTTTTCGCCCTTTCCATTTTACCGGCAGACAGCGATATAAACCGTTTTTTTCCCGCGTTCTTCTTCCGTAAATTCGAGGATATGCGGTGTGCGGGTAGCCGGCACGCTGCGGGTAAGAGCGTCAATACCGGCCGGCGGGGCGTCAAGCATGGCGTAGACAATAACGGCGCCGATTGCTCCGTAAGGTTTTCCTTTACCTTTTGTTTTCATGTTGTGGAAAAAAACCTTCAGGCGGCGAAAACCCACTACCTTGATGATAACTCCGGGACATAACTTTGGAACATTGATGGCTGTCGGCCTGGTGTCGCGCACATGAAGTCCCACTGCAATCCGTTCGGCATCGGAAATAACGGGATTCCTTAGCCGGAAATCTGCCGGCGTGCGGATGATGCTTTCAAGATTTTTGCGCGCATCATTTTTTTGCACCACAATAATGGCATTTTTCGCCGGACTGTCGGCCTACTTTTGAAACTCGGCAAAGGCAGCATTGGCAGCTTGCAGGTCGGCAACTTCTTGGGGTGTAATACCCCATGCCTGCGCATTAGCGGATACCTGCGCGTAAAAATTGGCGCTCCACGGCACTAAATCGGCATCTTTTTTTCTTGAAATATAATCTTTTCTAATTTTCATATTAACGGTAATTTATTAGATATATTTATAGGATTCGTTGACGTCAACAAGTCTTCCGTTGACGTCAACAAGTCTTCCGTTGACGTCAACAAGTCTTTCGTTGACGTCAACAAGTCTTCCGTTGACGTCAACAAGTCTTTCGTTGACGTCAACGAATCTTCTGTTGACGTCAACGCGCCTTCTGTTGATGTCAACAGATAATTTATTTTTGAAAATTAAGTGATATGTTCTTACTTCTGTCATTTCTGTTTGATAAAATTTCCTGCAAAGTTATAGTTTTTTTTATTTTACAAAAAAAATTATTGTATGGCTAAATCTAACCGATAAATCGCACAATCTTACTATATTGAATTTTCATAGCGCCTCAAAAAAAGATTTGGCCTGTTGTATGGGAAGAAACAACGCATTAAAACTTTGTATGCAATACGCCGTCAGGCGTAACCCAATGTCGTCAACTTAAGGCTGAAAGCCTTGTATCAATAGCGCAGGGCAACGTCGAGCGGGGACAAAGTATAATTGATTAAGGATTGTTTTGAACGCGAATTGCGCAAATTACGCACATTTTACATTTGAATTTTATCAAATCAATTTGTGTAATTCGCGTTCAAAACAGATTTGACCCCGCCTTAAGTTGACGGCATTAGGCGTAATCTGTGAATAACTCCATCAAACGGATTCCGCTACCGCCGGAGAGGAGTTGACGACATTGGGCGCCGGCCATGGAACTGGGCGTGAGCCGGCAAACGGTATACGGAGTACTGGCGGGAACGAGAAGGAGCGCCCGCGTGCTTTCGGGGCATAGTATGCAATTCCGGGCAATGCATAACCGGTTTTAAATAAAAAGAGAAGAAAAAAACAGGGGTAAATTACAAATTTCTTGCTACTTTTGTCGAAACTATAATAAAATAAGATAATATGAAATTTGAACTGGTAAAATTACCCTACGCACCGGACGGCCTGGAACCTGTAATCGGAAAACAAACCATTGACTTCCATCATGGTAAACATCTTCAAACTTACGTAAATAACCTGAACAGCCTGATTCAGGGTACAAATTTTGAAAACGCCACTCTCGAAACGATTGTCAAAGAATCGGACGGAGCTATCTTCAACAACTCCGGGCAAGTGTTAAATCACAACTTTTATTTCACGCAATTTTCCCCCAACGGAGGCGGAAAACCTTCGGGAAAATTAGCGGATGCTATTGATGCCGTATTCGGCTCGTTTGAAAACTTCCAAAAAGAATTTGAAACAGCCGGTGTCGGCCTGTTCGGTTCCGGCTGGGTTTGGCTTGCCGCGGACAAAGACGGCAAACTGTCCATCACCAAAGAAAGCAATGCCGGAAATCCCGTAACCAAAGGATTGAAACCGCTTTTAACCTTCGACGTCTGGGAACATGCCTACTATTTAGACTGCCAAAATCGCCGCGCCGACCATTTGAAAGCCCTCTGGAAAATCATTGACTGGAAAGCGGTGGAAACAAGGTATTGACTCGTAACTCGTAACTGGAATAATATGAAATCCGTCAACTGGAAATTTGTATTTCGCGTTACCGGATTAACGCTAATGCTGGAATCGGTTTTCATGTTCTTCACGGCAGGCGTATCCTTTTATCTGAAAGAAGCGGTTGAAATTTTCATTCTTTCGGGAATTATCACGCTATCGGCAGGATGGGCGCTTTTCTTTTTTTCCGACTTCAAAACCAAATTTAAAATCGTTGAAAAAAAAGAAAGCTGCCTCAGTGTAACTTTTGCATGGATATCGTTTGCCGTTTTCGGCGCATTGCCTTTCCTTTTAAGCGGTCAGACGGGTTCTTTCACCGACGCCGTTTTCGAATCGACTTCGGGAATAACGACCACCGGCGCCTCCATCCTCAACAACGTCGAATCCCTGCCTGCAAGCCTCCTCTTCTGGCGCAGCCTGATACAATGGATGGGCGGACTTGGGATAATTGTGTTTTCGCTGGCGCTGTTTCCTTTGATGGGCGGAGGCGCCGCTTATTTGTTCGACTCGGAAACGACGGGACTTACCCACGACAAATTCCGTCCGCGCGTCAATGAAATGGCTCTGCGGCTGTTGCTTATTTATGTATCTCTCACCGGCGTGATGATTGTCCTTTTGATAGCAGGCGCGATGAGCGCTTTTGATGCGGTTTGCCATGCTTTTTCCACCATTTCAACCGGTGGATTTTCGTCCAAAGGGTCAAATCTCGCTTACTGGGACTCTGTTTATATAGAAACCGTTACCTGTGTCTTCATGCTGACCGGCGCCACCAATTTTGCGCTGCTTTATTTTTTGTTTAAGGGAAAAATCAAAAAGTTTTTTTGCGATGAAGAATTGCGGTGGTTTGCGGCTATCATTTTAGTGACGGGTTCTTTTATAGCCGTTTGTTTGCAGTGGGGACGGGAATGGACGCATATAGCCGATTCGGTTCGCATCGCTTTTTTCCGGGTCATTTCCGTCATTACCGGCACGGGGTTTTCAACGGGAGATTCGGTTCAATGGAGTCCGGCCTACTGGATTCCGTTTATGTTTCTGATGTTTGTATGCGGTTGCGCCGGCTCGACCAGCGGCGGGATGAAAGTCATACGCGTAGTTGTTCTGATAAAAAACACATTCCACGAATTTAAGCGCATGACGCATCCCCGCGCTGTTATTCCTGTGCGCATCAACGGGGAAACCCTGTCTTTCGAGACTGTTCAGCGCCTGCTGGCATTCGCTTTTCTTTATCTTTTGATTATTTTTGTCAGTTGGGGAATACTGGTTTGTTCGGGAATGACTTTTATGGAAGCCCTGGTTGCGGCATTGTCATCGCTTGGCAATACGGGGCTTGGCTTTGCGGAAACCGGACCTTCCGGCAGTTTTGCCGGTATATCGGCATTTGCCAAATGGTATATGGCTTTTCTGATGGTTGTGGGGCGTGTGGAAATTTTTACGGTACTGATTCTGTTTATACCGGCATTTTGGAAAAATTAACCTTACCTGACGACAAATTTTTTCACAACACCGTCTAATTTGAAAATATAAATAGCTCGCGGAAGGTTCAGTTCATACTCCCCGTCCGGCGTTTGGATTTCTATTTGCCGAACTTTATTTCCGAGGATGGTAAATATTTCGACCCGCCGTCCTGCCTGTGCGTTCTTTAATGTTAATTTATTGTTAGCCAGTGTCATTTCCGGTACGGCAAGCGCTTCCGCTACCGCAGCCTGTTTCCTGTTTTGCTTGTCTTGAGCGAAAACAACAGTCCCGAAGCAGCAGGAAAAAAAGAATAGGATGATAAATACAATCGGTTTCATAAAAAAACGTAACGAACTTATTGGGTTGCAAAAGTAATACTTTTTGTTTAATTTACAACCTTCAGTGGGGTGCATTTAAATTGTTGCACGTTAAAAAAGTTCTTTGAGATTCCGGCAAAACTGAAATTCTCCGGCGAAAAGACATGAGTTTTCGTCGGTAATTATCATAATTATCATTAATGAATGTTAATTACAGGATTTTTCTTTCCATTGATATTATTCTTTTTTATACCTTTGCCAACAGAAATGTCAAACATGGCATTAAAGCAAAAAGATTGATTTGATATTTATGGCACAAATAATATTTTTAACCGGTTCTACCGGTTTTATCGGCTACAATATTGCCCGCCAGCTTTTGAAAACAGGTTATACGGTACGAATGCTTACAAGAACTGATAATCATATACTGGTACATGAAAATGCCGAATATGTATCCGGGGATATACGCAATTACGAAGATGTTCGAAAATCAATGAAAGGTTGTAATATTGTAATCCATACGGCAGGGCTGTTTACATTTGATACCTCTTTACGAAACGATATATACGAAACGAATGTGACCGGCACGGAGAATATCTGTAAGGCCGTAGTAGAAAACAAACCGGAAAGATTTATTTATACCAGCTCCGCAGCCACGATCGGTAAAGATAAAGATTACAAATGTCTTTCAAATGAGAATACCAAATTTAATTTATGGAAAATCAGCAGTCACTACAAAAAATCGAAAGTGCTGGCAGAAGAAATTGTATTGCGGTATTATATGGAATACGCTATTCCGGTGGTCATACTTAATCCGTCGTTACCATTAGGGGCGTATGACTTCAAACCTACTTCTACGGGAATGATGATAAAATCTTTCCTCAATTCCTCAATGAAAATGTATATAAACGGGGGCTTTAATTTTGTCCATGTCAATGATGTTGCCAAAGCCCACATTTTAGCGCTTCAAAGAGGCAGGACAGGGCAAAAATATATTATTGGAAACGAAAATCTCCTGCTGAAAGAATTTTATCAAAAACTTCTAAAGTACAAACCGGATACGAAAATCAAACAGGTTCCGTATTTTGTGGCATTACTGGGCGCCTGGGTAGCTGTAATGTTCGGATTTTTAACGAAAAAACAGCCTGCCGTAACACCCCGGGGAGTACAGTTGTCCGGAAAGAAAATGTTTTATGACACGTCTAAATCGCAAGAAGAATTAGGCATCAAATATACTTCTGTTGATGAAGCCATTAAGGATTCCGTGAACTGGTTTATGAACAACAAATGATAATGGCATGGACATAAAGGATACGGTTAAACAACTCAGGCAAGACTCGAAAGATTACTTTCTGTTACACGATATGCCATTGCCGATATCGGCTGAGAAGATGTTCAATATCATGTGTAAGCCGGAAAATTGGCAGGTGGTGAACTTTCCGATAATCAAAAAGGTCGAAGTTATTGAATCAAAAGATAATTCCGTCTCGTTTTATCTTTATGAAAAACTGCTTGGAAAATATTATAAATCGAAAATAATCCTGACTTACAATATCAATGATTTACGCATTGAATATTGCCATGAAAAGCCAACGTTTCCTTTTGTAAGCAAAATGGCCTCCGTATGGTATTTTGTTAACGAGGATGCCTATATCTCCCACTTCTATATAATCAGGAATTTTACTGTAAAGAACGTGTTTATAAAGTTTTTTTTCCTGTTTATTAAAAAAATCATTGACAAACATGTGGCCGATTATCATAAACAGTTGATTGCAGTAACAAAAAACCTCTCATTAAGTAATGCAAAATAAACAGGATATAACAGTTATAAATTTTCTTTTCGTGTTACTCCGTGAAAACAACTCCGAGAAACTCCGTGTTAAAATAATTGAACACAGAGTTTCTCGGAGTTGATCGCTGCATGTTATTTATTTTTTATCTCTAAATACATATATATGTTTGATTGAATATAAAACAGGCATTATGAAGAAAAGAGTTGTGATTACAGGCATGGGAGCTGTTTCCCCTTTCGGTGTAGGGGTGCAGACATTTTGGAATAATTTAATTCAGGGGAAAAGTAAAATTGAATTGCTTAACATTGGTTTGGACAAAGAAATATATACGCCTTACGGGGCTTTATTGAAGAATTTCAATTTTGCGGATCATTTTGTGCAGGCCGACCGGTATGCTCCCTATCTTGACCGGGCAATGCAATTCGTATTGACGGCAACACACGAGGCATGTGAACAGGCCGGCTTATTCAAAGATACCGAACGCATTAGTCGTGACAGGGTCGGCGTGTATGTTGGAACAACAACAGCCGGACATGTTTCCGCATATAACCAGGCGCAAAAGTTATATAACGAAGGCGAGAAGTTTTCCACACACAATCTGTTTCAGTGCACACCCGGCGTATGGCCTATGATTATAGGTAAATTCATTCATGCCAACGGCCCGATGAAATCATACTGTATCAGTTGCAGTGCAGGCGGTGAAAGCATAGGAAACGCATTCCGCGATATTCGCGACGGTATTGCCGATGTAATCGTAACCGGTGGCGGCGATGCTCCCATCTCGAAAATTAATTATCTCAGTTTCTACCTTATAAAATCCACATCAAGATGGAAAGGCAATCCTTCGGAAGCGTGCCAGCCATACTCCAAAAACAGACCGGGAATGGTGTTCGGAGAAGGAGCCGGAATGCTGGTACTGGAATCCTATGAACATGCTGTGCAAAGAGGTACGAAGATACTCGGCGAGATTGTCAATTATGCAGCCAATACAGACGGTTTTCACATAGTAGCTCCCGATCCCGAAGCTGTCAGGTATGGAGATACGATTACCGCGGTGTTTAAAGAGGCCGGCCTGCAGCCAGGGGATATCGGCTATATCAGTTGCCACGGAACAGGTACATATAGGAATGATGCGGCGGAAACCAAAGCAATTAAAAGATCACTTGGCAAACATGCTCACAGGATAAAATTAAGCAGCATAAAAAGTATGCTGGGGCATGCTTTCGGCGGATCGACAGCCCTTGAACTCATATCATTGACAAAATCTCTAAAGGAAGGCGTCGCGCCGCCAACAATAAATTACAAGGAATTTGATCCCGAGTGTGATTTGGACTGCGTGCCTAATCAGTGTGCAAAAATTGACACGGATTATGGGATTAAAATAGCAACAGGATTTGGAGGATCAAACAATGCTTTACTGCTCAAAAGAGTCAAATAATGCCATGAATGTCAAAATAGAAGGATTTGGAATCGTATCACCTATAGGGGATAAAAACAAAATATGGGAACATATATGTGAAAATGAGTCTCCTGAATGTGAAATCATTCATCAGAACGGGATTAACAAGTGCGTGTCTCCTATAGACACGGGAAATAATAATATAGACCCCAAATTTTTCCGCCGGATGGACAAACAGGTGGTTTATGAGTTGATGGCTGGAAATGAAGCGGTAAACGGGAGTGAGTCGTACCTGTCTTCCCTCGACAGGGAAAAGATTGGTGTTTTTACAGGCAGTTTGTTTGCACAGTTGCAGTTTGGCATGGATCAGATAAGGGCATTGATCAGTTCCGGCAACAAAAACGAAATATCCATGTATACGGGTGTATCATTTTATTATGGCGCTGCTTCCGGCGAGATGTCAATCCTTATTTCTTCCAAAGGAGAGAATGCATCTGTCTGTTCGGGTGCATGTTCTGGAATAGACTGTGTAATCGAAGGCGCTAAAAACATTGACCGTGGAGTGAACAGTCTTTTGCTATCTATCGGAGGAGAGAATCTGGATGAAGCGGTCATATCCGATATGATGCCGAAAAATAACGGAACAAATTCTGTTTTCATGCCAAAAAAATATTTTTATTCCAGCGGAGCTGTATGTGTATTGTTAGCATCCAATGAAAAATCCGGTTCTTCGATAGAAATAATATCTTCTCGCAATGTCAACGACAGCGAATCGCTGTTTGAATGCCGCGAAAGTTTCAGCAGTGTGCTGGAAGATTCGATTGTCAAGTGCCTGTCGGATGCGAAACTTACTGTTGACAGTATTGATTTGGTAATACCAGGAATAAATAATACGGGAGAATATGATATTGCCGAGTTATCGGTATTGGCCAAGCTGTTTCACGGTAAAAAGAATTTTATCTATATTCCTACTGCTCTAACCGGCGACATGTTGAGCGGTTCCGGCAATCTGAAAATATATGTTGCATCCAGATGTATGCTGGCAGGTATCATACCTGCTAATAATCCGGACTTTTACAACCAGCGGGTACTGGATTTATACAAAGCGTTTTTTAATTGGAAAAACAAACAGAAAGAGTTAAGATACTCTCTTGTTATCCAGCGGGATATTGTTGGCGGGCGAATCAGTCTTTTATTAATAAAAAACAACAGGATATGAAGATTATCGACCTGAGCATACCGATAAAAAATAAAGCGATGGAACCTCAGTCTTCTACGATTAAATATGTCGGTTATAAACTGGGGGCGCTTCTGTTGGGACTGGAAGGTTTGACATATAAAGGCAAACCGCTGAAAACATTTTGGAATTACCTGCTTTTTCTATTGGGTGTAAAGAAGGTATCGGCCGGAGATTTCCCTGATGGTCTGGGTTTAAGCTGGGACAACATTAAAACAATGTCGCACAGGGGAACACATGTAGATGCGCCATCCCATTACGGGCCAACCTGTGAAGGGAAAAAGGCTAAAACATGCTCCGAACTGCCACTGGAATGGTTTTTCAGTGATGGAGTATTGCTCGACATGGGACACAAGGGAAAGAAGGAAATAATCACGCTAAATGATATTAAGGATGAATTAAAGGCTATTGATTACCGGATTAAGCCGTATGATATAGTTTTGATCAGGACAGGAATGGATAAGTTTTGGGATCATGATAATTATCTTTTAGATTCTCCCGGATTAGCGCCCGAAGGCGTTGAGTGGATAATAAATCAGGGAGTGAAAGTGATAGGAATAGACAGTTACAGTTTGGATTTACCGGCGTCCGTTATGGTTAATTCCTATTTAAGGGATAGAAACAAACAGCACTTATGGCCAACACACATGTTGGGACGTAAATATGAATATTGCCATATCGAGAAACTGGCAAATCTCGACAAACTTCCTGCAAGAAAAGGTTTCACTGTATGTTCATTTCCGGTGCACATTGAAAACGCAAGCGCCGGATGGTGCCGCACGGTAGCAATTTTTAACTGACTAAAAAACATATTCAATGGACAATAAAGTTTTTTTGCAAAAGGTTGTTTTCAACAACAAAACAAGTAACAAAGTACTGTTTTACATAATAACAGTCTGTTTTCTAACTGTAGCAGGTACATTTTTTTATTTGGTAGACCCTGTCAGTCCGTTTGCACCGGTAATTTCTCAATTCATTATTGTTTTACTGGCTTTAGTGGGGCTTGGCGGTTTTTACACATCCAAGAAAAAACTGCTGGTCAAAAATTCAAATACTGCCGCTTATCGTAAAGCATTCTTCCGGTTTCATGTAACTTTTATTCCTTTTGTATACATGGGAACAATACACAGCTATTTTGTCTGTCAGCCTCCTTTGGTTGATAATCCGTGGTTTAATCTGCGTTACATATTCGCGGCATACCTGATATTAACCGGTATCACCTTGCATATCCGCGCCCGCAAAATATTTGGAACAGATAATCTGTTTATGTATTACGTCTATCATCCCGATGAAAATAAGATGATTGAATCAATCATTCACGGTATCATCCGGCACCCTGTTTATTCGGCGATGAATCGGATTGCCTGGGCTGGTGCGTTTTTTAGCGGTTCATGGGTCTCGTTTATACTGGCATTCCTTTTTACATGCAATCAGGCAGGCTGGCTGGTTTTTTATGAAGAACCCGAACTCGTTAAACGTTTTGGAAATAGTTATGTTGACTTTAAAAAGAGAACTCCTGCGCTTTATCCAAAATTAAGCAGATATGCCGACTTTATTAAATTTTTATCGGGAAAAGTAAAATGATGCTGGTTAAAGTTGTCAATAAGCAAAGGATCAATGCTTCGGTAGAAAAAACGCTGGAAGCAATACTGGACTGTGAGAAATGGCCGGTATTTATCCCTGCGGTAAAGAAGATAGAGTTTCTGGAGAAAGAAGGGAACTATGCCAAAAGAATTTTACACAGCGAGATCAACGGTGTTTTGGCTAAAATGGTTACCGAAACCAATTATAAACCCGCTGAAAACGAAGTGGAATACAATCAGATTAAAACGCCATGGCCGTTAGTAAGTAACAAGGGGGTCTGGAAAGTAAATGAAATCTCCGGCGGGCAGGTTGAATTGTTATTAACTCATGTATTCAAAGTTAAATACTGTATTTTAGGGTATATTTTCGGACTACTGGTTATTGGTCCCTTTTTC
Source organism: Dysgonamonadaceae bacterium (assembly GCA_031257875.1). Classification (GTDB taxonomy): domain Bacteria; phylum Bacteroidota; class Bacteroidia; order Bacteroidales; family Azobacteroidaceae; genus Azobacteroides. The sequence continues at coordinate 25,386 of JAIRNV010000193.1, forward strand.
ATATATGCCCACAATAAAAAAGACCTGCGACTTTATAAAAAATATATAGAAGGAAATGTTTAAGGTTCAAATTCATATCTGTTTAAATGCCGGTTCTGCCGACATATACAGTATCCTTACAAATATACAGGCTTATCCTGCTATTTTTCCTTTCTATATAGAAACAAGAGAGATTGATAGAAATATATGGTCTGTTAAGGCTCGGATGAATAAAGGTTTTTTTTCGGAGAAAAAAGGAGAACTCTACGAATGGAAGACTAAGTTACAGTCGGATGCTCAAAAGCTTACCATAAGAACGGAAGAACTCGGTCCAAAATTCCCTTTGAAACGGCTGGAAGCAACGTGGGAAATATCGGTTTCTGGGGAATATACAAAAATAATGTTTACTCATGAGTTTGAAATAATTAATTTTGCATTCACTAAATACATTTTGTATCCAATCGTTTCTTTTATTATAAAAAAGAACTCAAGGAAACTGCTGGATAAACTAATCTATTACCATAATAATTATCGGAATGATTGAAAAAAATCAAAACACGGAACAGGTCATACTGCAAGTAGCCAAAGATGTTTTCATTGAAAAAGGATATGCTGCGGGTAAATACGTACTTATTGATCGGCCTTTACGGACGGCTGCGTAACATCGGTTAATAACCGATGTTACGCATCACGCAATGATTGGCAAAACCCGACGCCTGTGAATAACAAGAGTTATTAATGTAACAAGAATAGATATGAGAAGAGTAATAACGATTTTTTTTATTTTTGCCGGATTTTGTTCCGAAAATTATGGACAGCAAACACTGGACGAATGCCAGCGGATGGCGCGTGAGAATTATCCTTTGGTCAGCCAGCTCGAACTGATAGAAAATTCGAGAGAACTGAACCTCTCCAATGCGGCGCGGTCATGGTTGCCGCAATTCAGCATTACGGGAATGGCCTCAATTACGGAAGGGATTCCCGATATAGCATTGCCGGGAACGGCAACGGGGAATGGCAATCATCAATTCGCCGGAATTGCCGGCCTGTCGCAGACGATATGGGACGGAGGCAATTCCAAAGCACAGCGCAGGATGGCCGATGCTGCCGCCGACACTGAAAGGGAATCGGTAGAAGTGGAACTGTACCAGCTCCGGGAGCGGGTCAATCAACTCTATTTCGGCGTTTTGCTTATCGACGAACAACTCCGGCAGACCAATATTCTGATGGAAACGCTCCGTTCCGGTTTTCGCCGGGCAGAAGCGTCGGTCGGGAGCGGAATAGCCTATCCGTCGGATATGGATAAAATAGCGGTGGAAATCCTTAATACGGAACAGACCCTTATCAATTTGCAGGCCTGCCGCAGGGCATATTGCAGAATGCTCGGCCTGATGACAGGGCAGGACATTACATCTCAAACAACGTTCGAGAAGCCCGCAACCGTTCAACACACTGCCGCCATGCCGGTTGACCGCCCCGAACTGCGGCTTTTCGAGAGTCGGCGACAGTTGAACGACGCCCGCAATCTCGCCGTCACCTCCTCTTATATGCCAAAGATAGGATTGCGGGGTTATGCGGTGGGTATGACGCCCGGCATCCATATCGGCGGCAACAAACTGGATTATCTGATGGTGGCTGGCATAAGCCTGTCGTGGAGTAGCAGCGGGCTATACACCAAAAACAACGAGCGCAATAAAATAAAAATAAGCAACAGGATGATCGATGCCCTGCAACAGACTTTTCTTATGAATACCCATCTGGAGTTGAGCAGGCAGGACGGAGAGATAGAGCGTTGCCGGCAACTTATCCGCAAGGACGACGAGATAGTGCGCCTGCGCGAAAGAATAAAAAAAGCGTCGGAAACCAGATACGGGAACGGGGCCTGCACCATGACCGACCTGCTTAATGATATTAATGCGGAGCATCTTGCGCGGCAGACCAAAGTGCACCATGAAACAGAATTTCTTATGTATCTGTATCAACAGCAAACTACATCCGGTAATAACGGCCGCAAGGTTAAATAATCGCAGCTGTCATTGCGAGGGCGAAGCCTGAAGCAATCCAGAGTTATTTTAAATATTTCCGGATTGCTTCATTGCTTCGCAGTTCGCAATGACACTGCGACAACTTGAAAATTCACCCGTAATAAAACAACAGTAAAAAATATAAAAAACGATGAAAAAATCAGTATTCCTGATCCTTTCCCTGCTGCTTGCGGCAGGATGCAACAACAACAAACTGCAATACGACGCCGCCGGAACTTTTGAGGCGACAGAAATCCTTATTTCTTCCGAAGCGTCGGGAGTGATAAGGCAATTCAACATTGAGGAAGGGCAGGTCGTGAAGGCCGGAACACAGGTCGGCGTTATCGACACCACACAGCTTTATCTTCAAAAACTGCAACTGCTTGGTACACGGCGGTCGTTGCAGGTGAGTCGCCCTGACGTGGACAAACAAATCACGGCCACCCGTGAGGAAATAGCGCGGCTTCGGACGGAAAAAGCCCGTATTGAGAACCTTATCCGGGGCGATGCCGCCACGGGACAGCAACTTGACGAGGTTAACGCACATCTGCGGATGGCGGAAGGAAGGCTGTCGGCTCAAATAAATTTGCTGCAATCAACTGTCGGAAGCCTCGAAGAACAGAGTTCGACGGTTGATATTCAGGTGGCGCAGATAGAGGATAAACTGGCGAAATGCCGCATCGTGAATCCTGTAACCGGTACGGTGCTGAAAAAATACGCCGAAGTGTATGAGGTCAGTTCTCCCGCCCGCCCGCTCTACAGGATTGCCGATTTGGAAACCGTGTATCTGCGGGCTTATATCACTTCCGACCATCTGACGAAAGTGCAGTCAGGCCGGCAGGTAAAGGTTTATGCCGATTACGGCGACAGGGAACGGCGGGAATACGGAGGGCGGATAGTCTGGATTTCCGACCGGGCCGAATTTACGCCTAAAACCATACAAACCAGGAACGAAAGAGCCCATCTTGTTTATGCCGTTAAGATAGCCGTTCCCAACGACGGTTGCCTGAAAATCGGGATGTATGGCGAGGTGGCTTTCGATCAATAAAAGGATATGAAATGATCACGGCGGAAGATTTACATAAAAACTACGGCGGAACAGAAGCCCTGAAAGGTGTTGGTTTCAAAGTAAACCGGGGAGAGATATTCGGCATTATTGGGCCTGACGGAGGGGGAAAGACCACGCTTTTCCGCATCCTTGCCACGCTTACAGGGGCGGATAGCGGCAGAGCATCTATAGGCGGGCTGGACGTTGTGCGTGATTTCGGGCAGATACGCAGGATGATCGGGTATATGCCGGGACGGTTTTCGCTCTATCCGGATTTGACGGTGGAGGAAAATCTGAATTTCTACGCTATGGTGTTCGGTACTGCGGTTGCGGATAACTACAATCTGGTAAGGGACATTTACGGACAGATAGAGCCGTTCAGAAAGCGCAGGGCGGGTGCGTTATCCGGCGGCATGAAGCAAAAACTGGCTTTGAGTTGTGCGCTGATACACCGCCCGAAGGTGCTGATGCTCGACGAGCCGACAACCGGCGTTGATCCCGTTTCGCGCAGGGAGTTTTGGCAGATGCTGAAAAAATTGAAGGAGCAGGGAATGACGATACTCGTTTCCACGCCCTGTATGGACGAGGCTACTTTGTGCGACCGGATTGCCCTGATGCAGAACGGTGGTATACTGAGTATCGACACCCCTGAAAAGATGGTGGCCGCCTACCCCGAAAAACTGTATGCCGCCCGTTCGGGCAATAACTACCGCCTGCTCGAAACGCTGAAAGCGCGGAACGATATAAAAATGTGCTACATATCAGGGGAAAGCCTGCGTGTGATTTTCCGGACGGAAGAAACGCCGAAGATGGAGGGCATGGAGATACGCCGGATGGAGGCCACGGTCGAGGATTGTTTTATATATCTTATGCAACAATGACAAACAAAGCGATAACGGTAGAAAACATCACAAAGCGTTTCGGCGGCTTTACGGCGGTAGACGGTATTTCGTTCGGCATCGAACGGGGCGAGATATTCGGTTTCCTCGGAGCCAACGGAGCTGGTAAAACAACCGTCATGCGGATGTTGTGCGGATTGAGCAAACCCACCTCCGGTAGCGGCATGGTGGCAGGTTTCGACATGATGACGGAAACGGAAAGTATCAAGCGGAGCATCGGATATATGAGCCAGAAGTTTTCGCTTTACGCCGATTTGACCGTAAGGGAAAACCTGCGGCTGTTCGGGGCGATTTACGGATTGCGGGGACGGGCAATAGCGGTCAGGACGGTAAAAATGTTGCGGGAACTGGGATTTTACGCCGAACGCAATACGATGGTAAAAGACCTGCCGCTCGGATGGCAGCAAAAACTGGCGTTTTCGACAGCTATTTTCCATTCCCCTGAAATCGTTTTTCTGGATGAGCCTACCGGCGGGGTCGATCCGCTTACACGCCGGCAGTTCTGGGAATTGATATATAAGGCCGCCGACAGTGGAATAACCGTTTTCGTTACTACACACTATATGGACGAGGCCGAATATTGCGACCGGGTTTCGATCATGGTGGACGGACGGATAGAAGCGCTGGACACCCCGTCGAATCTTAAACGGCAGTATAATGCCGCCTCTATGGATGATGTATTTCAGCGGCTGGCACAGACGGCAAAACGAAACGATACGATATGAAACAGTTTATTTCCTTTGTACAAAAAGAGTTCCGGCACATCTTCCGCGACAGGCGGACGATGCTGATACTGATAGGAATGCCGATCGTTCAGATTGTTCTGTTCGGTTTTGCCATCACTACCGAAGTGCGAAATATCAACGTGGTGCTGCTCGACCCTGCCAAAGACAGGGTTACCCGGCAGATAACGGAGAAACTTGCCGCAAGCGATTATTTCAATATAGTTGGAATTATCGGCAATTCACATGAAACAGAGCGGGTTCTTCTCGACGGAACGGCCGATATGGTAGTCGCTTTCGATGAAAGGTTCGATGAGAAACTTTACCGCGAAGGCAAGGCGGCCGTACAGCTCATCGTCGACGCTACCGACCCCAATACCGCTATAACGGAAATCAATTATGCCGCGCAGATAATAAGAGAAACACAAATGGAAATGTCGGGAATATCTCCCTCAGGACAGATTATTCCCGATATGCGAATGCTCTACAATCCGCAGATGGAAAGCGCCTATAATTTCGTTCCGGGAGTGATGGGACTTATCCTGATGCTGATATGCGCCATGATGACCTCCATATCCATTGTGCGGGAAAAGGAAACAGGAACAATGGAATTGCTGCTGGTTTCCCCCGTCAAGCCGCCGTGCATTATACTGTCGAAAGCCGTTCCCTATCTGGTTATTTCCTGTGCAAACATGATTACCATACTGCTAATGGCGGTTTTCGTTCTTCAGGTGCCATTCGCCGGGAGCGTCGCATGGATGGCTGCCATTTCGCTTCTATATATTCTGGTCTGCCTGTCACTGGGGCTGCTGATTTCCACGTTGGTGAAAACACAGGTAGCGGCAATGCTCATTTCAGGCGTCCTGCTGATGATGCCTGCGCTGCTGCTCTCCGGCATGATATATCCGGTAGAGAATATGCCGAAAATACTGGAGTCCGTTTCCAGCATCATTCCCGCACGGTGGTATATAGCTTCGGTAAAAAAACTGATGATACAGGGGCTGGAAATTTCCTGTGTATGGAAAGAATTCATCATACTCCTGTTTATGGCGGTTTTTCTTCTGGCGGTAAGTATAAAGAAATTTAAGTTAAGATTACAGTGATGTAAGGTTAATAAATTACGAATTACGGTAATTCGTAATTCGTAATTCGTAATTTGTAACTCGTAATTTTTCTAATTATGTTATTAAAATTTTTACTGGAAAAAGAAATTAAACAGATAAGACGCAACCCGTTTCTGCCGCGGCTTATCATCGCATATCCCGTTTTGGTTATGCTCGTGTTCCCCTGGGTTGCCAATCTCGAAGTGAAAGATATAAATCTCTGTATCGTGGATAATGATCACAGTGTCTATTCTCAACGGTTGACAGAACAGATATCGGCATCGGAATACTTTTGTCTGTCGGGAACAGCCGCGACCTGCGACGAAGCGATGGAAAGCATAAAGCGCAACGATTCGGACGTTATTTTAGAGATAGATGCAGGTTTCGAGAAGGATTTGGTGCGTGGGGGCAATTCGACGGTAATGATCTCGCCCAATTCGGTAAACGGTACGAAAGGAGCTTTTGCCGCCAGTTATCTCTCGCAGATACTTTCGGATTTTTCGGACGGCATCAGGGAAGAATTGCCATCTGGCGGGCCACCGTCCGGAATAATTGAGATAAATCCTCAATACCGCTATAATCCCTGTCTGGACTACAAAACCTTTATTATCCCCGCCCTGATGGTCATACTGCTTACGGTAATATGCGGATTCCTCCCCACGCTGAACATTGTCGGGGAAAAAGAGAAGGGAACCATTGAGCAGATAAATGTAACGCCTGTAAAAAAATCCCTGTTCATCCTTTCCAAACTTATACCCTACTGGATAACAGGAATATTCATACTGACCGTATGTCTCGGTCTTGCCGCGCTGATATACGGCCTTATTCCTGCGGGAAGCCTGCTTACGGTATACCTGTTTGCGATATTGTTTGTGGTTACTTACTCCGGCCTCGGTCTGGTTGTTTCCAACTACTCGACAACCATGCAGCAGGCTATGTTCGTGATGTTTTTCTTCACGATTGTTATGTTGCTAATGAGCGGCATATTCACGCCTGTCAGAAGTATGCCCGGCTGGGCGCAGGCTATTACTTATGCCAATCCGTTGCGGTATTTTGTGGAAGCGATGCGGGCGATTTACCTGAAAGGCAGCGGGTTTTTCGCATTGATCACACAGTTTTTTGTTCTTTTGGGAATTGCCGGCCTGTTCGGCATCTGGGCGATAATGAGTTATAAAAAGCGATAAATACAGCGGCTATGTCTGGTGTTTGGATGCCTTATTCCCAACCTTTAATTATATAACTCGTGTTACGCACCGGTTAATAATTCACTACTATCCGGTAAAAAATAAAGAGCGGGGAATTTTGAGTTTCCCCGCTCTGAGGTTCTCTTTGTAATCACAACAAAACAAAGTAAACCATGGGCAAAAATACAAATTTTATCGGACAGCCGCTACCGAATCAGCTGTTATACTTTACGCGGTATGGTTTTGTGCATCCGGATTTATCAAAAATTAATGATTTGTGGTGAACGGTGAACCGGCATCTCGCAGAGATGCAAAGCTCGGTAGAAAATAGCGTTCCCCCACCTTCACCGGCATCTCGCAGAGATGCGGCATTTGTCCGCATAACTGACGTCATGCGGGGCGTTGTGCAATCAAACGTTTCTACCGAGCTGTAATCCCTGACGGGATTATTATCCGTATCCTGCCCGCAATGCACAAAACCATACTCTTTTGAAACAACAGGAACACAGATAAAACGGATGATACGGATAGACACAGGTTTTTATATTTTTGACCGGCCGATAATTACGTTTTTCTACCAAAAGAAATATTCGGTGAAAATCCGTGTTATCCGTCCCGTCTGTGTTCCAATCACTCTTTTATAACTTGAATCTGCAATGTTATAAAACATCCTTCAAAATTTGGAAAAACAATAAATTCACTTTACCTTTGACCTCACAAACATAGAGTTCCGGTCTGAATTGATCGGAATTCTTTTTATTTTTAATATTTAACATTTAATTTGATATGGCTGTACATTATTTGACAAAAGAGGGATACAACAAACTCCTCGAGGAAGTGAATTATTTGGAAACGGAACGGCGTCCTGCAATTTCGAGACAAATTGCGGAAGCCCGTGACAAGGGCGATTTATCCGAAAATGCGGAATATGATGCGGCTAAAGAAGCGCAGGGAATTTTGGAAGCTAAAATTTCACGCTTAAAAACCCTGCTTTCCAGCGCCCGTTTGATCGACGAAAGCCAAATATCAACCGATAGCGTGCAAATTTTAAACAAAGTTACAATCCGAAATACCCGGAATAACCAAAAAATGTCCTATACTTTAGTTTCCGAAAGTGAAGCGGATTTGAAACAGGGAAAAATCGCCATCGGTACTCCTGTCGGGAAAGGTCTTTTAGGTAAGAAAGTGGGTGATATTGTGGATATTAAAGTTCCGAACGGAATAATGAATTTTGAAATTGTTGATATTGCCTTATGACTGTTTTCAGTAAAATAATAGCAGGCGAAATACCGGGCTACACTGTAGCGGAAAATACTGATTTTTATGCTTTTCTGGATATCAATCCCTTAGTAAAAGGCCATACGCTTGTTGTCCCTAAAAAGGAAGCAGATTATATTTACGATTTGGATGACCGGATGGCGGGAGAAATGTTTGTTTTCTCGAAACGGGTAGCAAAAGCCATACAAAAAGCGATTCCCTGCAAACGGGTAGGGATTGCGGTCATCGGACTGGAAGTGCCGCACGCTCATATCCACCTGATTCCCCTTAATCAGGAATCGGATATGATTTTTTCAAATCCCAAACTGAAACTTACTTCGGAAGAATTTCAAAACATTGCTTCGGCTATTGCTTCGCGTTTTGAATAAAAAAACGTCCCTTTCCGAAAACAGATACGCCTGCATATGTAATTCTCACGATTGGCCTGCTTGGATTTTACAGGCGAAAAGCCTTTGGCGACTAAAGTATACTTGAACCTTGACTGTTGTTCTTTTTTTCTCCCCGAATCGCAGATTTTTTTACTCTAAACGGAATTCACGTAACAATTCCTGAAGGGCTTCAATGCACCGGAACAAAAAAGGAAGGGATCAACACGGCAAATCATTCCCGCGAAAGCGGGAATGACAGGACGGCAACCAAATGCCTGGTTAGAAAAATTTTCCTACCTTTGCCAGCATAAAAATGAATAAAAATCACAAAATGAACGGTTCTTTTACCAACACATTATATACAAACGACAATCTGTTCATATTAAACGGACTGAACAGCAATTGGGTTGACTTGATATATTTAGATCCGCCCTTCAACTCAAAGCGGTTTTATTCTGCCCCCATAGGCAGCAAAGCGGCAGGTTCGAGTTTCAAAGATATGTGGACATGGCAGGATGTTAATGAAGAATATCTTAACACGTTAGCGGAAAATTATCCGGCATTGACGGAATTTATTGCTGCGGCGGGCGTGATGCACAGCAAAGCCATGGCGGCGTATTTAACCTGTATGGCTCAACGTATCGTTGAAATGCACCGCGTATTGAAAGATACCGGCAGTCTGTATCTGCATTGCGACCCTACGGCAAGCCATTATTTGAAAGCATTGTTAGATGAACTTTTTGGCAGGAAAAATTTTAGAAATGAAATAATATGGTGCTATAAAAGACCTTCTGCACCAAAGCAAAGACAATTACCAAGATTACACGATGTTATCTTTTGGTATTCAAAAGGAGACACTTGGACTTTTAATGGGGACAATATTAGAGTACCTTATGCTCAAAGCAGTATGGACAGAGCAGGCTATGCCGCTAATGCAAGCAAGATGACGGATGGGGGAATTGTAGAATTAAAGGATGGAGGGAAATTACCTGAAGACTGGTGGGACATTCCAATGTTAAAGGGGAATTCAAAGGAATCCACCGGCTACCCAACCCAAAAGCCGCTCGCATTGCTTCACCGCATTATCAAAGCATCGTCCAACGAAGGCGATATTGTAATGGACCCGTTTTGCGGCTGCGCCACCACTTGTGTTGCAGCTCAGCAGCTCGGCAGAAAATGGATCGGTATTGATATAGAAAAGCAGGCCGTCAGCATATTGATTGAAAGATTAAGCAACGATGCCGGACTTTTTAAAGATTTTGTACATACCTCGCTTATTCCGCAAAGGACGGATATACGCTTTGAAGCGCCGTCGGCACCGGTAAAAGAACGCCTGTACAAAGAACAGAACGGTTTGTGCAATGCCTGCGGAAGTGCATTTGACATCCGGAATCTGGAAACAGACCACATCATTCCCAAGGCAAAAGGGGGCGGAGATTATTACGAAAACTATCAGCTGTTATGCAGCAGCTGCAATAAAATAAAGGGCGACAGGCCGATGGAATATCTGCGGTTAAAGATAGAAACGCGCAAAAAACTGTTGAAAGAAAAAATAACTTTTGGGGAATAAAAAACTCCGTGTCCCCTCCGTGGTAGAATATTAACCGTGTCCTGCATCAGTACTGCGACAATTCTTTGACCGCATTTTCCTTATCAATCAAAAGCTGTGCCTTTAATCCGGATAACCCGTTAAACGACTGGTCTTCCCGAAGGAATTTTACGAACTCCATGCGGAGCGTTTTCCCGTACAAATCGCCTGAAAAATCAAAAATATGCACTTCCATGCGCTGTTCGCCGTCCGAAACCACCGTCGGCCGTTTGCCGATGTAAGCCATTCCCTGATATTTTGCCGTCCCTGTATACACCCAAACGGCGTAAATGCCTTCTTTCGGAATGATTTTGTTTTTGTCGTTCACGTCAAGGTTGGCAGTGGGAAATCCTATTCTCCGGCCTGTTTTGTCCCCTTCGATTACCGTGCCTTCCAGGCTGTAACTGTACGTCAGCAACCGGTTGGCTTCTTCCGTGCGGCCTTCGGTCAACTGTTGCCGAATCAGCGTTGAGCCGACATGCCCGGCAAAGCCCGGCAATTCAGACGCCTGAACGACTTTCAGTCCGCAATCCCGCCCGTATTTCACATAATCGGAAAAACCTTCTGCCCGGTTTTTCCCGAAACGGTGGTCATATCCAATCAGCAGCTGTTTGACGCATAATTGTTTACACAGGACGTCCGAAATAAAATCCCGTGCACTGAGTTGGGAAAGCTCTTTGGTAAAATCGATCACATAGCAGAAATCAATATCCAGAGCGGCCAGGAGGTTGAGTTTTTCGTCCGGTGTAGTGAGCAGTGCGGATTTGTAGCCCGCCTGCAGGACAGACTGCGGGTGTTGCCTGAAAGTGATTACGACAGACGGCAGGCCTTCGGAAGCGGCGAGTTCTTTTAACTGTTTGATAAGGAAGCGGTGGCCGGCGTGGACGCCGTCGAAGAAGCCGACGGTTCCCAAGCCCCCCCCGGCCCCCCCGAAAGGGGGGAGCGGTGACAGTGAGATTGGGTATTTCGCTGTGGAAAACTCAGAGATTAAGTATTTTGCTGCGCCAAACTCCCCCCATTCGGGGGAGCCGGGAGGGGCTGGGAATAAGTATTTCATCTTGCAATGATGAAAGTAAGGTTTTGTGTCCGCGGTAAACGCTTTTTCCGTGAGCGGCGATGCGCTTCATTGGGCAAACAATTAAATAATAAAGTTTTAAATTTTAACATAACTTATTAATGATTAGTTGACCGACATAAATAATTCGTTTATTTAGAGAAACCGTTAATTGTTTTGATTTCGGGGTCAAAATTAGGTAAAAAATCACTACTGACCGACTAAATTTTCAGCCTTAAAAAGGGCGAATTTTTACAGTCGCCCTGAAAAGTTGTACTTTTGACATTGCAAAACATAAAATTTACAACTTTGGACAAAGATAGGACAAAAAATTTAATCGGACAGCCGATTTTTAAGCAAATATTGAAATTGATACCGATCGAGGTACTCAATCGCGTGATATTGCAATCGCAAAGCGACCGTTATTACAAGTGGTTTTCGACCTATGACGAGTTAATAACGCTATTGTTCGGCATCTTTGAACGCTGCGATTCAGCCCGTGAAGTCTGCGATGGAATGGCTACCCTGCAGAACTGGCTGATATTGCGAAAGAAATCAACCCCGTCATTCAGGGGTGGATAAATTACTATGGGCAGCATAACCCCACAGTATTAAAACAGGTTCTTAAACATGTCAATGACAGGCTTGTC
>JAIRNV010000060.1 GCA_031257875.1 Dysgonamonadaceae bacterium
CGTCTGTCGGATTTTATCATCGAAAACGAACCGGACGAGTTTTCCGAAATCACTGTCCGGTATATTACGCCGGTTATCCTTTTCCGGTTGAGAAACAAAAAGAATACGCAGTTGAGTTATCAGGATAAATGTAACCGTTTCCCAAGTTTCTATCAGTTGGCGCGGTCGGCGTTTTTCCGCTTGCAAAAGTTGTATGCAATATATACTCCCAGAGAGGAATATAATCCGGCGCTATTTGATAATGAATTAATAGATGCATACTTGGAAAATGCGGGACGCCTCCTGCTGCAATCGGTAAATATGAAATACCTTACCTTGCAAAATACGCAAAAAAAAGGAAAGATAAATGACATGCCGTTAGCAGGATATGTGGGAGAACAGGTTTATTCGGGGTATTTTCGGGACTATGCGGCTTTGCTTCGGTTTATGTCGGAGATTGGAGTCGGAAATGAAACGGTTTATGGGATGGGAAAATATGAGGTGGAAATTATGAAATAATAAGTAATTATGTATCTTTGCAAAAAAAAATATAATATTATATAAGATTTATGGAAAATAAAAATATACGATACCTCTATGGAGCATCCATACAGGGGATACAGGATTTTATCTTTCAGACAAATAAGTTGAAAGAGATTGTAGGTGCAAGCGAGTTGGTAGAACAGATTTGCAGTAATACATTCGACCAATTTGCTAAATCGGGGGAGTCCGTTGTCAGGGCGGCAGGAAATATAAAGCACATTTTCGACAGTCGCGAAGATTGTGAACAGGCAGTGATGCGGTTTCCGAAAGAAGTAATGACTATGGCTCCCGGAATCACTATCAGTCAAGCGGTGGTAACGATCAATGCCGATTTGTCGGATTATGCGGACAAGGCTGACGAGTTGGAAAAACGGTTACGTATTCAGCGTAATAAACCTGTGCGTTCGGTGACACTGGGGCTTACGGCAATTTACAGGTCGCCTTCAACCGGATTGCCTGCTGTAAAAATCAAAGATAATGAGACTATTGATGAGGCTTCGGAAAAGAAAATCCAACAACATCAGGCTACTCGAAAATTGGTTGAGAAATCATTTGGGAAAAAACTGTCGCACGACGAAATCGCATACGATATTGAAGATATTACCGGTAAAAATGACTGGATAGCTGTTATACATGCCGACGGTAACGGTATGGGCGCTATTTTCAGGGAAATAGGGAAAGATAAAGACAAAATGAAAGTCTTTTCGAAACAGGTAAGTCAAATCACGGAAACAGCAGCTCAAAAAGCTTTTCAAACAGTAGAAGAGATTTATAAATTAGAAAAAGATAAAGGCAAAATTCCTGTTCGTCCGGTCGTTTTAGGAGGCGACGATTTAACTTTGGTATGTCGTGCGGATATGGCAATAGACTATACGCAAACATTTTTGGACGCTTTTGAAAAAGAATCGAAAGAACAGTTGAAAACATTGGATACCGGAAACAGTAAATTAGCAAACAGATTGACCGCATGCGCCGGAATCGCTTTTGTTAAATCTTCTTATCCATTTCATTATGCTGTTGAATTAGCCGAAAAGTTGTGCCAAAGAGCGAAGAAAGCAGCAAAGAAAATTGATGCGGATTTACCGCCTTCGTGTTTGATGTTTCACAAAGTTCAGGACAGTTTTGTTGAAGATTTTGACGAAATTGTGAAAAGAGAATTAACGCCACAACCAAATCTTACATTTGAATGTGGTCCTTATTATTGTGGAAAACATGCAAAAAATAAAAATTGTACAAACACGATTAAAGAATTATTGGATAATATTGAACAGTTAAAAGGAAAAGAAGGCAATGCCATTAAGTCGCATATTCGTCAATGGCTAAGTCTATTGTTTGACAATGTTGATGCGGCAAATCAAAAAATGAAACGATTGAGAACAGTGAATGAAAAAGCATGTGAGATAATTGATGCCAAATATGAAACGCTAAACTTATCTGTTGAAGGAGCAATACCCTATTATGACATATTGTCATTAGCATCAATCATGTATGTTAAAACAAAATCGAAGGAGGAAAAGAAATGAGTACAGATATGAAATATGTGATAACTTTTTATACCGATTGGCATTGCGGTTCGGGGTTGTCTTCCGGAGCCGATTTGGATTTATTAATGATTAAAGATAAAAACAAACTGCCTTTTATTCCGGGTAAAACGATTAAAGGATTAGTGCGTGAAGCAGTGGAAGAAATTTATTCGTTTTCCAATTTGGATTTGGATTTGGATTTGGTAAAAGTGTTTGGTATAGAGGAAAATGTCAAAAAAGGAATTGAAAGTGGACAGGGTTGTTGTTTCTTTACTAACGCCGAAATAAATGAAGATTTACGAAACGCAATCGTATGCAATAAATTACAGGACTATTTGTATCGCTCACTGGCTTCGACTGCAATAGATGAAGAAGGTATAGCAGACGAACACAGTTTGCGAAAAATGGAAGTTTGCGTGCCTTGCGAACTGGAGGGCGAAATATTAAATGTGCCTGATGATTTTCGGGAAATTATAGAAAAAGGATTGAAATTTATCAAACGCTTAGGTCAAAACCGTAATCGTGGTTTAGGCAGATGCGTAATCAAAGTTATACAGAACGAGAAAGGAGGTAATCAATGAAACCGCTCTATTTTAAATGTACATTGCTGACCGATATTGTGTTGAATCAAAAGGCGGCAACCGAAGGCAATCAGAAAAGTCTGGATTTTATTCCGGGCAGTAATTTTTTGGGGATTGTAGCCAAAGAATTATATGCAGGTTTAAAACCCGAAGAAAGTTTGGAGTTATTTCATAGCGGGAAAGTTCGTTTTGGCGATGCGCATCCCGAAAAAAACAGAAAGCGAACTTTGCGTGTTCCTGCTGCTATGTATAAACCAAAATTAGGCAAGATGGAAGATGGATTGTATATTCATCATGAAATAGGCAATCCGGACGAATATAAAGACATTCAACCCAAACAATGTCGAACCGGTTTTTATTTGTTTGAAAACAAGCGTATGGAAGAAGTTGAGGTCAAAAAATCATTTGCCATAAAATCGGCTTATGACAAAAAGTTTCGTCGTTCGGCAGATGAAAAAATGTATGGATACGAATCTCTGGAATCAGGAAGCAACTGGCTTTTTGAAGTAACATTGGAAGACAGTAGATGGGAAAGTAAAATTAAAGAGGCTTTGACAGGAACAAAATATATCGGACGTTCGCGTACAGCACAATATGGGTTAGTGAAAATCGAGGAATTTAATGATTACATAAATGTCGAATCAAATACCTGCAACAGCGATTTTGCATTAGTGTATGCTGACGCCCGTTTGATATTTTTGGATGAATACGGCATCCCGACATTTCGACCAACTGCTGAAGATTTTGGCTTTAAAAATGGGAAAATTGATTGGACTAAAACACAAATCCGTACATTTCAATATGCACCATGGAATTTCAAACGACAGGCGCGGGATACCGACCGTTGCGGTATAGAAAAAGGCAGCGTCGTTTATATCAAAAAACAAAATGACGCAGATGAACTGATTTATCCCGAAAATCCATTAGTCGGCGTATATCAGAATGAAGGTTTTGGCAAAGTCATCTTTAATCCCGATTTTTTGAATGCTGTACCGGATTCTAATGGTAAGGCTTTGTATAAAGTGGAAAAAACTGAGAATGATAAAGGAAATCCTGAGGTTAAAACTTCAAATGCACCTTTGTTCATTTATCTTGAACGGCAGCGAAAACAGGCGAAAACTGAGCGAGAAATACTAAATTCGGTAAACAAATTCGTCGAAGATAACCAAAACGATTTCACTAAAGAAAATTTTGCATCTCAATGGGGGACAATAAGAAGTATAGCAATGCAAAATAAGTATAAAACTAAACTTGTTAAAGCGCTTTTTGATAAAAATGAAGGTTATCTCACTCACGGTGTAGCTAAAGATAAATGGGATGAACGAGGTCGTAGAGAGAAGTTTGAAAAATTTATCGAAGAAAAATTAGACCGATTCTCCGATAAAGACTTTCAATCTGCAATCATTAACTTAGCTTCCGAAATGGCAAAAATATCTAAAAAGTAATTTATTATGGAACAGAAATATCAATATCGGAATTTAGCGCGTATCATTATAGAAACAAAAACGCCATTAGCAGTTGGCTCGGGCGAAAAAGACATGATAACCGACCAGGTTGTTGCACGGGATGTAAACGGCTTGCCCTATATTCCGGGAACGGCAATAGCAGGCATTGTTAGACATGCTTTAGAAGAGCACGGATTGGATAAAAAATCTTTTTTTGGATTCAATGAATCTACAAAAGAAAGGAAAGAAAGGATAAACCAGGAAAAAGAAAAAGGAATTTATACCCCAAAAAGAGATAATATTGATAAAGGTTCGGAAATCATTTTTTCGTCCGCTCAAATCGTAGATGAAGATGGAAAAGTGATTGAAGGATTGATAAATGAAAGAAGTGACTACCTTGCTCAATTCGATGAATTACCCGTTCGCCAGCATGTTCGTATCAACGAAAAAGGATCCGCTGAAAAACGTGGAAAATTTGATGAAGAAGTAGTATATAAAGGTGTTCGTTTTTGTTTTGAAATCGAATTGCTGAGTAAGGACAAGAACGATTCCAATTTTCGAAGTGTATTGAGTGAACTTGCTAACGATACTATTCGTATCGGCGGCGGAACGCGAAAGGGATTCGGCGAAATTGAAATCGTTGAATGTAAAACAAAAGAATTGGATCTGTCCAATCCCGACGAACTCAATGCGTATATTGAAAAAACATCTTCGCTAAACGATGTGTTTTGGAAGGAAATTTCTGTCAATAATGACATTTCGAAACATGCAGACGAAAGATGGACAACTTACGAATTACGCTTGATGCCTGATGATTTCTTCCTTTTTGCTTCCGGATTCGGAGATGAAAATGCTGATATGACCCCTGTTTGGGAAACATATTTTGACTGGTCGTCGGAAAAACCGGAAATGCGGGAAAAATCGGTATTGATTCCGGGCAGTTCCGTAAAAGGCGCTCTTTCTCACCGTGTCGCTTTTCATTACAACAGGATAAAGAAATTGTTTGCAGGTAATCCCGAAGCAAAAACAGACGTTGAAAATCCTGCCGTACAAGCCTTATTCGGATATACGAGAAAAGTGAAAGACGAAAATGGGAAAGATCAAGAAAAACTGAAGCGTGGAAATATTTTAATTTCAGACGTCATTCAGACGCGAAACGAAGAACAGGATAAAATTCTGAATCATGTTTCCATCGACCGGTTTACGGGAGGCGCTTTGGATGGCGCTTTGTTTTCGGAAAACGTAATTTATGGCAAAAGTGTGACTTATGTGCTTACTTTCAAAGTAAATAATGATGCTTTAAAGGATAGGGATATAGAACAGTCGTTTGAACAATCATTGTTCGGCATAGTCGAAGGAATGTTGCCTCTCGGCGGAGGCATTAATCGTGGACACGGCTGTTTTTCGGGAAAAGTGTATAAAAATTCAAATGAAATAACAAGATGAACAGACAAATTAATATAACGGAAATACCCAAAGACAAAAATTATGAGGGTTATCTTTGGATGAGCGATGCAAAAGAACCTCAAACAGGCGCTTTTAATATAACGGATACAAGTAATCCTTTTATTGTAGAAGGACAATTGTATTCGAACGAAGAACAAAAATCATACAGTATTAAATATGTAGATGGCAAACATCTTGTCGTAGAATATGATTTGAATAAAATCCCCGACGGCTGGATTTCGGAAGAATCGGATAATAAAAAGTTTATACCTAATCGGTTGGATAATGTTTCCGGAATACTTTTCCGCCAATACTGGAAACCGGAAAAGGATGAATTATGTGAAGGTATGGAAACGTTGATCCCTGCCGCTTATATTTTTACAGGATTTGAATATAATAAAGAAAAGGAGGAAAAATAATATGGCAACAATAAAAGCGCCTTTCAATTTTGTCCCGGTAAGCGAGAAAGTATTTTTTCCGGACTGGGCAGACCAGATATCACACGACATTCCGTTTGAAGATGGCGAAAGTGGTGTGATCGAATTGAAAATAACAGCAGAATCGCCTGTTTTTGTTCGGAATGGACATACAAAGGCTGATGCGGACAACAAGAGTGATGAGTTTAAATCATTTAGCAAAATTGATAACAAATACTTTATTCCGGCAACTACAATAAAGGGGGCGATAAGGAATGTATTGGAGATTATGAGTTTTGGGAAAATGCGGCTTGATGAAAATGCTATGTTCGCACAACGAGAATGGGATAATCCTCATTTATATCCGTTAAAGGCTCAACAAAACAATTTCTTTTGCGGCTTTTGCGTCGAAATGGAAATGATTATGAAATTGTTGATTGTGGTAAACCATATCGAATAGGTCAGAAACGTATTGATGAACAAATTAATAACAATATTTTAGAGAAAATTTTTTCTCAAAACAAGGGAATAGATATTAACAAGGAAGTACGTATTGACAATAAAACGTATGATCCCAAAACGGCTGCATATAAATACAAACTTTTGGAAAAGTATCCTGAATTATTTGAATTGCAATATTTTGAAGAAGATGGAGAGTTTATAAATGAATATCAACAAAACAGATTAACTTTTTCGAATACAGGACAATACAGAGGAAAGTTAGTGCTTACAGGGCAACCTGATAAATGGATGTGGCCTCGTCCAATACAACTTAATGCAAGAGCTGGAAAATATTATGAATTTGTATTTTTAGAGCCGGATACTAATTCAAAACCAATTTTTCTTTCTGAGATTGAATTTAATCATTTCAAATTTATTTATTCGGAATCACCCGAATGGGATAGAGTAAAAAAACTTTTGGATAAAGAAGGTATTCCCGTCTTTTTCAGAAAAGATAAGAACGGAAATGTTAGAGATTTGGGATTGGCTTTCTTGTACAAACTTCCTTACGAAAACTCTCCTTTTAATACTTTGAAATATTCAGAGCAAGTGAGTGACATGGATAACCGTAAAAAGGAACTTGTAGCAGATATTTCCGATTGTATTTTTGGCTATACAAATTTGCAGGAAAAGGGTAAAATGGAGAAATCATCATTAAAAGGTAGAGTCCAAATTTCTCATGCTTTTTCAGAAGCACAAGTTGTTCCTGTTACGGAGAGAATAGTAACTTTAGGTTCTCCAAAAGTTTCATATTATCCTATTTATATTAAACAAAGCGGTGCGACAGTTGTTGAATATGCCACTTATAATGCAAATGGACAAATTTCAGGATGGAAACGATATATGATAAGAGATAGGGTTTGGGGAGAAAAATCGACAACTGACTATGATAAGAATCTCGACTCTATTCTTCTGCCATTGGATTCAGGAATAAAGTTTACATTCAAAATTCGCTATCATAACCTTAAAAAGGTAGAGTTGGGCGCACTTCTTTCTGCCATAACTTTTCATAATACCCCTATTTGCCGCTATCAATTGGGGCAGGGAAAACCTTATGGTTTTGGAACAGTAAAAATTGAAGTTACAAATTTGGATACCGATAAATTAAATGAATATCTATATGAATTTGAAAAAGTTATGGAAAAACATAATCCTAAATGGACTCAAAGTAACCAGATAAAAGAATTGATTACAATGGCTTCTAAATCTGTTTCAGATAATGATGATAGATTCAAATATTTAAAAATGGACAATAATCGGGATAAAAATGAATTTCTGAAAGTCAAAACAGATAAAGAAGCATTATTGACATATTCTACTATTATTAAAGGTTATGCAACTCCTTTGTCGTTGTATGAAGAACGAATAGAACAAGAATATAATGCATTGATAGATACTGCCATAATACTAAAAAATGAAGAAAAGTATGATGGAGCAAAGAACAAATTGGAAGAAGCAAAAAAACTCTATCCAAATGGAAGTAAACATGATGAACTTCTGACCGAAATAAATAATATCTGTGCGGTAAAAGAACGGGAAGAAAAAGAGAAACAGGAAAGAGAAAAACAAGCAGAGAAAGATAAAGCCAAAATTGAAGCTGGACTATCGTTTTTAGAAGAAAAATATCCGGATGGGGTAAGATACAAAGTTCAAGATTTCAAAGGTGTCAAGAATAGAATTGAGCAGTGGATGAAAAAGGCAGAAATAGAATCTTTGCCACAAGAACAGTGGGAAATGTTATGGAAAACACTATCCCGATTATATCAACAACCTGACAAAAAAGAACAAAAATTGTGGAAAAAATTTGATTCTTCTATTTGGCAAACAATTGCAAAATATATAGGAGAAGAGAATGCAAAAAAATGGTTTAAAGAACTTACTGAAAATTAAAGATATAAATTATGGCACGTAAAGTTTTTATAAGTTTTTTAGGTAGCAGTTTCTATGAGGAATGTCGATATTCGTTGGGTGAGTTTATTTCAAGCAAAACACACTTTGTTCAACAGGCTACGTTAGAATGGATTAAATTTAAAGAAGAAACATATCCCGATGTGGCAAAAATACTTGTTACCAATGGAGAAGACGGCTCTCGTAAAAGAAATTGGGATAATGACATTACAGAAAGATTGAATGTTCGGACAAACCAGAAAGAACCGTATTCCGGCTTGGAGAAAATTCTTGGTGAACTGGGGATAAATGCCTCAGCTGTGGATATCCCCGATGGTAAAAATGAATTGGAAATATGGGGTATTTTCGAAACTGTTTTCGAACAGTTAAAGAAAAATGACGAACTTTATCTTGACTTAACCCACGGCTTTCGATATTTACCTATGTTATTGTTGGTTATGAGTGAATTTGCAAAGAAAACCAAACAAATTACAGTCGTACATATTTCGTATGGCAATCACGAGAGTCGAAACAGGACTACTAACATTGCTCCGTTTGTTGATTTGCTGCCATTGCAAAACATTCAGGAAGAAAAAGGTACACGTATCGAAAAAATTAAACAAAGCTATATCGACCGGATAAATAATCCGAATCCGTTTATTACACTCAAAATATTAGTATGCGGGGCAACAGACAGGACGGAAAACGATGTTTGGAATTGTTTTAAAGAATCTTTAAAAAAGAAATTCAACCAGGACCCGCCCAAACGAATATTAGACACACAATTTCTCAGTTATGAAGATGTGAAAAAATCGAATGTGATTGAATTAATCTCTTCCGACAAATACAATTATATTGTGTGGGGACCTTCGGCTCATAATATTAAGTATAAAGACGGAAATATGAACATGGGAACATTTTGTTCAGAAAACAATTTGAAAGCCAAAGTGTTTCAGGAACATAAAAAAAGATTAGGTGTTTTTTACTTAAAAACTACAGCCAATCAGATAGCTGACGATTGGTATAAAAAAATAACAAACAAATAATAATATGAATAGAAAAATATTTATAAGTTTTTTGGGGCTGGGGAATCAGGAAAAGAATCCACCATACGATAAAGTAAAATACGTTTTGAATAATAACACAACATCGTGTGAAAAAATTTTTGTTCAAAGCGCAATATTAGAACTATCCGATATTGATTTTGATAAGATTATCATTATATCAACTAAAAAATCAAGCACCAATATCAGCAAATTTAAAGACGAAATATTAAGCACCAATATCAGCAAGTTTAAAGATGAAATATTGGACATTGATGAAAAATTTGACACATCAATAAATGATATTAGTGATGATTTGTTTGATTTGGATGGAGAAAGAGGTGCATGGAACTGGTTTGAAAGACTAAATGAGAAAATTGAATTTGGAGATAACGTTGTTTTAGATGTCACTCATGGTTTTAGGATTGTCCCTATAGTTTTTTCAGCGGCATTATCCTATTTGAAAAGAGCAAAAAACATAGATATTTTAGGTGTTTTATATGGCGCCTATGTGCCTCCTAAAAAGGAAGAAAGTTATCCTATTGTTGATATAAAAGACTTCTATTCAATATCTGATTGGGCAGAAGGGGTAGGACGATTAATTGATGATGCCGATGCGAGTTTTCTTCATAAAATCGCTAAAAAAGAAAAATCAGGTGGATTTGTGGGATTGAATAATGTTGAATTGCTCGGAAATATTACAAAATTGACTGAATCTGTTAGAAACATAGAACTGCAAAATGTTGAAAATAATGCAAGAAATGCATTAGACGTTATACAACGGAGTATAACTACTGCAAAACCTCTTGAAAAACAGATATTGAGGATGATTGTGGAAAAATTTATGTCGTTAATTAGTGAGACTCCAATAGATAGAATATACTCAAAAGAATACTTAATTCTCCAAATGAAGTTGATTGAATTGCTGGCAACGCATGGTTTGTACATGCAATGCTTTACTGCGATGCGGGAGTGGATGGGGTCATTGGGACTGGCTATTTGTAGCGAATATGGATTTGGTAGTAAGAACAAAGATGAAAAAGCAAGAAGATATGCAGAAGTTTTCGTTAATATGCTTCAATTTGAAGAAGACAAATGGAAATTTGACGAAAGAGAAGATGTAAAAAAAATAAAAGATAAATTATATCCCTCTTTCAAGTCATTAAATAATATCGAAGAAATACGACCGTTGCTCGTAAAAATGCAGAAAGTAAGAAATGGTTTCGATCATGGATGGACTGGTAATCATATTAATGGCGTGCCTGAAAATATTCAGGAAATTTATAAAGAAACTTTTAGAATATATCAATCTATTATAAATAGTTGGGATGATATAGTTGAACAATTACAGCCAACAATAGAATCAGTTCAAAATATTAATTCGGACAATGTATTAATCAATCTATCCAATCATCCATCCGCCAGCTGGCAAGCAGAACAGTTAGTTGCGGCGCAATCTTTCGGAGAGGTAGTTGATTTGCCTTTCCCTGCGATTCCTCCTGACCGGGATACCGCCCAAGTGGAAAATACCGCACACGAATACCTGGATAAATGCAAGTAATTACTTTGCGGTAAAAATGAAAAAAGCGCCGTTCATCTGGTGGGAGAACCTGTTTTCTGTTTTTTGCTGGCGCAACTTTTATTGAACGCAAATATCACCTGTTTTACTTCTACTACAGAGCGGATAGTTGTAGAAAAAGACGGCATGAAAACGTCGGAGTTTCGATTCGGACGTTTCAGAGAATACAAATTGTGCGAACTTACTCCCTGATTGTCAATTTTTTATGCCGGCATACTTTTTACATCACCACCCAATAAATACTTTTGTAAAAAATGTTTTTTCAAAATGAAAGAATTTTTAAAATTATATAGCCATATCTATTACCACCGTTTCGAAATACGGATGATTGCCACCGGCGACGTAGTTGTTGATGCATGGACAGGCGCAGTTATCCGTAACAATTTACTGTATGTGGCGGAGCAAGTCTATATTGAAATTGCCGGTCAAACGCTTCGCGAACAGATTGACGCTTTTCCGTTGAACGAAACGCATCCTTTATATAAAGACCTCAAAGACGGTTTTCCGAAAGGGTATGTATTGACAGACTTCTCACATTCCGACTTACAATCGCCTGCGGTTTCAATCAAAAAAAAATGAAATTTTCTCTTTTTCTCTTATTCTGATTGGCAATTTCAGCGAGTACAGGTCATACTTTTTCAAAGCAATCCGGCTAATGTGCGAACGAGGTATCGGTAAACCGCAGAC
>JAIRNV010000212.1 GCA_031257875.1 Dysgonamonadaceae bacterium
GATTGTACGGTGGGTCAATCAAGACAAGCTGCACAGAATTATCGGGCATTTTCTTTAAAAATTGTACCGCATCTTGAATATAAATGCCGTGCAAGCTCGTTTCTATCTGCTTGCCGTCATGCTTGCGCTGTGTTCTACGCCATTCTTTCTTAATACGTTCATTGCAATATGTCCGCCGTTGAAATGTGATTTATTTGTCATAATTAAAATTTGCTGATTGGATATCAACTGTATGAAAATAATCTTTGTGATTGCTGTGCGTTTTTGACATTTTTCTTTGCAATTTCAGCATATCTTTCCATTATTTCGATGCCAATAAAGTTTCTATTTGTTTCTATTGCAGCGACAGCAGTTGTACCACTACCAAGGAAAGGGTCAAGTACGACATCTCTTTCGTCTGTAAATAAGCGTATTACACGGTAAGCCAACTTTTTTGGAAACATAGCAGGGTGCTCTTTGTTTATTCTGACGCTTGGTATTTCCCAAATTTGTCTATGCCCCCATTCTTTCCATTCGTTGGGTGTCAATCTTTCACGATTAACAATATATTCTCCGGGTTTCCAGAAGATATATAAATCTTCTGTTTCGCTTACACTTTTTAGCGTGTTAGTTGTCCATTTACAATTTGCCCAAGCGGGGTCTTTCTTCCAAACGCGTTTATCATAAAGAAATAATCCCGCATCATAAGCATAGTTTTCAATATTCCCGCCAACAAGTTTTATATGTGTTCCTGCTGCGTATTTTCCTCCCCGGATATTATTTCCGTTCATTCTTCTGTCAATAGTTTGTTCACTGCAGTTAAGTATGGAAGCAATTTGTTTTCTATTGTAATTTGGAAAATCCGATTGTACTTTCAGAATCATATCTTTTGTTACATCACACTTTCGATTTGTTGGATTCATTCCCATAATACGAGGCATATTCTCGTCTTGAAAAGAGATAATGTCCGCAATGTTTATAACAAGAAACCCACCAGGTTTTAACACATTATAATGTAAGGCAATAATACTTTTTAATAAATTTTGCCAAGAATCGTATGTAGCATCTTCTTCATAATCTTTTCCCAAAAAATAGGGTGGCGACCAAAAAGATAATGCTATTGAATTGGGCGCTATCTGTTCCATTAACGAAACAGAATCACCACAATAAACTGTATTGATACTCAAAGTTTCCATATTACACATAGATTTCTTTTACGCGCCATGAATCAATATTTTTCAGAATGTCAAAAGATACTCTCGACCGTATTTTCCGTAAATCTTTTTTCTTGTCGTCTTTTCCGGGGAAAAACAGTTCGGGGAATTTTTGTAGATAATTCGGATTATGTGTCAGCAATAAACCGTTTGGAATACAAGCAATCTTAATTTTTTCAAGAGGTTGCCCTGTCGTTTCAATACCATTATTGACCATTTTATATACGGGTTTTATAATGAATGTTACTAATGGCGCTATGGTATTATCGCTCAAAACATAAACAGGAGATAATGAACAAAGAAAGTTGTGTGAAACGAATTTCCCCTTTGCAACAATAGGGTCGTTTAAAACGCCCTCATCAATATTATTCCATATACCCGACCCTGATACTTGATAAGGTGACATTACTGCGTGATTAAAGTCGTCGCGTGGTCCAGCAGATTTTATATCAATAAAAACCCAGACAGAATCCGTTATGTGAAGAGTTTGTTTAATTCGTTCACTTGAAATTATACATCTGCCGTCAGCCCCCGAAGGTAATCCCGAATCTTTAATGGTAAAATTAGAGGCAAAGTATCGAGATAATTTATTGCCAAATACTTGTTCTCCTACTTCAATCCAAGGATATTGGTCTCCAATAGGCGACCTGCCTCTATCAAGAGGCGTGTAATTTTTCCAAAATGAATACAAATACGACGCTTCGTTATAGTCTCTTTTTATTTCAGGCAATTGTAAATCAATGATTTAAATCGGAATCAACACCTGATTCTTTAAAATGCGCTACGCAGAAGTCGGATTTCCACGGCTCGGCAAAGTCGAAAAGCGAGGCGTAAACGTTTTTGTCCGTTTTTTCCAATTCGCCATCGCCGTTTCATAACACTTTACTATGCTTTCGCTAAATGTTTTTTTCGGATAAATGCCCAACAATGCTATCTTCTTTCTAATAATCACCTGATAAATGCCGTGCAAGCTCTTTTCTATCTGCTTGCCGTCAATGCTTGCGCTGTGTTCTGCGCCATTCTTTCTTAATACGTTCATTGCAATATGTCCGCCATTGAAATGTGATTTATTTGTCATAATTAAAATTTGCTGATTGGTAAATAATACTGTTCTGTTAAAAAGTCCGTTCCGTACAACTCTTTTAGTTGTGAAACTTCGTCTATTTCTAACGCTTTTGCGTTGGTAATTTTTTGAATACGCTCAAAAATTATATTTTCTGTTTCTTTATCGTTCAACCGCATCACTTCTTTTGCAGGAACAAATGAGAGTAATTCAATTTCTCGTGTCCTTTGGTCTATTATACCTGTTTGATTGAGCAACAAAAACCAACCTGCATTTAAAATTTCGTTTTGACGATTTAGGTTATCATCAAAATTTTCATCGGGTATAATGCCTTCGGCGTGATACGTTTCGCCGTTTACTTCCAGTGCAATTTTTCTGCCGTCATACAAAATTCCAAAGTCAATTCGTCTCGCCCGACCTTCGGAATCAATGAAAGGATACTGAGGTACAACGTATTTGATATTCCTTTCACCGAATAAGGGAAAAAGGAAATCCCGCGCAAAAAGTTCTTCGCTTTCCTGTGCGATACGGCTTTTGTAAGTAGCCAAATACCCGTCTAAAGAGACGGCGTCTTTGGTTGACAACAAGTTGGAGTAGCCGGAGAGTTGTATGGTGTTATTTTCGTTCATATTATTTCTACTTTAACAGATTAAAATTTGCCTGTCAAAAGCGTTATTTATATCAGCCTGCCTGCGACAGTGTCTCTCAAACATTTGCTCAATCATATCATTCTCAGACATTTGTCTGTAAAGTTTGAAAATGATCCGGCACTTTACGTCGCGAGCGGACAACAAAGGGATATGATCGAAGCAAATCGGTTTTTCTTTCAAAATGAAGGTTGAGAGCAGGAAGTTAAGCGCAATTTGATGCTGCCGGACCAACCATTTGCGAGTTTGGTATTTATCCATGCCCAAAATCTGTTTGTTTTCCCTGATACAGTGTTCGACAAAGAAACGTTGCGCATGCATGTAAGCGATCCCTTTTTCCGTGTATTGTTCCGGATTGGCACTGGTGAAGGAATACCTGTATTCATAATCGCCATTCTTCGTTTTTGTCCGGCGAATAAGCAGTAACCGGCGTAACAGACGGCTGTTTTCTTCATCAAAAACATACACCGTTCGAAGGTGACAGTCGCCTCTCAATTTCCCTTTGGTGGTATTGCGAACTTCGATCTGATGCCAGTCAGTATCCGAAAGTTCCGCCATGTATTTATCCACACGGATACCCTTTATCGCCGGCTTTGCCCGTTTCGGCTGACGTCCCCGCTTTCCCCGGGGTGAGGGAACTTCTATTGCCGATGCTTCCAAATAAACAGTTAAACTGGAATGGATATCGGGCATATAGACGTAGCCCATCTCTTCTATCGCTTCTGCTAACTCCACACTATTGCCGCAGTAACCCTCGCCACCTGCATAATCAAAGGCAACTCCCTGTGACTGCTGATGACGGATTATATCTATCGCTATTTCCCATTTCTTCTTAAACACCCGCTCCTCTTCCGGAATCCCGGCCTCCTCGCATCGACGGGTATCCGAAGTCCATGATGCCGGCAAATAAAGACGTACATCTACCATGGAAGCAAAATCCCCATTGCTCAACGCGCCAAAAACCGCCACCTGACTGTTGGACACTTTGCCCGCATTGCCGCAATACTGTGGCGCTACTCCTACGCTTTTTCCCCCTTTTTTCTCCCATCCACTCCCGTCGATTATCAATCCCGTCAACTTTTGTTCAGGCAAACGCTTACTCACATCCTGTGCTGCCTGATTCAACAGGGAACGGTAATCCCTGGGTGATTCCGTTATAAAGTGCTGCATCTGATGACAGTTGGCAAACATTTCTTCGCTTATCTGCTCTATATTACTTGGTTCACTCATAAATATCCCTTCACAATAACATTGAGCCTTATCGAAAAATCGCCTGGTCTTACTCATGAATATGTGCTTATATTCAGTAAGATATGAATTAAACCACCCTGACAGGGGCGAAGTGTTTCTCCATATCCATCTCTATTTTTAACTTGTATTAACCACTCTTTTGATCTGTTTGTTTGTTGCTCGATCCGGTTTTTATTTGATTATAAAAATAATATGTATTTATCTTATTTGCAAATATTTATATCAATTTTTATCACTCTTTTAATCTGTTAAAGTAGAATTAAGGTATTTCAAATTGTCGCAGTGCTGTTGTTGCGCCCATTCAGAACCCCTTTTGCACTTCCATATTAGTATTAAGAATATATCGGATGGAATCTTCCCGCAAAGTCTCCGAAACAATGCTCCTGTCCGAAATCTGTTCCGGAAACGTGATGCCGGCCATATCCAGCATGGAATAAAAAATGTAATGCGTACTTAATTTTTTGTCTTTATTCCGGTTGAGGTTTTCTACTTTGGAAGGATACCGGATATTGTATTTGTCTGAGGTCCACACGAAAAACGGGACATGAAAGTCGTAGGGAGTGTATTCGCTTCCGCCGTGGAAAACGATGTTTGCTTCGGTGTCAAACAGGTTTTCTCCGTGGTCGGCTACATAAACAAGCGTGCTTACTGCCTGTAAACTGTCTATTTTCCGTATCGTTCCGGCCAAAAAGAAATCGGTGTACAGGATGGAATTGTCATAAGTGTTGACAAACATTTCTTTGTTTTTAGCCGAAATCAAAGCGTAGTCAAAAGCGCCTTTCAGGCTGGGGCTGAATACCTCAAACGAGGCCGGATACCTGTAATTGTACCGGAAATGGCTGCCCAGAGTATGGATAACAATAAGCGCTTTCCGGTCGTTTCCGGCTAAAACGTCATCCAAGTAAGGCCACAACTGTTCATCGAAATTAGCCGTATCCGAAAAATGGGGAACGCGAAAATATTCCTTGTCGGCGTCGCCAGATATACGGCGAATAAATTGATTGTTAGCGCTTTGGTAGGCAATCCAGTACGTTTTGAACCCGGCTTCCTTAAACGCATCGACAAATGATTTTTCAACGTATGAACGTTCATAATCCAGGGCCGAAGCACGTGTTAAAATCACCGGCAAACTCGAAGTGGTTATATTGGCTTCGGAATGGAAATCGGTGTAGGAAACCAGGTTTTCCGTTTTTTCCAGCATCGGCGAAGTATTTCGCCGGTAGCCGTTTATCGAATAACTGCTGTAGCGTCCGGTTTCGCCGATAACAAACACATAAACTTCTTTTTCGTAGACGGTATCTTTTTTGACTGCGTTGAATCTGAAATTCTTCATTTTTTCCCTGCCCGCTTTGATTTCTTTCTTGGCGGCAAACACCTGGTAAGTGCGAAACATCAGGCTATAAGGATATATTTCTTTATTATAACCTGTCGCGTAACCGGTTATGATCATTCCCACGAAAACGGGGACGCCAATCCATTTCGTCAGGTTCGATTTGAAGAGGCAGGTATTTTTTATTCTTACGAATACAATAAAAAAATAAAAAGCCCAAAAAAGGAACAGAATGACGAGTGGAAATTTAATAGCGGACAACAATTCAAACGATTCTTCCTGATTCGTATCAATGATTGAAAGCAGGAAAGCCGCCGTTGCAGGCATCCGGTTCAAATAAATGTGAGCCGCTTCCAAAGGGGCTAATAAAACAAAGATGCCCTGGATAATGAAAAAAACTCTTTTTCGCAGGAACAGGCAGGGCAACAGGTAAAACAGGCACGAAAGAGCGAATAAAAACAACGCGGCCAGCAAAGCCTTATTTCCGTAAAAAAGAAAAAAAATGTTCGGAAACAGCGCGATAACAGATAAAACAACCATCCATACGTATTCTTTTTTTGTTCCGTTTATCTTTTTATCCATCATTTTTAACAAAGATTTATTTGTGCCAAATTTACATGAAATAATTGACAGTACATGCAGACCCGTAAAAATTCGCGCATTATCACAATATTTTTGAGAAATTATTCATTAAATTTTCCGGTTAATTATTTGTACTTATTCCGGATTGCTTCGTGGATGAATCTGTTTTGAACGCGCATTACGCACATTTATTTACTTTGCATTCTATGCTAATTACCAAATATATTTAGTTAAAAATAATTAAAACTTATGCGGGGGAATTTATACGCAAGAACTTAATCCGGACGAAATTCATTTGTCCCCCAGGGCAAACGCATCTTATTTTAACATATTTTAAATACTAAAGGATATCCTGTTCCGTTATTATACTAAAAAAAGAAATGCAAATACTATTCGGTTATTTTACAGAATTGACCGATCCCCGCGTGGACAGGACCAAAGAACATTTGATGGAGGACATAATTTTTATAACGGTAGCAGCGGTTATTTGTGGTGCAGAGACGTGGA
>JAIRNV010000102.1 GCA_031257875.1 Dysgonamonadaceae bacterium
ATATCGCCCTTTCAGGGCTTGCGTTTGACCGGCATTTCCTGTCCGTAGGGCGTTGCCCTACGCTAATGGATACAAGGCTTTCAGCCTTAAGTTGACGACATTGGGCTGTGCCTCGCGCCGTTTATCATGACAGGTTGAACCTGTCGGGATAGTTGCAACAAGGTAGAACCTTGTCGCAACAGGGGTTCCAAACACTATCGGCAAAATGGCCGCCAACAATATGAACAGTTTATTGTTAAGCGAAAAAGATATAATTTTATTCAACATAATTATTAATGATTAGGGGCCTCCCCCCAACCCCCTCCAAAGGAGGGGAATCGCTTTTCCTGCCTCATCACCCTCTCCAAACTAAGGTGCAGCCACTCCCCCTCCTTTGGAGGGGGTTGGGGGGAGGTCAATGTGCATGTCCGGCGTGAGGGTCTAAAGCATCCGCCGATTGCGCCAGTTTGACGGAAACCGCGCCCTGTGTTACAATTTTTTCTTCCCGATTCAACCCTGACAGAATCTCGGTCCGGATGCCGTCGGTTGCCCCAATAGCAACTTCCCGTTTTTCAAAATGTTCGGGACCTGACTGCACATACACAAAATAAACGCCCTGTTCTTCGGTCAGTGCGGAAACTGGAACAGTCATCACCGGATTTTCAGAACGGGTTTTCAAATAAACTTCTACAAATCCGCCCGAAACAAATCCCGCTTTGTTATCAATCCTGATACTGACCGGAATCCTGTAACTTTCCGGGTCGATTGATTTCCCGAACGACAGAATCCTGCCGTTCAATTCAGGCAAATCATAAACCGCGGATTTATCGGGAGAAACCACCGAAGCCGAAGACAGGTAAGGCAACCGTGCCGCATGTTTGGCCTGCACGTCTGCCCGCAACAGCAGGGTTTTGTTTTTGGAAACGATGGCCAGCGGCTGTCCTTCCTCTACAAACCGGCCGTTTTCGACAAAAACCTGTTTGATATAAGACTGGAAAGGGGCGGAAATAGCCTGCCCTTTACCGCTGAAATTTTGATAAACCGTATGGTAAACTGCTTTGGCGTTTTCGTAATCGGCTTGAATCCGAAGGAAATCCTTTTCCGAAACAATTTGATCGGTTTTCAAATCTTTTGCCCTTTGGTAATCCGATTCGGCTTTTTTGTAATTATTCAAAGCCTCCGTAAACTTGACCTGAGAATTATTACCGGCCAAACTTGCACCAGAAACCGTAAACAGCGTTTGCCCCGCATGCACTGTTTGTCCTTCCGATAAATTATTTCCCGAAAACAGGACAATACCGGACATTCGAGCCGAAATCACCGCCTCGTCTTCGGGAGCGGACAGCACTTGGGCGGTTGTCCTGATCACTTGCCCGAAAGGTTCGACAACGGGAAATTCAGCAGCAAACCTGATTTTCTCCTGTTGCCCGGTGTGGAAATGAATGGAGCCTTCGGGGACGTCTTTGTCACAGTCGCGACCCGCGTCAGACTCGTTATGGTTGTGCTTGCAACCGTAAAGCGCCATGCCGGAAACCAGCACGGCAAGAAATATTTTTTTCATGTTTTATTGTATTAATAAGTTAAAAAAAGGTAAAGGGTAAAGGGTAAAGGGTAAAAGGTAAAAGGTAAAAGGTAAAAGGTAAAAGGTAAAGGGTGAAGGGTGAAGGGTGAAGGGTAAAGTAGTGACCCCTTCACCCTTGACCTTTTACCCTTTACCTTTCACCTTGTACCTTGTACCCGTTCACCCCATCGGAGGCGCCCGCAGTCCCCGACCGGAGCCTGCGAAATCGCAATGATAACTTATTAAATAAGGAGGTTCGGGGAGTGTAAACGTTTCCCGAACTAAAGAAAAGTCATAACTGAAAACAGAAAAAACAGCCGCTTGCAGAAACAGTTCCGGATGATGCAAAACGCATGAAGCATCCCCGCATTTTTCTTCTGCGTGTTCGTAAACCGCATCAATGTTCTGCTCAAACAGACAGGTTTGTTTTTCCTCCTGATTGTGGCGGTCATCATCCGCACAGTCGTGCCGGTGATTTTCAAACGCAATGAAATGAGGCATTCCGCTATGGTGATGATGCGGAATGACACTGAAAACCAACAAAAGTAAGTTGGCTGTAAAGATTAATGATATGTACCTGCGTTTGACCACTGTTTTTACTGATTTGCCGGCAAAGGTATGATGTTTTTTTGTATATAACAAAAAAACATCAGACGTCAATTAACTCATTTTTATCTGAATAATATCAAATTAGATTCAATCAAAAAAATAAATCCGTTGTTTCCGAAGGCCTTAATCCGGATTCATCAGGTGACAGGAAAGATTCTTACCGCCATTGCGAAGACGTATCAATTAAATGGGGTGATACCGGCATAAATTACAGGTGGTGTTTCAAAACGGATGCTCCTTAACAGTTTTGAAAGGAATAAAAAAATAAATATCAGGCAGCAACCACTCCGTTTTGACCCCGCATCACTTAACTTCCGGATAAGTAATCCGCAAATGATAAACCGACAAAAGCCGTTCCAGAAAAACCTGCTTAATTTCCCTGATATTTTTGAAAGTCAAAGGAGCATTTTCCATCAGCCCGTCGGCAATCTGGTTATTGATAATTTTATCAATCAAAGTGCGGAGCGAATTTTCCGAATAATCCGTCAGGCTCCGCGATGCAGCTTCTACCGAATCGGCCATCATGAGAATGGCCGTTTCTTTTGTATCGGGATTTTCACCCGAATAGGTAAATGCCGGTTCATCAACCGGTTCGCCGGGAAACTGATTAATGAACGAATTATAAAAATATTTCGCCTTTCCTTTCCCGTGATGCGTTTTAATGAATTGGATAATGGTTTCGGGTATCGAATATTTTTCCGCAATTCTCACACCGTCAGGCACATGTTTGGTGATAATTCGGGCGCTTTCAGGCAAATCCAGTTCCCTGTGCGGGTCAGGTCCCGCCAAACGGTTTTCGACAAAATAGAGCGGATTTTCCATTTTTCCAATATCGTGATACAGAGCGCCGGTACGAATCAACTGCGGATTTGCACCCACTTTTACCGCTGCCGCCGTTCCCAGCATGGAAACCTGCAGCGAATGCTGGAAAGTGCCCGGCGCCTTTTCGGAAAGCTGCCGCAAAACCGGCAAATTAATGTCCGACAATTCAATCAAAGTAACATTGGAAATGTAACCGAAAATCTTTTCCAAAATATTAATAAACGGATAGGCGCACATCACCAGCAGAAAATTTATCCCGAAATAAATCGGCATATGCCGGTCCCAGTTCAGGAAATCCCCGTTTTGCAATAATAAAATCCCCGAATAGACCAGTATATAAGTGAGAAGAATGTAAAACGAACAGACAATCAGTTGCCAGCGTTGCGTTAAATCTTTCAGGGCATAAATCGTTACCATGCAAACAAATACTTGCATCATAACAAATTCCCAGGGTGACGGAATCATCAGCGAACAAATCAAAACGGTAATTAAATGTGTCATCTGAGCCGTTCGTGAATCAAAAAAGTTCCGGACAACAATCGGGATAATGGCGTAGGGAATCATATACACGCTGAAAAGTTTGTACGAAATGCCGATTTCCGTAGGAACAATAAAAATCACCATCATTAAAAAAGAAAAAAACAAATCTTTTTTCTTAAAAAAAATGTTTTTCCTCAAATAATAAAAATAGAAAAAGAAACAGGCGATTAATCCGCCGACAAGCAGGAAAATACCGCAGATAAGCCCCATTTGCCAAAGCGTTGTCCACAGTTCATTCCCGTTTTCTATAGAAGGAAGCATGGCTTCCATCGGGAAAAGAAAAACAACAATCAGTACGCTTATAATAAAACATACGTACACGGGTATATTCATTGATTTTGATTTCATCGTGCAATAAATTTGCCGAAAGGTAATAAAAAAATGAGAAATGCACACTCTTCAAAGCAGAATTATCGGGGTGGAATAATATTTTTTGTACTTTTGCGAAAAATATTCTTAAATTAAATGATAACACACAAAAAAGTCAGGGTGCGTTTTGCACCGAGTCCCACAGGCCCTTTACATATCGGGGGCGTCAGAACAGCCTTATTTAATTACCTTTATGCAAAAAAACACGGCGGCGATTTTATCCTCAGAATCGAAGATACGGATTCGCAGCGTTTCGTTCCCGGAGCCGAAGAGTACATTATCGAATCGTTTCGCTGGCTCGGACTTGCTTTCGATGAAGGACCGCATACCGGCGGCGGGTTCAAGCCTTACCGGCAATCGGAACAGAAAGCGGTTTACAAACAATACGTAAATCAGTTACTGGAAAAACAGTTGGCTTACATTGCTTTCGATACGCCCGAAGAATTGGAAGCTAAAAGGAACGGAATCCCTAATTTTCAATATGATGCATCCACGCGCATGGCCATGCGAAATTCCCTCTCTCTTTCGCCCGGGGAAACGCAGGCTTTGATTGATGCAGGCACGCAGTACGTGGTGCGCATTAAAATCGAACCCGGCCGGACAATCGAGGTAAACGACCTGATTCGCGGAAAGATAACCGTAAATTCTTCTATCCTGGATGATAAAGTTTTGTATAAATCGGCTGACGAATTGCCGACATATCATTTGGCAAACATTGTGGACGACCATCTGATGGAAATTACGCACGTCATCCGCGGGGAAGAATGGCTGCCTTCAGCGCCTTTGCACATCATCCTTTACAAATATTTCGGATGGGAAGATACCCGACCCGAATTTGCCCATCTGCCTTTGCTACTGAAACCCGAAGGCAATGGAAAATTGAGCAAACGCGACGGCGACCGACTGGGATTTCCCGTCTTTCCTTTGCAATGGCGCGACCCGAAAAGCGGCGAAATATCATCCGGCTATCGCGAAAACGGTTATTTGTCGGAAGCGCTACTCAACTTTCTGGCTTTGTTGGGATGGAATCCCGGCGACGACAGGGAAATTCTTTCCCTTAATGAAATGATTGATTTATTTTCTTTGGAAAAATGTAGCAAAAGCGGCGCTAAATTCGATTTCAAAAAGAGCGAATGGTTCAATCACCAATACATTCAATTAAAATCAGACGGAGAAATTACCGGAATGTTTCTTCCTGTTTTGAAAAGTCACGGAATTGAAGCGGACCCGGATAAAGTAATTAAAATAGTCAATTTAACAAAAGAAAGAATCAGTTTTATAAAAGAACTGTGGGAACAGGCAAGTTTCTTTTTTGTAGCGCCGGCGGCATACGACGAAAGATCGGTGAAAAAACGATGGAGAGAAGATTCTGCCGAAAGAATGAATGAACTGGTTGATATTCTGCAAAATATCGACAATTTTTCTGCCGCTCACACGGAATCAACCGTTATGACCTGGATTGAATCCAAAGGATACCACACCGGAAATATCATGAATGCCTTCCGCGTAGCATTAGTGGGGGAAGCCAAAGGACCACATCTTTTCGATATTACCGAACTGATTGGAAAAGAAGAAGTGATAAGAAGATTACAAAAAGCGATTGCAGAATTAAAATAATAATTCGGAGTAAGCGTATGTATGATATAGCGATTGCTTTCTATGCGTTCATAGTCCGGCTGGCTTCCCTATTCAATAAAAAAGCGCAGAAAATGTTGGCGGGGCAGAAAAAAACGTTTCCCGTTTTAGCGGAAAATATAGATCTTCAAGCCCGGTACATTTGGTTTCATGCAGCTTCTTTGGGCGAATTTGAACAAGGCCGTCCGTTGATTGAAAAAGTCAGGGAAGAAAAACCGGAATATAAAATTTTACTGACCTTCTTTTCTCCTTCGGGATATGAAGTCAGGAAAGACTATGCAGGTGCGGATGTAATTTGTTATTTGCCTTTCGATTACCGTTCAAATGCTCAAAAATTCCTGGATTTGGCAAAACCGGAAATAGCCATTTTCATCAAATACGAGTTCTGGATGAACTATCTTAATCATTTGAAAAAAAGGAATATCCCGACTTATATTATCTCTGCCGTTTTTCGTCCCGACCAGATTTTTTTCCGTTGGTACGGTTGCAAATATCGAAATGTTTTAAACAATTATAATTGGTTTTTTGTTCAGGATGGAAATTCAGCAACATTGTTAAAACAGTTTAATTACAACAACATAACAATTTCCGGTGATACCCGTTTCGACCGCGTATATAAAATATTCAAACAGGGAAAGAATCTCCCGCTCATTGAGAAATTCGTGAACAAAACGGAAGAAAAACAGCTTGTCCTCATTGCAGGCAGTACTTGGGACAAAGACGAAGAAATCCTCATTCCTTTCTTCAATCAACACCCTAAAATCAAATTAATTATAGCGCCTCACGAAATAAATGAAAACCACCTTGCGCAACTCAAAAACCGGATAAAACGCCCCTACACACTCTATTCCGAGGCCGACGAAAAAGAGATTGAAAAAACTGACTGTCTGATTATTGATTGCCTCGGACTGTTGTCTTCTGCTTATAAGTATGGTGAAATTGCCTATATCGGCGGAGGTTTCGGAGGCGGGATTCA
Organism: Dysgonamonadaceae bacterium; assembly: GCA_031257875.1. Classification (GTDB taxonomy): domain Bacteria; phylum Bacteroidota; class Bacteroidia; order Bacteroidales; family Azobacteroidaceae; genus Azobacteroides. The sequence continues at coordinate 6,492 of JAIRNV010000102.1, forward strand.
TAATGTATTGGAAGCTGCAGTTTACGGGATTCCGGTTTTGTTTGGTCCCAATTACGGTAAATTCAGGGAAGCTAAAGAATTAATTGCATCCAAAGGCGCTTTTTCTGTTTCAAGCGAAAATGATTTTTCTGCTCAAATGAATAATTTGTTGATTTACACCGAACTAATCAGGGATGCTGGCAAAAAAGCCAGCAATTACGTAATTAACAACCTGGACGCTACACAAGAAATCTATGAAAAAGTTTTTTCAACTTGCCCCTAAATTGGCTAACGCCGAACGTTGTTTCCCGCGCAGTCGGGAATCTCATAATGCGACAATTTGAAAGGCACTCAATTAGTAAAACAATTATGAGAAATAAAAATTTTCATTTACTTTTGCCTCGGATTACTGAGAATTGAGGAACACAAATTACGCGAATTTACGCATAATATAATTTGCGTAATTCGCGTAATTTGTGTTTAAAAGAGTATATTTCAAATTGTCATACCCTGTCATTCCCGCGCAGGCGGGAATCCCCTGTAAAAGTGTACGAATTATTATGGGATTCCCGCTTTCGCGGGAATGACAAGGTGCTGAAAATCAACGGAGTCAAATGCACCCGTTCAAAATGTCCCGAAATTATTACAACTGCGGTCCTGCAGGAATCAAATCTTTTCCTTCCGGCAAATACTGTTCAAAATTTTTGATATATTTAGCGGCCAGCGATTTGGCTTTTTCTTCCCATTCGTTTTTGTTAGCGTAGGTATCACGCGGGTCGAGGATGCCTTCCGACACATTGTTCAGTTTTTTCGGCGCATAAAGGTTCAAAACCGGAATATGCACTTTTTCTGCTTTTTCAATCGAACCGTCGATAATTGCGTCAATAATTGCGCGGGTATCTTTGATGGAAATCCGTTTGCCCGTACCGTTCCAACCGGTATTTACCAGATATGCCTTAGCGCCGTGTTCTTTCATTTTCTTTGCCAGCACGCTTGCGTACTGAGTCGGATGCAAAGTGAGGAACGCTTCGCCGAATGCGGGAGAGAACGAAGGAAGCGGTTCGGTAATTCCCCGTTCGGTACCGGCCAATTTGGAGGTATAACCGCAGAGGAAGTGATATTGAGCCGATTTTTCGTCCAAAACCGATACCGGAGGCAATACGCCGAAAGCATCAGCCGAAAGATAAATAATTTTGCTTGCATGTCCGGCGCGCGAAGGCAACACAATTTTGTTAATATGGTAAATCGGATACGAAACGCGGGTATTTTCGGTTTTTGAAGCCGCTTTGGAATAATCGGGCGTTCCGTCTGCTTTGACCGTTACGTTTTCCAGCAGAGCGTCGCGGCGGATGGCACGCCAAATGTCCGGCTCGTTTTCCTTGCTCAAGTCAATTACTTTGGCATAGCAACCGCCTTCGTAGTTGAATACGCCGTTGTTGTCCCATCCATGTTCGTCGTCGCCGATAAGGTAACGTTTCGGGTCGGCGGAAAGGGTCGTTTTTCCTGTTCCCGACAAGCCGAAGAATACGGCTACGTCGCCGGCTTCGCCCACGTTTGCCGAGCAGTGCATCGAAGCAATGCCTTTCAAAGGCAAATAATAGTTCTGCATGGAGAACATCCCTTTTTTCATTTCACCGCCGTACCAGGTACCGCCGATGATTTGTTCCCTTTCCGTCAGGTTGAACAGGACATAGACTTCGGAGTTCAAACCGTGTTTTTGCCAATCAGGGTCGGTTGTTTTCGAACCGTTGAATACCACGAAATCGGGTTCCCCATAGTTTGCCAGTTCATAATGAGACGGACGGATAAACATATTCGTCACGAAATGCGCTTGCCAGGCCACTTCCATGATAAAGCGGACTTTCATGCGGGTATCGGTGTTTGTACCGCAAAACGTGTCTACAACATACAGTTTTTTAGCTGTATTTAACTGCTTGATTGTATTGGCTTTCAAATCTTTCCACACACTGGGGGAAACAGGTTTGTTGATATTGCCGTCCCACCAGATGGTGTTTTCGGTTACCGCATCTTTTACGATGTAACGATCTTTGGGCGAGCGCCCTGTGAATTTCCCCGTATCCACGGATACGGAGCCGGTGTTTGTTAAAATACCTTTTTCGAATCCCTCGTTTTTCGGGTCCATTTCAGCCTGAAACAATTCTTCATAAGAGGGGTTGTGTGCAACAGGAATGTTGCTGCTAATGCCATACTTGCTTAAATCTAAATTTGCCATACATAAAAAAAATTTTAATAATAAAATCTGTATCGTGTAGACTAAAAAGTCTTACTATTTTATCAAATCAACTCGACCTTTCACTTCCGTCAATACCGCACGCGCAATCGACGGAGAAACTTCTTCGTAATGCGAGAATGACATGGTGCTGGTAGCGCGTCCGGAGGTGATTGTACGTAAAGAAGTTACATAGCCGAACATTTCCGAAAGCGGAGCATGAGCCTTCACGACCCTTGCACCTGTACGGCTGGTATCCATGCCTTCGATTTGTCCGCGACGTTTGTTCAAGTCGCCGATAACGTCACCCATACTTTCTTCCGGCGTAATCACTTCGATACGCATGATAGGCTCTTTCAAAACAGGACCTGCCTTTTCGCAAGCGCTCCTGAATGCCTGCATTGCACAGATTTCGAACGATAACTGGTCGGAATCCACAGGATGATACGAACCGTCGAGAACGGTTACTTTCAATTTATCCAAGGCATAGCCTGCCAATACGCCGTTTTTCATAGCGCGCTGGAAACCCTTCTGGGTAGCGGGGATATATTCTTTCGGAATATTTCCGCCTTTTACTTCGTCGATAAATTGCAAATCGCCTTCAAAATCGGCATCCGCCGGTTCGACACGAACAATCATATCGGCAAATTTACCGCGACCGCCAGTTTGTTTTTTATAAACTTCGCGCAATTCCACTGCTTTGGTAATAGCCTCCTTATACGATACCTGCGGACGGCCCTGGTTACATTCCACCTTAAATTCGCGTTTCAAACGGTCAATAATGATTTCCAAATGAAGTTCGCCCATACCCGAAATAACGGTTTGACCGGTTTCTTCATCGGTTTTTACGGTGAATGTCGGATCTTCTTCCGCCAACTTACCCAAACCCATACCTAATTTATCCAAATCCTTTTGCGTTTTCGGCTCGACGGCGATTCCGATAACCGGTTCGGGGAAATCCATGGATTCCAGTACGATCCGGTGATTTTCGTCGCACAAAGTATCTCCCGTACGAATATCTTTGAACCCAACCCCCGCGCCAATGTCCCCGCAGCCGATAAATTCTTTCGGATTCTGTTTGTTGGAGTGCATCTGGAACAGGCGGGAAATACGTTCCTTCTTGCCGGAACGTGTATTGTAAACGTAAGAACCGGCTTCAAGTTCTCCCGAATAAACGCGGAAGAAACAAAGACGTCCTACATACGGATCGGTTGCAATCTTGAACGCCAAAGCGCAAAACGGTTCCGAAGAACTCGGTTTGCGGGTAATTACCTTTTCGGGATCATCCGCATCCGCACCTTCAATAGCCGGCGTATCGACCGGACTGGGAAGGTAAGCGCAGGCGGCGTCCAAAAGCGGCTGTACGCCTTTATTTTTAAATGACGAACCGCATATCATCGGATTAATCTGCATCGAAAGCGTTCCTTTGCGAATGGCAGCACGAATTTCATCTTCCATAATGGTTGACGGATCGTCGAAGTATTTTTCCATTAAAGCATCGTCAACTTCCGCCAAAGTTTCGAGCATTTTATCGCGCCATTCCCTGGCTTCGCTTACAAATTCCGCCGGAATTTCTTCTACGGAATAATCGGCGCCCATCGTTTCATCATGCCAATACAGCGCTTTCATCGTAATTAAGTCGATAATACCCCTGAAATGCTCTTCGGCGCCGACGGGAATTTGGATCGGACACGGATTAGCGCCCAACACTTCTTTCACTTGACGGACAACTTCAAAAAAATTTGCTCCGGAACGGTCCATTTTATTTACATAACCGATTCGCGGAACATGATATTTGTCGGCTTGACGCCACACGGTTTCCGATTGAGGCTCAACGCCTCCCACAGCGCAAAAAGTAGCCACCGCGCCATCCAAAATACGGAGTGAACGTTCTACTTCGACCGTGAAATCGACATGTCCCGGAGTGTCAATCAAATTGATTTTATATGTATCGCCTGCATATTTCCAGTTGGCAGTTGTTGCCGCAGAAGTGATCGTAATCCCACGTTCCTGCTCCTGCTCCATCCAGTCCATAGTTGCGGCTCCATCATGTACTTCGCCTATTTTGTGGGTAAGTCCCGTATAATAAAGGATACGTTCCGACGTGGTTGTTTTTCCGGCATCAATGTGCGCCATGATGCCGAGGTTTCGTGTAAATTTTAAATTGTTATCCGAATTTGCCATTACAAAAAATTTACCCCTAAATTCTTTTGAAAGAGACTTTGATCAAGCAAAGTCATTTTTAGGTGTTGTTTCTATTTATATATTTGCTGTCCTAAACCCTTTGTGGTGGACAGGAGTTAAAATCTGAAATGAGCGAATGCCCTGTTCGCTTCCGCCATTCTGTGCATATCTTCTTTCCTTTTGAACGCGCCACCCTGATTATTAAATGCGTCAACAATTTCGGCAGATAATTTATCCGACATGGATTTACCGCCTCTTTTGCGGGAAAAAGAAATCATATGTTTCATTGAAACCGATTCTTTGCGGTCGGGACGAATTTCGGTAGGAACCTGAAATGTTGCGCCGCCAATCCGGCGGGATTTTACTTCCACAAGCGGGGTGATGTTGTCAAGCGCCTGTTTCCAAATCTCAAGGGGAGATTTATGTTCATTGGGTAATTTTGCCTTTACTTTATCTAAAGCGGTATAAAAAATACCGAAAGCAACACTCTTTTTGCCGTCATACATTAAATGGTTTACAAATTTTGTAACCTTCTGGTTGTTAAAAACAGGATCGGGTAAGATCTGTCTTTTCTTTGGTTTAGCTTTTCTCATTTTTTTTTTTTCTGAAAAATTTTATTAAAACTGGTTGTAAATTTTTGGCGTCTTCAACAAATTCCTCTGAATTTATTTACTCAACCTTATTTTAATTGATAATTGATAATTGATAATTGACAGTTAGATTTTTCATTGTCAACCGTCAATTATTTTTTCTTTGCGGGCGCTTTACCTGCTGCTACCGGCGCTTTACCTGCTTTCGGCCGTTTAGCGCCGTATTTGGAGCGTCTTTGCGTACGGCCGTTTACACCTGCGGTATCCAAAGTTCCGCGTACGATGTGATAACGAACACCCGGAAGGTCTTTTACACGACCGCCCCTTACCAATACGATGGAGTGTTCCTGCAAGTTGTGACCTTCGCCCGGAATGTAAGCATTTACTTCTTTCGAACTGGTCAGACGGACGCGGGCTACTTTACGCATGGCGGAATTTGGTTTTTTCGGTGTTGTGGTATAAACTCTTACACACACGCCGCGCCTTTGCGGACACGCATCCAAAGCGGGGGATTTTCCCTTTTCAACCAATACTTCCCTCCCTTTTCTTACTAATTGTTGAATTGTAGGCATTTTCTAAAATTAAATTCTTTCGTTTTTTATATTTATTATTTGTTCTAAATCCAAAACAGGGCTGCAAATTTAGTGATAATTCTTAAGAAAACAATAAGTTATTTCAAAAAGTCTAAATTTTGCCGCAAAAATCGCACAAAGGTACAACTTTTCAGAAAACAGGCAAATTTTTTTATGATTTTATTTTGTATTTTCTTCCATCCGGATAATTTTCAACACATCTTCCCATGTTCCAATCCGGTAACCAACCGATGAAAACAAAATACCGCCATTATCGGAAAGATACAAAGTCAGCGGGAAATTATCCCCCATGTCAATTTGCAAGGCGCCGGCAACCGTTTTCAGAAGCGCGTCGTCGGCGCTCCACAGCGTTTGTTTCGGCAATCCTTTGAATACCGATGCATCAAAACCTTTACTTACTTTATCGCCGTGGACTACGAATAAAACGCCTCCACCCCAATTATCAAGCGCTTGCCCGACGGCAGGCAGGTCTTGTAGGATGTGTTTGGAAGGCTCCTTTCCCGGATCGACAAAGCAGAGCATTAAACCTTTACCGTTCGACAATTCTTTTAAACCGGTTTTGGATTGATCGTTCAGTACGACAACCGAGTTCATATCGACAATCCCTTTCACCAATAATTTATCTTCTATCTGCGGCATTTTAACCTCAAGTGTTCGGACGGTATTTTCTTTTAATTTGAAATATTTTGCGGAAACGGAAACCGAACCGTCATTGGCGCGGCTTCCGATCATCAAGCGATAATATCCGGCGTCCAAATCCAAGGTATAAGGAAATCGGGATACGGCCGGATTTCCTTCAAAATCCAATGTCCGAAATTCGCCGTCTTTGAAATACGCCAAAGTGTAATGCGTGTAATAGCCCGGTTTTACAATATTGCCGGTTGCATTTTTGAGCGTGATTTTCCCTTTGGGAAGATTAACCGCAGCAGCAGTTTCTTTTTCAAAAGATACGTCAATCCATGCGTTATTCTCGAAATATTGCGGTTTTCCGGTTGCCGGCTCAAGGCGGGCTGGAATACCTAAACTTCGGCAGGCGGCGACGAAAAAGATATTGCGTGAACGGACATCGGCTGTTCCCAACTCATACACGCCTTGCGGCGTAATGCGGCAATTGTAATAGTTTTCGTCATCGTTTATTTTTATGTTATTGCTAATATAATCAATGATATAACCGACATTTTTACGGGCTTCGGCTCTGTCTTCGCCGCTTATTTGCGCTTGCAGGAAAGTTCTCCACGGACGAATAAGTTCCGATTCGATGCGCGGGGAAAGAATGTAGGGAACAATCTGATTTTCAGGCGTTCCATCTTTGATTTCCAAGATTTTTCCGGTTTGCAGGTGATTACTTAAATATTCTGCCGGCGTATCCCGAAGGTCTTTTTGCGATAGCGTCGCTAAAAACGGGAATAAACGGGGATTGCTTTTTTCATTGGCAATGAAATTCCTGATTTCCAGCCAATTGCCTTGCGCCATATTCAAATATTTCCAAACGGTGGCTTTATTTAATTTTTCGCTTTTCGCCCAGGCATCGGCTTGTTCCTGTTGGATAAACGTGTTCATATAGGCCGTCCTGACAGAGTCTTCGCACGTCAGACGAACCGTATTTTTTGCAATGGCTTCGGGAGAAAGTTTTTTTACAGGCTGTTCGCCCGGAACATTCATCACAATCAGTTCTTCGTATTCCGTTCCCGGTTTGCGGTTTAATTTCACAACGGTTATTTCGTCTTGGACATTCGATTTTGTGTAACCGTATTTATCTTTCAGGCTTGCCCAAATCATTAAATCGCCTTTCCCCGAAATAATTGAAGTTTCTCCTTGCTTGTTTGTCGTGTTGGTCGAAATTGGGTAAAATTCGGCATAATTATAGACCATAAACTGAACTTTCGCCCCTTCAAGCGGCTGATTGTTTTCGTCCGTGACCAGCACTTTGACGGGACGGGTTTCGGCATAATTTTCCAAAAGGTTAATTTTGGAATACAAAGGCGTTTCCAGATTTTTTTCTTCGGGGCAGGTATATAACCCGAACACATTGGTGTGTACCATCATCGCCCGTTTGGCGGGACCGGTGAACCAGGCGACGTCCAATTCCGGTTCCGGTTCGCAAGCGCCCAGGTAATGCCATTTACCGTCCACCCAAGCCTCGACCCAGGCGTGATTGTCGTCGGTATGCACCCAGCGGGGCGTATAACATTGCCGGGCGGGAATCCCCACTGCACGAAGCGCAGCCGCCGTAAATGTCGATTCTTCGCCGCAACGTCCCCAGGAAGTCCGTACCAAAGCCAAAGGCGCGGAAGTGCGGCCGTCGGTGCCGCGATAACAAACTTTTTCATGACACCAGTAATTGACTTCGAGTACGGCATCGGCCATGGAAAGGTTTTTAACCCGGTCTTTGAGTTCCTCGAAAAAAACGATGCGGGCAGTATCTAAATATTCATTATTAATACGGTACACAAGGACAAAGTGCCGGAAAATATCTTCGGGAACGGTTTTTCCCCAAGAAAAATAATCCCGTGCCCGAAACGCGGCATCTACCTGTTGCAGGAAAAATTCGCCATCGTAATCAGCCAAGTCGCACAAGGGCATGTAGGCATACAGAAACTTCATCGCTTCTTTTTGTTCCAAAGTGAGGTTTTCATTTTCCAGTATGGAAAATAAAGCCCCCTTTCGTTGGGCAGCTTCCGTTTTACGTTTTTCAAACTGAGCGATTACTCGATTGCGGTAATTTTCATTTTTCAGGAAATGCGCTTCTTTTTTTGTACAGGATACAAAAAGTACGGCTGTGAATAACAGGGAAATAAATGTTGTCTTGTCCATTGAAAGTGCCATTGCTTTGTTATTAAAATTTCGCTGCAAAGTTAATAAAATATCTTTGTGTTTAATTTTATATGATACTAAGGAATACGAAATAAATAACCAGTGACAGTTATTGTGAACCATTCAATTTATAATTCCATTTAGGGAGTATACCATCGAACACAACAGGTTTTGTAGTCATAAATGCATCACTTGCCTTTCGTCCTGTTTTAAATTTTTTCGTATTAATATATGCTTTGACAGAAAATCCCGTTTTAGTTGTTGTTTGTTCAGCTAACTCTTTTATTATATCATAATTATCAAATACAACTCCTTGCCATTTCTTACTGATATAACTAAACGCTTTGTGTTCTATTGGATTCCACTTCGAACAGTACGGCGGATAATGATCTATTACAATCTCCATTTCTAATTGTTCTGCTAATAGATTAAATTCTTCTTTTACAATATGATGTCCACTGTGATTACTGCCGCCGCCATCGCATAAAATCAACATTTTTTTAACAGTCTTTTTTGTGTCAATACTTAACACCGGTAATTGATTTTCTGCAAATTCATTTTTTAATACTGCGATATGTTCAAATTGTTCATTGCGATTTTCGACATCTTTTAACGTCTTGCATTTGACCGTCTTACGTTTTACGTACTTACACATTTTCAGTAGTTTTTTTATTATGGGACAACTTACTTTGACATCATGAAATTTTAACCTGTCCCGTATTTTAACCAATGTTAAATTTGTCCATAAAACATTAATCTTCATTGGATTTCCTGCTGTATATTCACATAAGACAAACAATAACATTTCTACTAAATTACTTATGATTGCCGTTTTTTTTTCCTACCTCCTCCTTTTTGTCTAACTTTATTTGCTGGTGGAACTATTTTCTTTAGTAGTTCATTTTTGCCTTTTCTTACAGTATTAACATGAATGCCAAGCCTTTGTGATACTTTTTTTACGCCATAATAGCCTGCTTCCATTGCCTTTAATCCTGCATACATACGTTTTTGCTGTTCGGACAATTGCCCGTAAAAAAATTTTTCATGCTCCACTATGTCGTATTCAAAATCTACTTTTTTCATCTTTACTATGAGTTATAATTCACGATGCAAAGATAATACTTTTTTTTGAAACCACAATAAGTTATTTATTTTTTATCCCTTAGTATGCTCAATGCTGAAAAATATAAAACCTTGAAAAATTATATGGACTTTTCTGAAGATGTGGAAAATCCGATTATCTTTATAGCTACCATGAAAACCGAATAATGAATAAAATATGAACCCTGTTAATTTTTTCTTTGTAATAAATATTATGACAGGTAAATAAAATGATTTTTACATTACCAAGAAATTTTTCATTCATTCGTTTGTATAAAATTCAAAAAAACATCTAACTTTGCATCCGTAAAAGATAATTATTAATATTATAATATAATGAAATTCAATACACTTACGACGATAACGCCTGTCGATGGCAGGTATTATACAAAAGTAAAAGAACTGTCGGAATATTTTTCGGAATATGCATTGATAAAATACCGGATATTAGTCGAAATCGAATATTTTATTGCTTTGTGCGAGTTGCCTTTGCCACAGTTACAGGGTTTTAATCCGGATTTGTATGACAGTCTTCGGAACATATATCGCGAGTTCACCGAAGATGAAGCCCAAAAAGTGAAAGACATCGAAAGCATTACAAACCATGACGTCAAAGCGGTGGAATACTATATCAAAGAACGGATGCGGACTCTGCAATTGGATGAATATCTCGAATTTGTACATTTCGGACTGACTTCGCAGGATATCAACAACACCGCCGTCCCATGCAGTCTCTCGGACGCCATTAACGAAGTTTATTATCCGAATATCGAGAAAGTTACAGGGATTTTATCCGGATATTCACAGGAATGGTCGGGTATTCCGATGTTGGCGCGAACTCACGGGCAACCTGCTTCGCCCACGCGATTGGGCAAAGAAATAAAAGTCTTCCTCGAACGGCTCGAAAAGCAAATCGCACAATTAAAAACCGTGCCGTTTTCCGCAAAATTCGGCGGTGCAACAGGTAATTTCAACGCTCACAACGTTGCTTATCCGGACATCGACTGGGTGAAATTCGGAAACTGTTTCGTGAACGATACTCTGACTTTGGACAGGTCGCAGACGACTACGCAAATAGAACATTACGACAATCTTGCCGCCATGTTCGACAATCTCAAACGAATAAATACCATACTCATTGACCTTTGCAGAGATATGTGGACATATATCTCCATGGAATATTTCAAACAAAAGATAAAAGAAGGCGAAGTAGGTTCGTCGGCTATGCCTCACAAGGTCAATCCTATTGATTTCGAGAATGCCGAAGGTAATCTTGGTATTGCAAACGCCATATTTGAACATCTTTCGGCAAAACTGCCGGTATCGCGTCTCCAAAGAGATTTGACGGATTCGACCGTGTTGCGTAACATTGGCGTCCCGATAGCGCATTCGCTCCTGGCTTTCAAATCTTTGCTTAAAGGATTGGAGAAACTGCAACTTAATGTCGATGCCATTCAAAGAGATTTGGATAATAATTGGGCTGTGGTCGCCGAAGCCGTCCAGACGGTTCTGCGGCGCGAAGGTTACGCAAATCCTTACGAAGAGTTGAAAAAACTTACGCGAGGCAATGCCGGAATCACAAAAGAAAGTATCGCCGCGTTTATTGATACCCTCAACGTCGCCGAAAGCGTCAAAAACGAGTTGAAAGCAATCGCGCCAAATAATTATCTCGGAGTAAATTAATTACTTTACAGGAATGAATATCCAGAAACTTGTTGCATCATATCAATCTGCTGTCGAAGAGCAGGAAAACGAATTACAGATATTAAAGCAAAAAATATTCAGGACGGGAACTCTCCGGCTTGTCGTTGTGTTGGCGGTTATTGTGTCTGTTTATGTGCTGTGGAGCAATACGATGGCTACGGTAGCTATTCTGTCGGCGGGAGTATTGTTTTTCCTGTTTTTGCTGAAATATCACGACAAACTGTATCGCAGGAAAAATTATGCGGAAACAAAACGGCGCTATCTTGCCGACGAACTGAAAGCTCTCGAATACGATTTTTCGGCTTTCGACGGCGCAGCCTACAAAACAGACCACAAACACCGGTTTGCTTCAGACCTCGATTTATTTGGCGAAAACTCACTGTTCCAGTCTGTAAACCGTACTGTTACGTCTTTCGGTACGAATAAACTTGCCGAAACTTTTCTCGCGCCTTTGGAGAATAAGGAACAGATTTTGCAACAACAGCAGGCTGTCGAGGAACTGAACGACAAACACGAACTTGTGCTGCACTTTATTATTAAAGGTATGCTGACGGGAAAAGACAATCTGGCTCCAAAAAACTTTTCCGCTTCTTTTTCGCAAATATCGACGTTTCATAAGAGCAGGTTTTGGAATCTGTGCGTATATATCGTTCCGGCAATATATTTGGCGATGACTGTTTTAGCTGTGATTGGCGTTGTTCCGTCCGTATATTTCGGGGCGTTGTGGGCGGTGACTTTCACACTGAGCATCATTCCGTCGAAACGGGTGCAGCATATCGCCGAACTGTTTGAGAAAAAGACGGATGTGTTGCAAAAATATTCGGCTTTGTTCAAAATCATCGAAGAGGGGAATTTTGTATCCTCCGAACTTGAGGAACTTAAATCGTCGTTGAAATCGCCGTACTGCACTGCTTCCAAAACAATCGCACGGCTGAGATATTATTACGATTGCCTCGGACTGTCGTTTTCGTATCCTATTCTGTTCTTTTTCAATCCTGTCCTTATGTGGAATGTAAAATATCTTATCAAAATCGAAAAATGGATTGATGAGAACGGGAAAAAGATTGAATCATGGTTTTCGACGCTTGCGAAATTCGATTCTTTAGCTTCGCTGGCAATATTTGCACA
>JAIRNV010000121.1 GCA_031257875.1 Dysgonamonadaceae bacterium
TGGCAGGCCGGAACCAAAGAAAAGATAATCGAAATGACACTCAACGGCAGCGGGGTTCGTGATACAGGCAGAGTGTTAAAGATAAGCAGGGATACGGTTTGCTCCGTATTAAAAAAAAACGTCAGGGTAAATCCTTACTTTATCACACACAGTGGATTAGATGATTTTACAGAGATAGAAGTCGAGATACGCTTTTCTGCAGAAATGGACGAATTCCGGAGTTTTGTTCAAAACAAAGGTAATCAGCGATGGACATGGTATGCGACGGAGCGCCGGTCGGGAATCATTTTGGCGTGGCATAACGGGAAGCGGCAAGATAAGGATTTTTTTAGCACTCCGGACGTTGTTAAAAGCGTTTCCGATAAGCAAATACCACAATGAACAGATACACGATAATGTGATTGGGATGTACATTGAGAAGTATTATTACAAAACCGGAACATATGGAAATAATTCATCCTGATAATTTAAGACACTACCTAAAAATCGACAGGATGATTTGAATATCGCTGAAAAATGTTTTGAACCTGCGCTTTTCCTGTCAAATCCGGGAAATGCAAAAATATACTGGCCTGCAACCGGCCGGACAGCCGCGCGGAAATTGCAGACGGGCGGACGGCGTTCCCGGTCTTCGGAAATGACGTGCTGCTTAACGGGACGGAAATCATCACGGAGATTACGGACAGGGAGGTTGAAATTCAGCTTGTTTCCGGGGAATCGGAACTCAATTATTTCATCTTTTTCCGGATACCGGCGCCAACGCCCCGGAAGTTTGAGATGGTCATTATATTTCTGATTCGAAATTTTCGGAAGTCAGTAATCGTATTTTTCGGCAATTTTTTTCAGATTCAGGAAAGAATAAGATGATATGTGCTACAATTTTTCGTTAAACGGGATATAATCCTGTATTTTTTTATTCTCTTCCCAAAAAACAGGAGCCTGTACTTGAGAAAACGCTTATATACAAAAAAAGTCGCTTCAATCAGCGACTTTATCTGTGATCCACCTGGGGCTCGAACCCAGGACCCCATCCTTAAAAGGGATGTGCTCTACCTGCTGAGCTAGTGAATCGGCCTATTGCTTTTTAAAAGCGACTGCAAAGGTAGATAATTTTTTTTAACGTGCAAATAAATCACCTGAAAAAAACTTGTATTTCTTCACCAAAGGCTGTACTTTTGCAAAATATACCGGATTATTTTTAACTAAATTCAACATTGAATGTCAATTACCCAAAAGAAAATCTTGCTGTTAAACGTGATGTTTACAGTTTGTTCCGTAATTATTTATGCGCAAAAACCGGCTGCTTTAGAGGCTTTTCTACGCAAAAAAAATCTGTCACATGCGGCTGTAAGTTTTAAAGCTGTTGATTTATCAAACGGTATCACAATCGCTTCTTTCAACGAAAAAATGGCCCTGATTCCGGCTTCAAATATGAAAATCGTGACAACTGCCACGGCTTTAGATACTTTGGGCGACGGGTTCCGTTTCCAGACCGCATTAACTTATGATGGCATAATCAAAGACGCCGTGCTGGCAGGCAACCTTTATCTTAAAGGTTCGGGCGATCCGACTTTAGGTTCGGAATTTATGATCGGCGACAAGGAAGGTTTTTTAAGGGATTGCCTGATTGCTTTGCGGAAAGCCGGTATAAAAAGTATTGAAGGGGACATCATTGTTTTGGATCAACTCTTTGGCTATGAAGGTATTTGTCCGGCATGGCTGTCGGAAGACATCGGTTCTTACTATGCGCCCGGTATCTATGGCGTCAGCATTTTTGACAATACCTACCGGATTTATCTTCAATCCCATAAGCCGGGAACCCGTGTCGAAATCCGTTCGGTTTACCCTAAAATACAAGGTTTGCAATTTACCAACGAACTTAAATCTTCAACAATAGACAGCGACAGATCCCGTATTTCAGGCCCCACATTTTCCTTTGAAAAGCGTTTGTACGGAACGATTCCGGCCAATCGTTCCAATTTTGTAATTAAAGGTTCTATTCCCGATCCGGGTTTGTTTTTGGCGAATTATCTGTACAAATTCTTAACAAACAACAATATAGAAATAAAAGGAAAAGCGACAACTTTCCGGTTCGTTCAAAAATTGCCCGAAAATGATCAGACAGTTGTGGTGATTCAATCGCCCCGTTTGGCGGCTATTGCCCGTGAAACGAATGTTAAAAGCAACAACCATTACGCGGAACATTTATACAGGAAACTGCTTACTTTCGATAATTTCAGTTATTCCGATTATTGGGAAAGGCGTGGTTTGGACGGTTCGTCCCTGCTGATGGCGGACGGTTCGGGACTTTCGCCTACCAATGCCGTATCGGCGGATTTTTTAACCGCCATTTTGATTTACATGTACGAAAGGGACGGAGCGATGGGCGCTTTCTATCAATCTCTGCCGGTTGCAGGAAAAGAAGGTACGGTCATTACATTTCTGAAAAAAACGCCGCTGCAAGGCAAAGCGCGTCTGAAATCGGGAACTATCGCCCATGTACAATCGTATTCGGGATACGTGGAAAAAGGGAACAATCGCTACGCATTTTCTCTGATAGTCAATAACTTCAGTGGGAAACGCCCGGATTTGCGGAAAGCAATGGAAGAATTATTGATTCATCTTTTTTGAGATTCTAATTCCTATCTCCGAAATGCCTTTTAAAGGATTTTCACTCATTCCCTGACGGATAGAATACGTATAAACGCCTTTCTGCGGGAAACGCACAGCCTTTTCATAGGGAATCGTAAGGCTGTAAAGGCTGATTCCTTTTCCGTACCATTTCCCATAAGTATCTGCTAAATCCAGGCCTATCGTATCGGTACGCATATCGTCTCCGGGCGACTGAAAATCAACGAATAACCAAATATTGCGAAAGGAATAATCGTTATTGTTGCGTATTTCCAACGATACGTCAAACAAATCCGTCGTGTTGTCGATATGAATATGGTAAACGGCGGCAACTTCCCTGTTCCATCCGTCTTTTTTGAAAGATTGATACTCGAAAAAGATTTCGTTGTGCGAACAGGAAATCCCGAAGAAAAATAATAAGCCTGTTGAGCCTGCCAAAATAAAACGTTTCACTGTTTTTTCTGATTATGATGTTTCCCGCTGTTTGAACGGCGTCTTTTCTTCTTTTTCATTACCAAATCAAACCGGTTCACGTTTTCTTCCAGCACGTCCTGATATTCTTTGGGTTGAACCTGCTGTTCGCTGCTATCCGGCAACAACGATTTCGGTTTATGTCCTCTTTTATTCATGCCAATCACATCGAAAGCCCTTTCGGCAGTGATGGTTACTGTATTGGCAGCGAAATTTCTGTCGGTTGAGTAAGTCATCTGATTTTTGAAAACATCCGTCTTGAAATGGTAATACACATTGTCCCCGGTTTCGAGCGGGATTTCCCGCGAGGGGAAATTGCGCCGGGCTTCCATGTAAGCGTCCACTTCGTAATTGAGGCAGCATTTCAACTTGGCGCACTGTCCGGCTAACTTCTGCGGATTCAATGAGATGTCCTGCAAACGGGCGGCGCTTGTCGATACGGAAACAAATCCGGCTATCCATCCCGAACAGCACAGTTCTCTTCCGCAAGGCCCGATTCCGCCGATGCGGGCAGCTTCCTGCCGCGCGCCGATTTGTTTCATTTCAATGCGGACACGGAAAGCATCTGCCAGGTTTTTGATCAATTGACGAAAATCAACCCGTTCATCTGCAATATAATAGAAGATGGCTTTATTCCCGTCACCCTGATATTCCACGTCTCCGATTTTCATTTGGAGGCCTAAATGTTCGGCTATTTTCCGTGAACGAATCATTGTTTCATGTTCTTTTGCCTTGGCTTCTTCGTACTTTTCAATGTCTGCGGGTTTGGCTTTCCGGTAAATGCGGCGAACCTCCGCATCCGGCCGCAAACGCGCTTTCGCCATTTGCAGCAAAACCAGTTTCCCGGTCATCGTAACCGTGCCGACATCGTGTCCGGGGCTGGCTTCTACGGCGACAATATCGCCTTTTACCAGAGGTATTTTAGTGCTGTTCAAATAATAACCTTTTCTTGTATTTTTGAACTGAACTTCCACGTAATCGGTAACCTGTTCCGATTCCGCAATGTCGGACAAATAATCGTGGTTGTTCAGTTTGCAGGTGCGCCGGCTGCAACATCCTTTCGATTTGAGACAACATTCGCCGTTATATAACCGGTATTCCATAATTCTTTTTTTATTTTTTTATTAAAACAGCTATTTTCATCGACAAATCGAAAAAGACCATACGCGAATTGACATTTGATTCGATATGCCGTTCCGCCAGAGCCAATTCGTTGATTAAGTCGATGACATTATTTTCATTCACATAAGGTGAAAAATTTTTTGCAAAACCGGCTTCTTCCCGATTCATATAATTAATTTCAAGCAGATTTAAGCGGTAGAAAAAATTTTCACGTACCATATTTCCGGCGTAGGACAGGAATGCTTTTTGTTTTTCCCTGCCTAATCCGGCGAAGTTTTCGGATTCCGTCCGCATGTTTTTCACATCCCGTTTCCAGCAATTCCGCATGATAGACTTGAATAATTCCAAATATTGGAGGGTTTCTTCGCTGTGCGCTATCAGTTCGAGGGCTTTCAGGTAGCTGCCGTTGGCGAGATGAACAATATATTCCATTTTTTTACTAATTATGTCTGTATTCATAAAATCTATTTATTTCGGAATCATTGTTTTTGAGTTGCTCTGCATCCAAACAATGGAATATGCTATCCAAATGTGTAAAGAACTCGGCAAGACTATTGTTCCTTTGCCTGACATTAATATATAAGTTTGCATAATCTAATGCATCTACGATACGGGAGACTTTATTTTTACTTTTAGAATATCTGTAAATAAGTTGTAATTTTTCTGTTGGATGGACTACAGTTTCTGTCGAATCTTTACTTACATCAATTCCTGCAATTTTGTTTACCATTGCTAATGTCAATCTTGTGTCGATTTTGGAGTAATGATTTTCTTCCGCCAAAAACCACGCTTCCACTTCATTTACGGCAAGAACTATGTGTGTCGGAACATCTGCGGGTATTCCAAAATTTAAGTATTTTCTCAAACTTGCAACTTTATCATTATCCGGATATACATCACGCAGCCCGATAATCAGAGAAAAACCGTTTTGCTTCATAGACTGCGAATGTTCGATAATATCTTCTTTCACTTTTGAATCATTTCCACAATCATAAATTCCAAAATAATAGTCTGTTTGTTGAGTAGCGGGTTGTGTTTTAAGAAAAATCAGATTTTTCGTGTGCCTAGCTCCGCCTCTAAGTTGATAAGTCGTTACTGTTGCTTTATTGGGGCTAATCACTTGTTCAATTAACTTTTGAACAAATATTTGTTCGGTTTGTCCTTCAACAAATACGGCAACTTTCTTCATTTGACCGGAGCAGTTTTAGATTCCGATTCCTGAGAAATAAAATCGGTAGATAAAAAAGAAAAATTGGACAAGCCCGTAAATTCAAATTTATCAAAAATATCCTTTGAATTGCCATAATTATAAATAACACATTCGCCTCCACTGCGTTTGATTACCTGCCAGTATTTAAGGGGAACGCCGTTCATGACAAACCTGTCGTTTGTGGACATGACGAACTGTATCCCACTCGTTTCGGCAGTATCAACTATTATTTTAATAATACCCGAAGACCGTTCAAAATCAAGTCCTTCGCCAATGTCGTCAACAAGGATGGCCGTCGAAATTTTTTTTCGGATATTATATCTTATCTGTATAAGTAATGATAAAGCACGGAACATTCCCTGAGACATTTCCGGTTGAAAAATCATTGCCGTTCTGCCTTTTTCAACGATATAAATCATTTGGAGCGGCAATCCGGCTGGAAGAAGAAATCCTATGTTAGGATTTGGGGCAACATCAATAGTTTGTAGATTATATCCTATTTTCTCCATTAATTCTATAATATCATTCCGGAAACCTTCGCCAAAATCTTTTAGTCCCTTAACGAATAAAGCGGCCACACCATTCGTGTCACGCGGATTAACCTGCAATTGATTAATATCATTAGTAACAAACCCGCTGTCTTTCCCGAGCGCTGTACCGAAAGCGTATAAACGGACGCCGTTGGCCCATTCATATAGTTTTTCCAGATATGGGTGCTGAACGGCATCCTTTTTGGAAAACACAATTAATTGATTTTCTGAAATCTTAAATTTAATCATCTGACCGCTACCTACGGCTTCTGCAAACAGTTCTCCCGCGCCATCCGTATTTCTTTCAACTTTAACATCTCCATTTAAAATCAATTTTTCAGATATGATTTTATGCTGTTCTATTTTCAGCAAATATCGGTAAATATCATTGTTATCGGAAAATTCGGCAGTGTAGTTACCGGAATTTAAAAGTTGAGGTTGCAATCCGGCAAGCATATTTGCCAGCGATGATATTACAGTAATCGTACGGGTTTTTCCCGTTGCATTTTGACCAACCAGCAAGTTAACTTTTTCAAGAGTTACTTCCCGAAACATCCAAACGTTAGGGGTTTCATCAAATTCGCTGTATTCAATTTTTTTCAATATCATTTTTTCTAAATTTAGACAATAGTACTTTTTATGGCGCAAAGGTAATAAACATTTTCAGACCGTAATTCGGTTGCCTCGCTGCGCTCTATCAGTTCGATGGCTTTTATGTAGTTGTCTTTGGCGAGATGAACAATGGATTCTACCATTCTTTTTGAGTATTTTCGGCTATTAATATTTCAAGTTCATCCTGTATGAGCGGTAACAACTCCTCTGCCCCTTGCCTTTATCCATCGTTGAATCGGCAATAAATTCTATCTTAATTCGCTGAAATTTATCTTGATTTGAAATGATTGTAAAATATGCTTTTTCTCTTACTTCGCCTCCTGAAACTATCACGAGGAAACTAAAAGGCATTCTCGCGCCTTCCTTTTTCCTGTAATTTTGCCCGGCATCTTTGATTTGAGAAGTAGAAATATCGCCAAGTTCCGTTTTGTACGGCTTTGGCTCGGCTATAGACTTTTCAGAATTTGACTTTTCGTAGCTTCTCATAACTCAGCGTTCAATTCTTCCATAACGGGAACAGCGCCATAGCGACCGTCCAAATAACCGTTTTCTATATTCGAAGTGTTATGCAGTTCGAAATCGTTAAGCGAAAACATTTTTGTGTTGCCTTCCGATTTTTCGGTTAGCCAAATTTCATCGGGACGAACCAATTCCTGCTGATTTAATAATTTTGTTGTATGCGTTGTAAATATCAGTTGTCCGTTTGATTTGTTATTAGCATAAAAACGTATCAGTTCAAACATTAAATTGGGATGAATACTGTTATCTATCTCGTCGATTACTACTGTTTTATTTTGAAACATAGCCTCATAAAAAGCAGGAATTAAAGTCAGCAGTCTGACTGTTCCATCAGACTGAGAAAGAATATTCATCTTTCCTTGATACCCTGATTGCCCCAGTTGGTCAAATACAAATTCCCGAACTGTTTTAATTCCTTTTTGAATTTGAAAATTCAATATATTTCTCTTATCTTTTAAGAGGTTAACTCCAAAATTATCCCGTTGCGGATTTTTTTCAATTATCTGCGTTAAAGAATCGGCATTCTTTATATTTTCCGTCCATTTATCAAAATCACTTTCTTTAATTTCAACAGATTTAATTCCAATTCCAATATTCTCAAACACCTTATTAGCAAATTTAAGTAATTCGGGTTGTTGCGACATTATACCTATAAGCATAGGAATTTGACTGTTAATCGTAATTATTGCTAATTTGATTGAAAACCAATCATATACACTATTTATATCATTATTAATAATAATTGGATAATTTTTATTCAATGACATAACAGACGAATCCGGGCGTCGTTCCAACAACTGTTTAGCCGAACGTTCATTTTGTAAACAGGGCGAACTGATAATATTTCCATTGCGTTCAAAAAGCAATTTGTCTTCAGATTTGCCCAAACCTGAAATCCATAATTTTTCAGAAACTTCTTTTTTACCGATGTCAACACAATAAATATAATATCGATCCTTATGTGAAAATTCAATCTCAAAGGAAATGATTTGCGAGTTTTCTTCTGCGAGCTGAAAAATATAATCTTCCAAATCAACCGATTGCAGAAAATTTTCCTGCGTGACAAACCCACGTAAAAAAGAAACCGCTTTGATAAAATTTGATTTCCCCGAACCGTTTGCTCCATAGATAGCAGCCTGTTTCAATAACGGAACATCCATATTCATATAAATATGGTGTTGAAAATTCAGCCTTTTGATATTCGGAAACATATCAAATACAGTTTCTTTATAGAACGACAGAAAGTTCTTTATTTTAAATCTCAGTAACATAACTAAAAAAATTTATGTTTGAATGCCGGATACAAAGTTACAATAAAAAATGAATGGTGGTGATATAAAAAGTATGCTGCTGTAAAAATTCGGCAATCGGATAATCAAACAGTTTATTATTTTTTGTAAACGCGAAACCGCCCATTATGTATCATTTTTTTAATTTTCAATTCTAAAATAATACTTTTTGAATCATTTTCAATGGCTTTTTTCTTTATTTTTTTCTTAAGTTGACGACAGCACAAGCCTCAAAAAGCTTCCGGGACGTTTGCGACGGCGGTTGCAAGTCTCAAAAAGTCGTCAGGACGGTTGCAACGGCGGTTGCAAGGCTCAAAAAGTCGTCAGGACGGTTGCAACGGCGGTTGCAAGGCTCAAAAAGTCGTCAGGTTGGTGCGAGGCTGTGTGCGTCGGGCGCAGAAAGAAAATACTTTTGCAGCGCTTGCCTCATTGATTCATCGTCAATCGGCGGCACGGGAAAACTTTGCGTTCGGGATTGAATCGTGCCGATTACCCGGTCGGGATTTTCCGAAATTAATAGAAAAACCGTGTTCGACGGCGGTTCTTCAATCATTTTCAGCAATTTACTGGCGCAGGCTTCGTGCATTTTTTCCGGCAACCAGACAATCATGATTTTGTATTCCGATTCGTAGGCTTTCAGGTTCAGTTTCCGGATGATTTCATCACTTTCCTTAGCGTATATCATCCCCTGCGAATTTTCCGCACCCATGAAATTAAGCCATGAATTTAGATTAAAATAAGGATTTTGCAGGACAAATTGCCGCCATTCTTTCAGATAATCGTCGCAGATTTCCTTTTTCTTCTTATCGTTTTTAACAATCGGATACACAAAATGTAAATCGGGATGCGACAGTTTGCCGTATTTGACGCAAGAGGGACAAACGCCGCAGGCATCGTCTTCGCCGCGTTGCGTGCAACTCAGATAGCGGGCGTAGGCCAGCGCCAGCGCCATTTTCCCGACGCCTTCCGGTCCGCTAATCATGCGTGCATGAGGTATATAATTATCTTTCACCGATTGAATCAGGCGGCGTTTGATTTCTGTTTGCCCTATGATATCCCTGAAAAACATTAATAAATCTCCTTTGCGATTTGCCGTACACTGTCCGTCGCCAAAAGCGTATAAAAATGAATACTCGGCACTCCGCTTTGAATCAGTTCCCTACATTGCATGATGCACCATTCGAGGCCGACCTGTCGGGCTTCTTCATTCGTTTTGCATTTGCGGAGTTCGGCTTCCAAAGCGTCCGGAATATCCGTCCGGAATATTCGGGGCAAAACCGTCAACTGGTCGAGCAAAACAATCGGTTTGATGCCGGGAATAACCGGAATATGAATGCCTTCCCTGCGGCAGCGTTCCACGAAATCAAAGTATTTCCTGTTGTCGAAAAACATCTGGGTAACAGCATATTCGGCGCCCATTTCCACTTTCTTTTTCAGGAAAGCAATATCGGAATCCATGTTCGGCGCTTCCTCGTGTTTTTCGGGATAACAGGCCACGCCGTAAGAAAAAGGCACGGCGGGCTTTTCAAAGTTATTTCCTTCCAAATCAATGCCCTGATTGTATTGATTGACTTGAGCGATTAAACCGGTAGTGTGTTCGTGGCTTTGTCCGGGAGCGAAGCGGTCTTTTTCCAGTTTACTGGCGTCGCCCCGCAGCAGCAGTAAATCGGTAACGCCGAGGAATTGCAAATCAATCAGCGCATATTCGGTTTCTTCTTTGGAAAAACCTTTGCAGATGATATGCGGGACGGCCGCAATGCCGTAACGGTTCCGGATAGCGGCCGCAATCGCCACCGTACCGGGGTGTTTGCGGACATACATCTTTTTGAGCAGCCCGTCCGCAGTTTCCCTGTAAACGGCTTCGCTGTGGTGGGTGGTGATGTTGATGTATTTAGGGGCAAATTCCCTGAGTTTATCAATGGTGTTGCAGACTTTCGCAAAACTGTTTCCTTTCAGGGGGGGGAGGATTTCAAACGAAAATGCGGTTTTATTGCTGTTTTTTAATAATTCGATTACGCTCATTTTTGTTTTTTATGAAAATTGACTGCAAATGTAATACTTTTTTGGGAGATTTACCGCTGTTCATCTTTTTTCCGGGTCTAAAATCTCTCTGTCATTCCCGCGAAAGCGGGAACGACAGGGTGCGACAATTTGGAATGCACCCAATAGCCAGAGGCGAAGGCGATGTCCAGAGAAAGATAGCCCATCAACGAAAAACGGATGGCATGACCGACAGCCGCCAGGACGGCAATGGAGGAACAGCACGCTTGTGGCAACAGCGATTCCGGAAAATATGCTTAATTTTGTCCCGTATTCGGTCGGTTTATGCGAAAAATCATTCATATTGACATGGACGCTTTCTACGCTTCGGTGGAACAGCGCGACAATCCGGAACTCCGGGGTAAAGCCGTTGCCGTTGGTTATGGCGAAGCGCGGGGCGTAGTTTCCACTGCCAGCTACGAAGCCCGGAAATATGGCGTGCGTTCCGCCATGCCTTCCCTGACGGCAAAAAACAAATGTCCCGGTTTGATTTTCGTCCCGCCCCGATTTGATGTTTACCACGAAATTTCAACGCAAATCCGCGAAATTTTTCTGGAATATACGGATTTGGTCGAACCTTTGTCTCTGGACGAGGCGTTTTTAGACGTAACCGTCAATCACAAAAACAATCCTTCCGCTACGCTGATAGCCAAAGAAATCCGTCGAAAGATTCTGGAAACAACCGGTTTGACGGCTTCCGCAGGCGTGTCTGTTAACAAATTCCTTGCCAAAATCGCTTCAGACCACAACAAGCCCAACGGTCTGTTTGTCATATTGCCGGAAAATGCGGAAAAGTTTGTTGAAAGCCTGAAAATTGAACAGTTCTTCGGCGTTGGCAAGGTAACGGCAAAAAAGATGCACGACAACGGCATCTTTACCGGTTACGACCTGAAACAATATTCGGAAAACTCGCTCGTGAGGCTGTTTGGGAAGATGGGGCATGAACTTTACCTCAATGCCCGCGGTATTGACAATCGCGGCGTGGAACCCAACCGCATCACCAAATCCATCAGCAACGAAACGACTTTTTTGCAGGATAAGGATAACCGTATTTTACTGACTGTGGAACTTTATCATCTGGCTAAAGAAGTTTTCGGGAGGATGCGGGAAGAAAACTTTTTCGGCAAAACGATAACTGTTAAAGTTAAATATGCCGATTTCAAAATGATTACGAGGAGCAAAACATTACCGTATAAAATAAGGGACTTTCGTCCGATGTGGACGGTTGCGCGGGAAATGATGAAGCAAATCGACTTGTCGGGGCAACCGGTACGGTTAATAGGCTTTGGCGTCGGTAACGCTTCGGACGAGTCGGGGAACAAACAAGTGCAGCTGGAACTTAATTTGTTCTGATTTATAATATTACCGGGTTCATTTTCTTTTCAATTATCATGAAAAGTCAGTTCCTGACACAGACTCCCTCTGTTTTTAAATAAGCCTTCAACTCCACAATCTTTATTTCCCCGAAGTGAAAAACACTTGCTGCCAGGGCTGCATCGGATTTTCCTTCGATAAAAGTGTCGCGGAAATGTTCCTTCGCGCCGGCGCCGCCCGACGCGATGACCGGAATACCCAAAGAAACGGACAAAGTGCGCAAAGCCTCGTTGGCATAACCGGTTTTCACACCGTCGTGTTTCATGCTGGTGAAGAGGATTTCCCCCGCACCCCGGTTTTCGGCTTCTTTAGCCCAGCAGAACAGTTTTTTATCGGTGGGGATGCGGCCGCCATTCAGGTAACAAATCCATTCATTGTTAACATAATCCGCATCTATCGCAACAACACAAACCTGAGAACCGAAATTTTCGGCTACCTCATTAATTAAATCCGGATGGCGAATAGCTGCCGAATTTATCGAAATTTTATCCGCCCCTGCATTCAAAAGCCTTTCAACATCGGAAAGTTCATTGATTCCCCCTCCCACTGTAAACGGAATACTCAAATTTGCCGCCACTTTGGTTACCATTTCGGTAAATGTTTTCCGCCCTTCATGCGAAGCTGTAATGTCGAGAAAAACCAGTTCGTCGGCGCCCTGTTCGCTATATTGTTTGCCGAGTTCGACAGGGTCGCCGGCATCGCGGAAATTGACGAAATTAATGCCTTTGACGGTCATTCCGTCTTTTACGTCCAAGCAGGGGATGATTCGTTTTGCAAGCATAATTGATATTTATTTTAAAAACTCATCAATTTTATCACGTATTTTTGTTTTTACGCCTATCCAGTTTTGCCCTTTCAAACTGACCGGATCATCGCTATCTTCAGCATCACTGAAATAAGTTAGCGCACGGGGAATGGAAATCAATAACATTTGATTTGAAAATTTTTTATTGTAATTGTCTATTATTTCTTCAACCGGATAATGTTCCAATAGCTCGGCGATGTCCCAAAAATCTTTTTTCACAGCCCGCCTCAGTATCGCGTTAACTTTCATTGCCATAATGTCTTCGTTACTCATAAAACGAATGCCTTCTTCCTCTGCGACCGGCGCAATCAGCGGATAAAAATGATATTTTATCAAATCAATTTTGACGTCTTCAATATAACCGAAAATGCCGATAGAATTAGTTGAAATATGCCTGTAAACGGCAGGAAAGTTTTTCTCAAGTGCGGCAATAACCGTATCCGTATCAAATTCGGATGATGCAAATAAATCCAAATCAACAGACTTCCGGTGTCCGAAACGAAGAGCCAAAGCGGTGCCTCCAACCAGCGAAAAATCTTTCAATTCGGGTATGGACATCAGTTTTTTCAGTATGTCCAATGTTGGGGATTCGACTGCGCCAATCTGTAACATCTGTAATCTGTTAAGTTATTTTTTAAGATTGCCATAGCAAAGTATACGGTTTCTTTTAGCAGCCATTTGGCATTGGTTAATGCGTCGGAAATTTTTTCATCGCCATAATACCGCCTGCACTGCCGGATATCCTCCACATCACCGCGCTCAAACACACGTTCAATAATAAAATTAGCGCGTTTGTCATAATCAAGTTTATCAAAATCAACATCCCAAAATATGCGCCGCTGGAAAACAGGTTTTCCGCGTTCATCCTTTTCCTTTGAAGTAGTGTTGGATACTGTATTTTCCATTATTTGGCAAATTTATTAAACGCCGTAAAATTACAACATTTTTTTTCAATCCGAATTTTCCACAAATCTCGCCAAATCTTTCAATCCGATTTTCCCTTCGTAAATGGCTTTTCCGATGATAACTCCCGAAATATGCGCTTCTTCCAAACGTTCAATATCTTCGATACAACTGATTCCTCCGCTTGCAATCAAACAATTTCCGGGATCAACTTCTTTGATTTCTTTGTAAAGCTCAATGTTAGGCCCGGTCAACATTCCGTCGCGACCGATGTCAGTACAAATTACTTTCAGAATACCCTGCCGGCGCCATTTTTCGATAAAAGGGATCACTTCTTCGCTTGTTGTTTCCGTCCAACCGGCGACGGCTATTTTTTTATCCTTACAGTCGGCGCCTAAAATAATGTGTTCCGCACCGAATCTGTCAATCCATCGTTGGAAAATTTCCGGTTTTTTCACTGCTATACTTCCTCCGGTAACCATCGCCGCCCCACTTTCAAAAGCAATATCCAAATCGGAGTCCGATTTCAGGCCGCCTCCGAAATCAATAATCAAAGAAGTTCGGGAAGCAATCTTTTCCAGAACCCGGTAATTGATAATCCGGCCGGCTTTCGCTCCGTCCAGGTCTACAACATGCAAACGGTTAATACCGTAGTCTTCAAACATTTCGGCAACTTCGAGCGGGTCTTCGTTATAGACTTTTTTTTGTTCGTAGTTTCCTTGAGAAAGCCTTACGGCCTTCCCTTCTATAATGTCAATAGCGGGAATAATTTCTATCATTGATTAAAGGAGTAAAAAATTGCGCAGTATCTTTTCGCCTGCCGCACCGCTTTTTTCAGGATGAAACTGGGTTGCGTAGAAATTATCTTTGTGCATCGAGGCGCTGAACGGTTGAATATAATCTGTTACGGCAATCGTGTATTCATTCGCAGGAATATAATAACTGTGTACAAAATACACAAAATCGCCTTCGGAAAGACCTTTGTATAAATCACTTTTTAGGTTTGTCAGGTTATTCCAGCCGATATGGGGAATTTTATCTTCCTGTTTTTCCGGCCGGAATCTGAGGACAGGCACGTCAAAGACACCTAAACAATCGGTATTTCCTTCTTCCGAAAACCTGCACAACAACTGCATCCCGATACAAATACCCAACACCGGCTGTTTCAAATCTTTAATCAATTCATCTAAACGGTTTTCCTTCAAGTACCGCATTGTCGTACAGGCTTCTCCCTGTCCCGGAAAAATGATTTTGTCGGCTTTTTGCAAAATTTCCCTGTCGGCGGTGATGACCGGCTCAATACCCAATCGTTTCAGCGCGTAATCAACCGAATAAATATTGCCGGCATTGTATTTTATAATTGCAACGTTCATTTATTTTGCGAATGCAACCGCTCTTGTTTCACGGATTACCGTAATTTTTACCTGTCCCGGATAAGTCATTTCATCCTGAATTTTCTTGGCAAGTTCGTTTGAGAGATTTTCTGTTTCGATATCCGTGATCCGTTCGGCTCCGACGATAACGCGCAATTCACGACCGGCTTGTATAGCATACGTTTTCACTACGCCGGGATACGATGATGCCAGTTGTTCCAAATCATTCAAACGTTTGATGTAGGCTTCGACGATTTCGCGTCGTGCACCCGGACGAGCGCCCGAAATGGCGTCGCACACCTGAACGATGGGCGCTAACAAACTTGTCATTTCCGTTTCGTCGTGGTGAGCGCCGATGGCATTGACAATATCGGTTTTTTCCTTGTATTTTTCGGCCAGTTTCATACCGAGAATGGCATGTGGCAATTCCGGCTCATCATCCGGTACTTTTCCAATGTCGTGCAATAATCCGGCCCTTTTGGCTTTTTTCGGGTTGAGGCCTAATTCGGCAGCCATGATAGCACAAAGATTGGCTGTTTCGCGAGAATGTTGCAACAGATTTTGCCCGTAAGAAGAGCGGTATTTCATCCGTCCTATCATCCGGATTAATTCCGGATGCAAACCGTGGATACCCAAGTCAATAGTCGTCCGTTTACCGGTTTCGATGATTTCGTCTTCCACCTGTTTGCGGACTTTATTTACAATTTCCTCAATACGCGCGGGATGGATGCGTCCGTCCTGCACTAATTGGTGCAAAGCCAAACGGGCAATTTCACGCCTGACCGGATCAAATCCCGAAAGCACAATGGCTTCCGGCGTATCATCGACAATGATTTCGATGCCGGTAGCGGCTTCCAAAGTGCGGATATTACGCCCTTCGCGACCGATAATCCGGCCTTTGATTTCGTCCGAATCAATGTGGAAAACGGTAATCGCACTTTCAACGGCAGTTTCCGTAGCAACTCGCTGTATGGTCTGAATGATGATTCGCTTGGCTTCTTTGTTTGCGGTCATTTTAGCTTCTTCCATCACCTCGTTGACGTAGGCTGCGGCAGAAGTTTGCGCTTCTTCTTTCAGCGATTGCGCCAGCCGTTCTTTGGCCTCTTCGGCCGACGTGCCGGAAAGCGCTTCCAGACGTTCGATTTCCATTTTATGGATTTTGTCTAATTCCTGTTTCTTCTTTTCGATGATTTCCAATTGGCTTTCCATGTTTTCGCGAATCGTATCAACTTCGGCTTTTCGCTTGTGAAGTTCATCTTGCCGTTGATTTAGAACCATTTCGCGTTGTTTCAACTTGGCTTCCTGCGATTGTATCCTGGAGTTCCTGATATTGACCTGTTTTTCCAAATCAGCTTTCAAGGTGATAAATTTTTCCTTGACTTCCAGTAATTTATCTTTTTTTATTGTTTCGGCTGTTTTATGCGCATCCTCAATAATCCGTTCGTACTTTGATTTTAGCATCTTACCGGACAGCCACACACCAATTCCTCCAACGACCAAACCTATAATGCCTGCAATTATTATTATTTCTATCATAATTAGTTATTTAAAATTTATATTGCTTTGAGATATTCTTCCAATTCTTTATCCAAAGCTTCAATTTTATCAAAAACGGGAGAGACGTCTTGTTCCTGTTTGATTCTGACATTTTCAGCTGAAATGTCAATAGCCGCCATTGCTAATAAATCTTTCAATCCAAGTTTGGCCGCAGGAAATGCAGAACTGTATTTGATTATTTTTTCATTGATGTTTGTCGCCGCCTTGCGATATATACCCTCTTCTATCCTCTTGCAAGTCAATGGATAATGTTTTTCTGCAACGTACAGTTGTATTTTGAAAAAATCAGTCGGCATTTGAAAACTATTCGTTTAATAAAGCAATGCATTTATCAACCTCTCGCACTAAATTCGACAATCTTTTCTTGGCTTCGCTGAAATCATTTTGCCTGACCGATATGATTTTTGCCATTTTCAAATTGTCATATTTATTTTTCAATTGTTCATTTTCTTCCGTCAATGATTCATTTAAAGCTTTTTGACCGGCGAATAACAATTTTAAGTCCGCGTTTTCTTGTTTCAGGCTGTCACAAAGAAACATCAGTTGGCGAACTCTGGCTTCAAAATTAGCTACCATTTTTGCTTGTTCGTCGGTCATCTGATTTTAAATTTCCTACAAAAGTATATATTTGTCGTGACCTTTCAAAGGAAAAAGATAAATTTCTTTCCGTTTTTGCTGTTTCTCCATGTATTAGGATAAAAAAGCCAAAGGTTGCCGAAAGCACTTCGCCAACCTTTCTAATTGAATTACTAATCCTTTAATATAACTAATGAAAAAACACTCTTTCTTTGATATATAAGAGTGTTAATTTGAAATTCATCCATTTGCACTTATGCAAATATTTCTCTCAATTCCTTATTGCTGAGTTTCCCTATCCAGTTTTCGCCGGTGGCGACGGTCATTTCGGAGAGATGTTTCTTCCGCTGTATCATGTTGTTGATACGTTCTTCGAAAGTGTTTTTGCAAATCATGCGGTGTACCATCACGTTTTTCTTTTGCCCGATGCGGTATGCGCGGTCGGTGGCCTGGTTTTCCACCGCCGGATTCCACCAGAGGTCGTAATGGACAACATGCGATGCGGCGGTCAGGTTAAGCCCCGTTCCGGCAGCTTTGAGCGAAAGAAGGAACAGTTTGTCGGCGCGGTTGTGCTGAAAGCGGTTTACCATTTCCTCCCGCTGTTTGATGCTGCATCCACCGTGGTAAAACATCGGTCTTTCTCCGAAACGTTCGGAGATGAACCGTTCCAGCAAATCGCCCATTTCTTTGAATTGCGTAAATATCAAAGCCTTTTCGCCGCTTTGAATAATGCTGTCGAGCAGTTCGAAGAGCAATTCCGTTTTTCCCGACAGGGAAGCGTCAAACTGTCCGTTTTTCAGGAATTGCGTCGGATGGTTGCAAATCTGTTTCAGGGCAAGTATCATTTGCAGCACCAGTCCCTGCCGTTTGAAAAGCGTTTGGGAGTCTGCTCCTTTGCAACCTTCGATTTCTTCCATTGCCGCCCGCATGGTTTTCTCATACAGCGCCGCCTGTTGCCCGGTAAGCAGGGCGAATTGATTCTGTTCGATTTTGTCCGGCAGGTCGGATATGACCGTTTTGTCCGACTTCATGCGCCGCATCATGAAAGGAGCGGTAATTTTCCGGAATTTGGCCGTAACCTGTTCGTCGTTGAACACCTGAATAGGATGGGCATATTCGTCATTAAACGTTTTGACCGTGCCCAGATAGCCTTTGTTTGTGTAATCCATAATTGACCAGAACTCCGAGAGACGGTTTTCGACCGGCGTTCCGCTCATGGCAATACGGATATTCGACGGGATGCTTTTTGCAGCTTTCGATTGCGCCGTATCGTAGTTTTTGATGTTTTGCGCTTCATCAATAATCATCACCTGCCATTTTTGTTTTTTGAGCAGGCCGGCGTCGCTGCGCAGCACTCCGTAGGTGGTCAGCATCACATCGGCGTCGAACTGTTCCAGATTGCGGGTTGCGCCGTGGAAAACATGCGACGAAAGCGAAGGGGCGAATTTGGCGATTTCCGCCTGCCAGTTGGTCAGCAGACCCGTTGGAACCACAACCAGCGCTTTGTGCTTTTTGTCAATAGCATTTTCTTCCTTGAATTTCAACAAAACGGAAATGACCTGCAATGTTTTTCCAAGCCCCATATCGTCGGCGATAATACTGCCGAAGCCGATACGGCTGTTGCGGTACATCCACGAAAAACCGCGTTGCTGGTAGGGGCGGAGTTCGGCATTCAGGCCTTGCGGCAGAGGGATGTGTTCGCAAGAAGTCAGTTCGCGTATCAGTTCCCTTACTTCGTCTGTCAGCAGCGCCGGCGCCCCTTCGTATTCTTCCGCCAAAGCCGTTTGCAACAACTGATAGGGAGACATCGGCTTGTTACCTGTAAGCGCTTTCTGCAACTTTTCGATATCGGCGTCGCTTACATAAATATATCTTTCTTTGAATTTGAAAAGCCGTGAAGTTTTTTTTAGCAGTTTGCCGAACTCGTCGGGCGAAATAACATCATCGCCTACAGCCACCTGCCAGTCGAATTCAAGCAAATTGTCTAACCGGATATAGCCGCGCGGGGAGGATTTCCTTTTTAATTTAACCGATGCCCTGGGACGCAACAGTTCCTGCAAAGTTTTGGGCAGCATGATTTTGACGTCGAGCAGGCGGACGGCGGGAAGCACATCCATCAGGAACGGAGCAAACTCGCTGTTGGAAAAATGAATGGGAATATCGCCTCCTTCATTGATATGCCCGTCCAAACCGCGGATAAAAGGCGTGAGCAGCGAAACTCCCTGCAAAATCCTGTAACGCTGTTTTTCGTATTGCTTTTGTTTCAATATGTTTTTCAGCGGAACGGGCAGTTGGTCGTTATTCGCAGTGTCTTCCACGCTTATTTGCACATCAAACTGTTCGCCGGGTAATTCCGAAACCGTAATGAGGGGCTTGTACGCTTCAGCAGTCAGGTAATAGCGGTCTAACCAGACTTTTATTCCGCCGCTCAAGGCGTTTTCTCCAACGGAGGCAAAAGCGTATGAATGGCCTTTGAAAAACAGGCCGTCGAATAAATCGTCCGTCGATTTCGACAGGCGCGTAACCATCCGTCCGGTAAAGAGCGATAAAAGTTCGACAGTCTGGTTTTCGAGCGGTAATATTTGTTCTTTTTTCCGGGTCGCTGTTTTTGCAAGCAGCAAATTATCAGGTAGGATTCCGGACAATTTTCCGGCCAGGTCTTTCACGCGGCTGTCCAGCAGGGCAGGCAGCCAGCGGACAGAAAACAGTTTGTTGTCTAACTGCACGATTTGCGGGATAATCATCCCATTGGCCGATAAATGCAGCGAGGCCAGCAGTATTTTGTGAAACGCAGCGACGGATGGCTGCATGTCGGGCAAATGATCGGGATTCAGTGCAAAAAGCGCGGCAATCAGGCTGTCGAGGTTTTCGATTTTGTGATTCTCTCCGGTAATTTCCGGACGGTTATCGCCGTCAACGGTCAGCGCCAAAGTTGTCCGGTTGGTGATTTCCTGTTTGTCCGATACGGGGAAAACCGCATCAATCTTCAGGCGACCGGAAAGGATACGGCCGGCTTCTTTGGTTACGCGGCCAAGTTGCGCCGCATATTTATCTCGGAAGTTGCCGAAAGGATAAAACGGCGGTACATCGGGCAAGAGTTGTATTAAAGCATCCGAAATGTTCTGCAATTGCGAGAAATCCACCCGCCGGTATACAGCGTCTTCGGGAATGTTTTCCGGCTTTGATTTTCGGGTTATCCACAACGTTTTAAGCAGAGGGATTTCCGTATTCTTCCGGTTGTCGATGAAAACGTCTCGTTTTTTCAGTTCATCAAGCAAATTGACATTGTGTATGTCGAAAACCAGAAACGGGTTGTTGTCTATTTCGCGGCTCAGCATGTAAATGACCGAAGCTAAGTGTTTGCACGGCACCGCCCAGTCGGGACAGGAGCATTGCATCTTGAAATCCGTCCACTGGCATGGAAAGACTTTTAAGCCCAGCGCTTCGGCAACAGACAGGATGGCAGGGTCAAGTTCGCGGTTCAGCAGTTTGGATATAAGGGCGGGACGTTTGATAATTTCCGTCATCAACCAGTCAATCTGGTCTTCAAAAAACGGAGGCACGATAACCGTTACCCTGTATGGCGACGGGCGACTGCCGGCGACTTTGGCAACGATTTGGTTTCCGTTAATTTTAATGCTTTTTACATGACCGCTGCGTGCATAAGAAGCGCCTCGCGGCAGGCGATTGTCGTAATCTACATTTTCGAGAGAGCGCAGCCAGTGTTCTCCCCACCACGTTTTGCCGAATTTTTCTGCCATTTTTTTTGCTGTAATTTATAAAGTTATGATATTTTCAGGTGCAAAAGTACGATATTATTTATAAATGGCAAAAATGTGACTGGCAAGGAGTGCAACAATTTGAAATGCAGGGAACGGGTGTTTATCATCAGAAGATTACATTGCCGTATAAATTCAAATTTGGGCGATAGCAATGTGGAAAAATAAATTTTTGCATATATTTTGTTCGATATTTTTTTTACAGAAAATAAGTTATACCTTTGCGCCGTTCATTTCATATTTGATTAGGGCAGATTATCTATTAACAGTATCTAAAAAAATAGAAATGACAACTTGTAATAACACAGAAGAAAAAATCAACTCTCTTTTACAGAAAAAAGAGTTTGATTCGTTGTATGAATTGTTTGAAGAACAGAAATATTCTTTGAACGATTTTTTTGTTTTTTATAAACGCAGCAATAAAAGCAAAAAGATTTTCGATTTGCCTGAATTTTGGAAATCAAAACTTCCGCATTTTCACCTTAAAGATGTTGTAGAAAGTGATTTGAAAGTTACCTTTTATAAATCGTATTTTTCAAAAAATGAAAATTGTAATCCCGAACTAAATCAACATTTAATTTGCATTTCCAAAGACGATTTTATAAAACATTTCAAATTGTGGAAAGCATTTGGAAAAGATACATTCTTTGAATCCTTTAAGCAAATAGCAAATAGTAATTCTGAATTTGAACGAGTAGTCCGGGAATTTGAAATAATACTTAAAGTTCAGGCAAAAATTGACTCCGAATTAAATCAACTCAAAGAAGAATTTACAAAATTTTCATTAGACGATGTTTTACTTGGTTATGCACTTTTTTATTATGCTGTAAAGCACGATGTTCAAATTTTAGGCAATCGTAATTTACAAGTCCAATATGAAGTTGAATTAATAATTAATGAGTTAAATTTTATACTCTCGGCTTTTAGCGAAAAAGACAAGTTAAGAGTTGATTTCTCTAAAAATGAGGACATACAAAAAATCCTACTACAATACATAAATCTCACAAAAAATCAACAAATATCCCTTTTGATTAAGAGAATGATGGATGTAACAACTGAAAAAGGGAAAATATCTTTGTATCTTTCAGAATATGCCGATTTTATGAGTGTTGTATTAAATCCTGCAATTCTCGAAACAAATAAATTTTTCAATACGTTTCAATTCAATAATCAAAAATCACGATTGGAAGAAATGTATTTTATGGATATTGACTTTAAAAATCTAAAAGGTAGGGATATTCTTTTATACTCAAAGATTACAAAAACTTTAGATTTTTATGGAATACCCAAAAACTTTGAATATGAAAGCAAACAAATTGATTTTTTGAAAGTTCTGAAATTGTCATATGCGTTCAAAACAAACAAATTAATTATATTATTTGAGTACGAATATTTATTAGAAGAAATTTCTCAAAAGTTGAATTGGACAAAGGAAGAAACAAAAAATATTATTGATTTTCTCACACTGGACTTTAAGACAGATAAATTGCCGGAAAATTGGATTTCTCAACCATTCTTGCGATTTGAAAATAAAATCTTGTGGTTAAATTCTTTTTGTATGGGCAGGCGTTGGGAAAATATATTGTTAAACAGGCTAATGAAAGATAAATCCATTGCAAAAACTTACGCAACAAATTTTGAAAAACAAATTGAAAAACTGTTTATAGAAAATTCATTGTAACTACTCAGGTAGCTTAAAAATGGTCAAAATCACAAAAAATCAAAATAAATAGCTAACTTTGCAGCAATGGAAGAGATGATCACCATACCGCGTTCAGAATACGAACAGCTGAA
>JAIRNV010000059.1 GCA_031257875.1 Dysgonamonadaceae bacterium
CGTGAAACTTCCTCCGTGAAACTCCGTGTTATAAAAATTATTAAACACAGAGTCTCACGGAGTGGATTTCACGGAGGGACACGGAGTAGATTGTTACAGGTTATTTATTTTTTATTCCTAAGCGTAATTAGAACTGTGTCTATCCGTATCATCCGTTTTATCTGTGTTCTTATTGACTCAAAAGAGTAATTAGAATACAGATGAGACGGATAAAACGGATTTTCACTGAATATTTCTTTTTTGTAGAAAGTTGTTACACCAACAAATGATGTAATGTGAAATAAAAAAGATATAGCAATTTTAAGTTTCCCCTCCGTGTCCTTCCGTGAAACTTCCTCCGTGAAACTCCGTGTTATAAAAATTATTAAACACAGAGTCTCACAGAGTGGATTTCACGGAGGAACACGGAGTAGATTGTTACAGGTTATTTATTTTTTATTTCTTAATAAAGTTGTTTTGTTATTAAATAAGGTTGGGAATAAGGTTTATACCGAGGATTCTGCCGGCAATAATCCCGTCAGGGATTGAAGCTCGGTAGAAACGTTTGATCGCACAGCATCCCGCATGACGTCAGTTATGCGGACAAATGCCGCATCTCTTCGAGATGCCGGTGAAGGCGGGGAACGCTATTTTCTACCAAACTTTGCATCTCTGCGAGATGCCGGTTCACCGTTCACCGTTCACCGTTCACCGTTCACCACAAATCATTAATTTTTGATAAATCCGGATGTACAAAATCATACCGTGTAAAGTACCCGCCGGCAATAATCCCGTCAGGGATTACAGCTCGGTAGAAACATTTGATCGCACAACGATCCGCATAACGTCAGTTATGCGGACAAATGCCGCATCTCTGCGAGATGCCAGTGAAGGTGGGGAACGCTATTTTCTACCGAGCTTTGCATCTCTACGAGGTGCCAGTTCACCGGTATGGTTTTGTGCATTACAGATATCCTGCCGGCAATAATCCCGTCAGGGATTGAAGCTCGGTAGAAATGTTTGATTACACAGCGCCCCGCATGACGTCAGTTATGCGGACAAATGCCGCATTTCTGCGAGATGCCGATGAAAGTGGGGGAGCGCTATTTTCTACCGAGCTTTGCATCTCTGCGAGATGCCGGTTCACCATTCACCACAAATCATTAATTTTTGATAAATCCGGATGTACAAAATCATACCGTGTAAAGTACCTGCCGGCAATAATCCCGTCAGGGATTACAGCTCGGTAGAAACATTTGATCGCACAGCGCCCCCGCATGACGTCAGTTATGCGGACAAATGCCGCATCTCTACGGGATGCCGGTGAAGGTGGGGGAATGCTATTTTCTACCGAACTTTGCATCTCTACGGGATGCCTGTTCACCGTTCACCGTTTACCGTTCACCACAAATCATTAATTTTTGATAAATCCGGAAAGTTGATGTTTTATATGCTCTTTTACGCTCTTTTGCGTATAGACCGGTTAGGACAGCGCGGACTTGCCGATGTATTTTCCTCTCCCATGCTCAAAGTTTTATTTCATTAGCGCATCTTCCTGCGCATCCGAGAATTTGTCATTGCAGGAAAATGTACTTCGTCACTGTCGGAATAGAGAAAGAGCATTTCAACATCTATATTATTGACAGGGGGGGGGGATAAATTCAGCAGAGGCATTTAGAAAAATGAACCGTAAGGAAGGATTGAAATTTGTCGGTCGATTGTTGGAAAACAGAAAGATAAAACGTATAGAGAATGTAACGGCAGCAGAATCACGTGATGAATTTACATACGGAAGCCTCTGCGAAGATAGCCGCATTCAACGCTATAAGCCGCGATTTATTGCCGCAGACGGGATATTGAGGTATTTTTCCGTTTTATTAAACAGGAATTGAATTCTTCTCATTTCCTTTCCTTAAATGAAAACGGGATACAGGCCGTTTTATATAAGACACTGATAACTGCCATGTTGGTAATGATTTACAAAAAGGAAAACGCAATAGAACACGCCCGCGCTGTCGCTGTTCAACGTTAAACTGCTTGAAGCTGGTTATTTAGACAAACACGCACCGTTTTATCAGGACAGATTTTACCAGGTTCGATATGCTTGCGGAGGCAGGCGAAAAAGCCGGAGCAATACAGCGAAATCGTGTCCCGCATTTCGCGTTACGCAAATACACAAAACAAAGTCAATGATGCCGATTTTTCGGCAAATAACCCCGCCTTGATTGCCTTTGAGAAGTTGTCGCGTTATATTTTGTCGCCGGTAACGGCTCAAAACAATATAATGGTAGATTGGGACAGACGAAAGCGTGTTTTGGAAGACTGGAAATGGAAAGTAATGGACGATGTTTTGCAGGGCAAGAAACCATTGGACGACCGCATTACCTGCGTTGTTTTTGGCTGCGCCCACGCACATGTGGCTTTGGTACGCAGGTTTTGGCGGATTTTCTTTATTTTTACTCTTATCCGTTCGATTGTTGGATTAAAAGTTGTTTCGCATTAAAATCCGCTGTATGTTCGTCGTATTTTTGCAGTCGGATAAGGTCAGGTCAATTCGGAACAATTGCAACAGGGTAGAACCTTAAAGTTTCCCTATATCCTGTCCAAAACCTTAGTAATCAATTCATCAAACGAACCCTTGTAATCGGTATTCATCCCGCCGGAATATCTTCCCGCAATCACCAGGCAAGCCGTCATCGCCTTATGCCCCATCAAAGAAGCCAGTCCCGCCAAAGCGGCGCTTTCCATCTCATAATTGCAAATTTTCAGTCCTTTGTACTCAAACGATTCTATCCGTTTATTCCGTTCGGGACTGCTCAAACCTAAACGGACATGCCGTCCCTGAGGTCCGTAAAATCCGCTTGCCGAAATGGTTATTCCTTTCACCATATCATGTCCGATTTGTTCGACTAAGGTTTTGTCTGCATATATAAAATAAGGTGTAGCCAATAATTTATCCCATTGTGTATGTTTTGAAAATTCTTCCGATAATTCGAAATCGGAAATCCGTTCGCCCCCTTCGTAAAAGAAAATCAGACCGTCCATGCCCATCGAAATTTCGGAAACAAC
Source organism: Dysgonamonadaceae bacterium (assembly GCA_031257875.1). Classification (GTDB taxonomy): domain Bacteria; phylum Bacteroidota; class Bacteroidia; order Bacteroidales; family Azobacteroidaceae; genus Azobacteroides. The sequence continues at coordinate 3,049 of JAIRNV010000059.1, forward strand.
ATACGTCCCAATCGGGGCAAAAGACTGTAAACCACCGCAAGTGCCAATCCGAACCAAAGTCAGAGGCCGGAAATCCGGTTTGACTTCCCGCGTTTTTAAGTCAATATTGGCTAAAGCGTCCAGTTCGGTCATGACAATATCCAGATTATCGCAACCGATTCCATGTGACAATGCTGTGATTCTCTTGCCTTTATATGTTCCGGTAATGGTACGGAATTCGCGGCTTTGCCCGTCAAACTCAATGGCATCAAAAAAAGCGGCCACCACAGGCACCCGTTCGGGGTCGCCCATCATGACCACTTTATCTGCTAACTGTTCCGGTTTCAAATGCAGGTGGAAAATAGAGCCGTCTGCATTAACCGGAAGCTGGTCGGGAGAGATTGTTCGCATACTTAAGTAAATTACAAATTACGAATTACGCGGGATAAATTTTCGTAATTCGTAATTCATAATTCGTAATTGATTATTACTCTTTTATTGGTTTATCGGATGTTTTCGCCGGTTTCGCAATACTTTCACGCATATCGGTATCGGCCTGTACGTTTTTCATTCTGTAATAATCCATAATGCCCAGATTACCCGAACGGAAAGCTTCGGCCATCGCTTTCGGCACTTCCGCTTCCGCTTCAATCACTTTGGCGCGGGCTTCCTGCGCTTTGGCTTTCATTTCCTGTTCGAGGGCGACAGCCATCGCACGGCGTTCTTCCGCTTTGGCCTGAGCAATGTTTTTATCGGCTTGCGCCTGATCCATTTGCAGTTCGGCGCCAATATTTTTCCCTATATCAATATCCGCAATATCAATAGACAGGATTTCAAAAGCCGTACCGGCATCCAAACCTTTTTTCAAAACCACTTTGGAAATGCTGTCCGGATTTTCCAAAACTTCCTTATGCGTTTCCGCCGTACCGATTGAGGAAATAATTCCCTCGCCTACCCTTGCGATAACCGTTTCTTCGCCTGCGCCGCCAACCAGCTGTTTGATATTGGCGCGAACCGTGATACGCGCTTTAACCAACAACTGAATGCCGTTTTTCGCTACTGCGGCAATAGCCGGAGTGTCGATTACTTTCGGATTTACAGACATCTGCACGGCCTGAAACACATCGCGTCCCGCCAGGTCGATAGCCGTTGCCATCTGGAAAGACAAATCAATATTCGCTTTTTCGGCCGAAACCAAAGCGTGTACTACCCTTTCGACATGTCCCCCCGCCAGATAGTGGGCTTCCAACTGGTCGCGGGTAATGTTTTTCAAACCGGCTTTGTGCGCTTCAATCATCGCGTTGACAATCACTGGGGGCGGAACTTTCCGCAACCGCATCAGAAAGAGTTGCAACAAAGAAATACTTACTCCCGACGCCTTTGCGTTGATCCACAATACGAAAGGCACATAATAAAAGAATATAGACAACAAAATAATTGCCGCTATAATCATGATAATCCAAAGAAATGCTGCTGCTTCTAACATAATTAATTAATTTTTATTTGGTTTTTACTGTTAACTGTGTAGGTGATACTTTCAAAACTACGATTTCCGTATTTTCATCAATAAATTCACTCAAGGTTTTTGCTTCCATCGTAACGTTATTCACACGGACTTTACCTGCGGGATTCAGGCGCGAAATACTGACTCCTTCATCTCCCACGGCAATATTCAACGCATCCCGGGAAGCCACCGTCGAATCAATGCCCGTTTTCAGTGAAATCGTATCCAAAGCCTTGGATTTCACTAAATAAATAAAAGCGAATCCAATAATTGCCAAAGTGGAAACAAGCGTAATACTCCCGCCTAAAGCCCCAAAACTATGGAACGCATAATAAATACCGGCAATTGAAAATGCAGCCCCGGCCAAAGCCGTAACCGTCAGTCCCGGAATCAGGAATATCTCAACCAAAATCAGGATAATCCCAATAATACTCAATACAATAACAATTATAAGTTCCATAAATAATTCCCAATTCTTAATTTTCAATTCTCAATTTTCTAACCTCCCTGTTCCGGGCGTCAATTTCCGCTTTTTTGTACTCGTTATACAAACCGTCCAAACGGGATTCGTTTTCAAGGATAGGCAATTTCAGAGTATGTTTTCGACCGGCGTCGCCTTCGGCATAATTTCGCCGCTGAACGTCCAGTTGATTTTCCAAGGCAAAAATTTGCTGCTGCAATTCCTGTGAATGCAAGAAAGATTGTTTGGCGCCGTCATCATTAAAATCCGACAAAGTATAATAAATGATATTATCGTTAATCACAAAAGTAAAGTCCTTTGGCGCTTCCTGTTGCCTGCCTTTTGCAATGTCATTTTTGATTTTTTGTAAAAGAGCCTCATAATTCTCGCCTTGCCGCCAGGTATCCCTGATCGAACTGATTCCTGCCCGACCGGACAAAACTGCAAAATCTTCACTCTCAACGAATACAGGTTCTTCATTCGGAATAAAAGTGTAAATAATGACCTTATCTTCCGGCTGGAAGCGATCGGTAGCGAAATAGCCGACGCCGGTTAATTCGTCGATAGCCATCATATAATCGTTACAGGTTGAATTAAAAGGCATTCCAAGTTGTTTAGGGGCCAAATACGTATCATTATCCATATTGTAGCGGCTGACAAACAGGTCGTAGCCACCGATGGATTCATTGCCGGTAGAAGCATAGTAAATCGTTAATCCGTCGGACATTATAAAAGGATAATTGTCATTTTCCAGCGAATCGAACGGAATGTCCAACGGTTTTTCTTCCGACCATTCCGTTTGTATTTTCACCTGAGTATATAAACGGTAAAGATTTTTTTCGGCGATTTTCCCGTAAAAACGGCGGTTTTTCAATTGATTTTCATAGAGAACCGAATTTTTTGTTTTTTCAAGCGTTCCCGCTTCTTCACTCAAACGATAAGCATTTAGAAAATAAACTCTATCAACAATGATACTGTCAATAATCCGGATGTTTTCGCACCGGCTAATCATTCTCGCTAAATTTTCGGCTCTTTTTAACCGCAGTTTCAGTGAATTGGTGTTTACGACCGGTTGTTTTGTGTTTTTTTTATTCGTTTTTGCAGTTTTTTCAAGTATGGAAATTTGCATTTTATAGGATTCTGCCGCCTTGTCGAACCGGTACAATTGCTCATATATTTCTGCCGCCGCCATATATTTTTTGTCGGCATACAACGTATTGGCTTCTTCAAGTGTTTGTGCATGAAGAATTACCGAAACAAAAAATAACATGGTGAAAATGGCGTACCGCATTTGAAGTATTTTACGGGGCTCAAAGGTAGTACATTTTTTTTAATTGACAAATTTCCCTGTCGCCGGGTGGTGATTTAAAAAGTATGCTACGCTATACGTATCCAAAATTAATATGAAAGAAAGCCAAATTAAACGATTTCAGGTGATTGCGTATAATCCTAATGACGGGGGCAATAAAGTTCTGTCTTTATTTTCATTCAACAAAAATACAACGCTTTCCCTCCTTGTCAATTTTTTATAATAGTATACTTTTTAAATCATCACTTGTTTTTAGCCCAAAAAACAGTATTTTTGCGCACAAATAAAAAAAAATTATGAACATTTACGATTTAGCAATCATAGGCGGCGGTCCGGCAGGATATACGGCTGCGAAATTAGCCGGAAAAAACAGGCTGAAAACCGTTCTTTTTGAAAAAAACAATATCGGCGGCGTGTGCCTGAACGAAGGTTGTATTCCGACTAAAACGCTCCTGTACTCCGCTAAAGTTTACCAAAGCGCCAGAGATGCTGCAAAATACGGCGTCTCCTGTGGTGCGACTGCTTATGATTTGCCGAAAATAATTGCCAGAAAAAATAAGATTGTGAGGAAATTATCGGCGGGCATCCGCGCCAGGATGCATGAAGCGGGAGTGGAAACGGTTACGGGCGAGGCGATTATCCGTGCGAAAGGCGAAAGGCATGAGGCGCAAGCAATCAAGTGTAACGGGCAGATTTATCTTGCCGATAAACTGCTGCTTTGCACGGGTTCCGAGACGGTTATTCCCCCAATTCCCGGATTGAGTGAAACCGGTTTCTGGACAGGCCGCGAAGCCCTGGAAACGAAAGAAGTTCCCGAATCCCTGCTGATTATCGGCGGCGGAGTAATAGGTATCGAGTTTGCATCATTCTTCAATACTTTGGGCGCCAAGGTAACTGTCGTCGAAATGACGGATGAAATCCTGACCGGTATGGATAAGGCATTATCGGCGCTTTTAAGAAACGAACTGTCAAAAAAAGGAATTGAATTTCATTTAAATGCCATGGTTGTTTCTGTGAATGGCAGGCAAATAGAAATAGAAAAAGCAGGGGAAAAAAGCGTTTCGGAAGTTTCAAAAATACTGTTGAGCGTAGGGCGCAAAGCGGTATTGACAGGCTTTGGTCTTGAAACATTAAATTTGGAACTGTTTGGCAACGGCTTGAAAGTGAACGGATACATGCAAACCTCATGCCCCGGCGTCTATGCCTGCGGCGATATTACGGGATTTTCTCTTTTGGCGCATACGGCGGTCAGGGAAGCTGAGATTGCTGTCGGGCATATTCTCGGAAAGAATGAAAAAATGTCCTATAAAGCCGTTCCCGGAGTGATTTATACCCATCCTGAAATGGCCGGTGCAGGCAAGACGGAGGAAGCGCTCCGGTCGGAAAATGTTGCTTATACGGTGAAACAGCTTCCGATGGCGTATTCCGGCCGGTTTGTGGCTGAAAACGAACAGGGAAACGGCATTTGCAAAATCCTGGAAAGCGAAGACGGTACAATTCTCGGCGTGCATATTTTAGGGAATCCGGCTTCGGAAATCATTGCCATTGCAGGAATTGCCATTGAAAAAGGATGGAAGGCGGGGGACTTGAAAGCGGTGATTTTTCCGCATCCCACCGTTGGAGAGATTATAAAGGAGACTTTGTAAATTGCCGCGCCCTGTCATTCCCGCTTTCGCAGGAATGGCAGGGCGCGCAACAGCCCGGACGGCTTAGATATCCAATAAACTTCCATCTTCACATTTCTTTACTTTCGCAGGAAAATCCTGTACCCAGTGATAATTATGAGTACTCATAATGACCGCCGTGCCGCTTTCGCTGATTTCGTGAAGAAGTTTTACGATTTGCGCTCCGGTTTCGGGGTCTAAATTTCCGGTCGGTTCGTCGGCCAAGACTAACTGGGGAGAATTGAGCAGTGCGCGGGCAATTACGATCCGTTGCTGTTCGCCGCCGGATAATTCGTGCGGGAATTTGTAGCCTTTGTGTTCCATGCCCACTTTTTCCAATACTTCGCAGATACGTGTTTCGATATCGTTTTTATCTTTCCAACCGGTAGCTTTCAGCACGAATTGGAGATTTTTGTGTACGGAACGGTCTGTCAATAACTGAAAGTCCTGGAATACAATACCTACTTTTCGGCGGAGAAAAGGAATCTGTTTGCGTTTGATTTTTCGCAAATCGTAATCAAAAACTTGAGCGGAACCTTTGTTGACAGGTATTTCACAATAAATAGTTTTTAGAAGGGAACTTTTGCCCGAACCCACTATGCCGATAATATACAAAAATTCGCCTTCCTCCTGCCGAAAAGTTACATCTTTCAGGATGAGATTTTCTTCCTTGCGAATATCTACGTTTTCGTAATTAATTAAAACCATACTTTTATTCGATTATTTTTGGTGTCTCTTTTTCAATTCTTGAGCCAAATCCTCGATTCGGAAACCTTTGTAAGTCAGGAGGACGATTAAATGATAAAGCAAGTCGGAACTTTCGTACAATAGCCGGTCGTCATTGCCGGTCATCGCTTCGATAACAGTTTCGACGGCCTCCTCGCCGACTTTTTGAGCCATTCTTCCGACGCCTGCCTTGAAAAGGCTGGTGGTATAAGAACCTTCGGGCATTTCCCGGCGACGGCTCAGAATAAAATCCTGCAAATATTTCAGGAACATGATATCTTCCTCATTGGTCTCGTTGAAACAGGTATCGTTTCCCGTGTGGCAAACCGGCCCGGCCGGATTGACCTTAATTAATAAGGTATCCCCGTCACAATCTTCACTGACGGAAACAACAAACAGGAAGTTGCCGCTCTCTTCACCTTTGGTCCACAACCGTTGCCGGGAACGGCTGAAAAAAGTTACTTTTCCTGTTTCCCGTGTTTTTGCCAAAGATTCTTCGTTCATAAATCCCAGCATTAACACTTTATTTGTCTGATAATCCTGTATTATGGCGGGAATTAAACCGCCCGTTTTGTTAAAATCAAGCATATTTCTTTTTAATTTCTCTGCAAAAGTACGAAAAATTATGAATTATGAATTATGAATTATCAACAATTCAGGGATAAATAAATTTCATCCATTCACATCCTGTGCATAATAGCAGGGGCAAAAGCAAAAGCAAAAGCATCCACTTAAGTAATTCAAGTTTCCCACCTTGGGGACAGATGGTTTGTAAGCGATTATATGCTGCGTGCCATCCGGACAATCCGGGGCGGTATGCTGCATATCGTGGGCATGTGCAGGATGGACAGGCGCAGGTTCAAAGCAGGTAACAGTGAATATAACTCTCAAACAGTCATAAAAATGAATGAGGGGTAATAGGAAAAGGGTGGGAAACTTGAATGATTAATTCTCTGTTTTGATTTATTCCTACATGTTTCGATTGAAAACTATATTTAAAACCCTGAATTTGTGTATTTAATAAGTGATCGTCCGTTATATTGCCAAAATTTAACGTTCCATCGTTTATTTGTAACAATTTGATTTTATTTTTCTGCGAAAGAATAAGTACCTTCGCATATTGCCGTACTCAACTGTTGTAATTGATGAATAATTACCGTATGATTTTCAATGTTTTTGGGAATCATCCGACAAAAAACGTTCTTGCCCAACAATAGTAAATTTCTTTAAGTTCTTGGGAGCAATATATCTTATGGGATGTTTTGAAGACTGAACATTTCCGGAATATTTATCTTTGAGAGTTTGGTAAAGTTGTTTTTTTTGAGCCGGGGAATAATTGTTCCATTCTTCTTCGTTTATAGAAAACTCTTTACGGGCAGATGTTTCGCCAACTAACTTCATTCCTTCGTGAACAAATGGTTTCCCATTTGCATTCTTTTCAGTTATATCATATAATTGTTGATAATTATCGTTTGTTGACAATTTGGAAATCATAGAAATATCACTTTTGCTACCGACCAGGAAATCTCTAAATGCAACTTTTTTACTTAAAATATCATTATTATATATATCAATAATGTCATCTTGCTGCAATAGAATTGTCTTAAAAATAGCGGCAAAACTATTCAATTCCGGCGCAATATATTGAAATGTTTCTAAATTTGTTTTTTTCTGAAAGATAACTACACATGCAGGTTCTTTGGCAAATTCAAATAAGATTTTTTTTACTTTTGTCAGTTCATAAAATTGAAGCAACGAAAAATTGGTGAAGAAAAATTTTGAAAATTTATCGGAATCATTTTGAAAATTAGAACTGTTCACCACAAACCCATATTGGGTATTATTACCCTCCCAGGATTTTATCCTGTGAAAAAATGCCTGAGATATTTGTTTATCGGAAAAATTTTCTTTGTATTTATTCCAATATTGTTCATTGACAGTATTCTGAGTATTGCTTTTATCTTTTCCTATGATAAACCATGGCGGATTCCCGATAATATAATCAAAAGTCTTATCGTTAAATGCACCAAGTTTGCCTTCTATCAAAGCGTTTTGTTCTTTTATATTATCACTGAAATCAATAGAAAACAAAGTTTTACTTGAATTATCCCGGATAAGTTTAGTTACAAGTTTATTCAGTTCTTCTGTCGGAATATCTTTTAGCACTTCCAAATATAATGAAAATACGGCTAATCGGGCTGCCGTATTCTCTAATTCTATACCAAAAATATGGTCTTTAATAAATTGCAGTCGTTGTTGAATTTCAGTATAAATATCCGGTTCTGCAGGTAAATTGTACATTTGTCGAAATGCCAAAACCAGAAATATTCCTGACCCGCACGAGGGGTCTAACACTGTTCCCGCCTTCCTTTTTCCAATTACATTTTCGACAACCAACTTAGCCAAACTTTCCGGAGTATAAAAAATACCTTTTTCTTTTTTCTCGTCATCAAGAAATATCTGATAGATATGACTGATAAATTCTATGGGAATAATATCAAACTGAAAATCGAATAAAGAAAGTTGCCCATCATGACCTGTTCCTTTTATTGCATTCGCTATTTCAATCAAGGCATTGTCTAATAAATCGCTGTCTTTGATTTCAGGTGTTTCAAATAATTTATTATTGAATGTTTTATTGATTTCAAGAAATAATTTATTGATTTGCCGTGCATCTTTTTGTTCCAGCAAATTTTTGTAATAAATGTTTTTATCTCCGAAATTTGTTTGATAAAAATCAGAATTGATAATTTTTTTGTCTTCAAGAAATTTAATAAATAATGTACGGTCAATAAGCGCCTGTGTAATTTTACCACATTGTTTTTCATCCGAAAATGAAGACAGATAAACATCATCCAACCGCTTTCGCAAAGTTTTCAGCGCTATGACTAATGCTTCATCAACGGTTTGATGTTGTTTTTTTATTCTGTCAAGAGCGTCTTTATATTCTATCCAAAAAGCGCCGGTAGTAATATATTCTTTGCTTATTTTATTTAGTAATTCTGTATCTTCTGTATTTGAAGGTATAGAAATCTTATCTATCGTTATTAAATCCTGTTTGGGGGGCGTATTTACATATTTAATTTCTACTGTATTAACATTTTCAATAAATAATAAATCTGCATTATTTTTATTCCAAATATGTTGGTGAAAATATTGTAATTCTTTATTAGACAAATTTCCGGTTACTATCCAATAGAAACGAGTTTTAACCTGTCCACTCTTACCATAGTAAAAAATAGCGTTTACAGATTCGGATAATTGCGTTTTTTTTGAAAATAAAACATCTGCTTTACAGGCAATTTCATTGTCTGTAAAGCCAAGCCGATTTAATATTTTGCTTTTAACTTTCACTTCAATTTTCACTAATTGTTCGTTTACTATATTTATTAATATGCTACTTCCCCTTCTCTATTTCCTTTCCCGCCATATCTTTAGTCTCCTCCAATAACTGTCTTCTTTCGTCGCAAAGATAAAAACTTTTTTCGATTAATTCGGATTTCTACATACGGAAATAAAACCTTGTATGATAAGCAGAATTTACGGAAGTGAAACTGCTTGAACGGCTCAAAACAATTGACAATCTGAAAGAAGGATTAGAACAGGAAATATTTACGCGACGGAGGTAATCTCTCCTGCAAATAATCGTATCCTTTCAGGCGAATGCTGCGGCGGTGATGAATTTTGGGGTTGTAGGGCATAATGGTTTAATTTTCTTCTTTATAATAGATTTTGTAGAATTTGCCGTTTTCGTCTGTGCCTTGTTGTATCAGGTCGCTGTTTCCATGGACATAAATATGGAAATTCTTGTCTAATTTGATGACGCTTTTGAATATACGCGTCTGCTTTTTTACGGCGCTGTCGGAAATGGTGAAATCGTCGGCAAGTTCCAATTCATATTCCTTTTGGTTGCCTACGCGGTGGAGAACGAGGAATTTTACTGAGGAATTTTTAAAGTTAGTCATAAAAAAATCACTTCGGTAATGTCTGTTTAGTAGTCTGTATAAGTTTTGTACATTCATTTTTTAGTCCTTGTAGAATTTTTTTCTCTAATTGTAACTCTAAGTCTTGCATCTTTATTTTTAAATGAAAATCTTCATCCTCTTTGTAGGGTTCGTTATAAATTTTTCTAAATGCCTCAAGGGTAAATCGTAAAATATCCTCGTTGTATTTCTCAAAGTTTGAATTGGTTGTCAATAATTCTAAATGAGACTTTATTGACATTGCCATTGTTGTTTTATAACTGTAAATATCTACTAATTTTTTTGTTTTATTATATTGCATTGAAGCAAATGTGATATAATAGATAATCGGAGAAGTAAGAAGAAATCTGCAATAAAAACTTATATCTATTCCTATTTTATCAAATTGCCACCCTTTTAGTCCTAATTGCCAAACAAACAAAGCGATAATTACAATAAATAAACCTATAGTGGAAAACATAATATGCGATTCCCATTTCTTTAATTCTATTGATAGATACTTTCTTCGTTTATCAAATTCACCACTTCTGCCAGTATCAGCTGCAATTTCATAAATATCTAAAATTTCTTTCAGTGTGTTTTCTGATTTGTTTTTAATTGACGTTATGTGTTCATATTCTGCGTTTGACTTGTTTAATAATTCAGATATTTCTTGCTCGTATTTTTTTGAATTATTGTGTAGTTGCAAAATATCTTTTTCAAAAGTATCTATATTGCTTTTTGCTTCTTGAACAGCATGCATCAATGTTTTTGAATTGCTTTCATAGTTTTGAACTTTAGCATATATTTTACGAATACTACTATCTAAACCTTCTAAAGATTTTAAAGTTTTAATATATTGCTCGGCGTATTTTTTTATTTTATCAAATTGTGATTTGCAATGATTCCCTATTGAGTTTATTTCCTTTGTAGTGGAATTTATTTGTTTTTGACGTGCTGCAATTCCGTTATTTTCATCTTCCATTTTTTCAACAAGTGGTAAATACTTAGAATTGTAAAATTTTTGAATTTGAGCATGATAATGAGCAAGAGTGTGTTTTTCGGTCTGAAATTTCACAATACTTTCAGAAGCCTTATTTTGGATTTCTTTAATTTGCGTAAGAAATTTACTATATTCTTTATCTTGACTTTTTATTGAATTCAAAACCTCTGTTGATTTAATAAATCGTTCTTCAAAAGTTTTAGCCTTTAACCTTATATCATTTACTAGTTTATCAGCTTCTTCTTTTCGTTTTTGTAAAGTATCTATTATTGCCATAACATTATATTTTAATTTATCAATATTCTACATTCCTTCTTCTATCGCTATCCCCTTTTCCACCACATCCTCAGTCTCGCTTAATAACCATTCGCTTTTATTGCAAAGGTAAACCTTTTTTTGTATAATCGAAAGAGTTACTGTTTTTTCGGTGCGTAGTTTTTGTGATTTTTTCCTGCGAAACAGCACCACGGAACCTCACTTTCCTCTGTACTCTTTCGGCGCTACCCCTACCACTCTTTTGAAGTACTTCCCAAAGAACGACTGCGACGGAAAATTCAGCTTGTCGCTGATTTGCTGAATCGTCATGTTGGTGGACTTGAGCAGCGCTTTGGCCTCCAGCGCCACGTAACCGTCAATCCACTTGCCTGCCGATGCACCGCTGCTGTCCTTGATGAGTTTCGACAGGTACTTTGGCGTGAGGCACAAACGGTCGGCATAGAAACCCACGTCGCGCTGTTCGCGGAAATTCTCCTCCACCATGAGGATGAACCTGTCCAAAAGGGCGTTCTGCCTCGACTGTTGCGCATTGCCGGACAGGATGTTCGACTGGTAAGTCACCGTGTAGTAAAATGCCAACGTCAGATGTTTAACGATTTCCTTGCATACTGAAACGTCCTTTATTTGTTTGGTCTTCCTCAGCAAATCGCAGTAATTCAATGTGGCTTCCAACTCCGGGCTGTTCAGCGGAAGGCAGGGATTATCGACAAAGGCAAGCCGTAGTGAAAGACGTTCCCGCATGTTGGTCAGCAAATCGCCGGCAAACCGCTTGGACATGATGATGATAAAGCCCGAAAAATCCTCGCTGACATGCTCATACTGCAAAATTTCGCCCGGACGCGAAACCGTGATACTCGGCGTTTGCGAAATATACGGCTTCCGGTTGATGCTTCCTTTTGCGCACCCTTTCGTGCAAATCACGGCAACCATCATGTCCAGCTTAAAAGTGTAAGCATACGGGGCGACAACTTCAGGATTGTCTATCCAAAAAAAGTCTTTTCCAACGGAGTACATCTTATTCATAGCGCTCGTT
>JAIRNV010000204.1 GCA_031257875.1 Dysgonamonadaceae bacterium
TTTTGAAAGAAAAGTTGCTTTGCTTCGCTGATATTCCAATGCTTTCTGCCCGCGATATTAAACGCTGGATTATTTTTACGCTTCATCGACAAGTCTTTGAAGATGATATGATTGACCAAATGTTTGAGCGACATTGCAGACGACAGGCTGACATTAATAACGCCGGGGGTGAACAAATTTTAATCTGTTAAAGTAAAACTAAATAATTATTTTTTACCGTCCCAATTCAAATGCAAATTTAACCCCAACCGCCTCATACTTCAAATGCCGCGATGAAACAAAAATCCCTGCATTTCCGATAAAATTACCGACACCATATCCCACTTCGGTATAAAACGGACGAACCGGCGTGAACAACTGACTGACATAAATGCGCTCTTTCAAAATATCTTTGCTCACGCCATGAAACCAGCGCAGAACAATGGATGGAAATTCGTACATAAAGTGCGCTTGAATATAGGAATCGGACGCATCGTACCATTCGCCCTGCAATAAATGAAAAACGCCTCCAATAGGGTCTTTCCAGGACTGGGGGAAATTATGCCTTTGAAAGTAATCGAAATTGGCAAAATAAACCGAATGAGTATTAAGAAACCTGCCCGTCCCGATGTAATACTGAAAAGAATTCATCAAGCCTACCGGTATTTTTTGTTGTATATCCGTCTCTATTTTGGAATAATTGCTGTTACTTCCCAGTAATTTGTCCACGCCGCATACGTATTCTATCGAAAAAACAGGAAACCGGGAACCCAGATATTCTTTCCGTTTTCCGTTGAAACGGTAATATTGGCGGGGGGTCCACGTCAATCCAATCATTGGAGTAAATGTTTTGTACATGCCTCCGGTCAAATCTTTCACATCTTCGCTCATCTGATGGCTTGACCACAGTTTGCTTTTTGTACCGCTTGCTTTTCGGATGGGAATATACCAGTCATAATTAACCCCCGCTTTGAAAATCAATCCGTTGCAGATTTCATATTTCCCTTCCAGGTTCATTTTGAAATGTTGGAAATAATCCAGATTCAAATCTTCAAAATAAATGGAATCCGGCACTTCTTCCATAATTCTGTCTATAACTTTGGAATTATATGTTTGATTCCGATTCCCGAAATTAAAGTTGATTTCCCCGAATCGGCGGGGCTGGAACAGCCAATATACAGGCGTATTGAAATAAACCTGTTTGCGCCGGAACAGGATTCCCAGGTTGGGTGCGAAACGGACTTCCCGCCCTGTTTCATACAGTTTGAAAAAATGGAATTGCTGCCGGTAAACCAACCCGTCCCATTTGGAATATGCCAGTTTGAAAGGATTCAACAGCCCGGAATAACTCATTTCGGAATCATTATAATCAAAGCGGCGAGGAGCGACGATTCCCTTCGGTATATTCAGCAGTTTTCCGAAAAGGGTGAACGTTGAATCTTCCGGAAGGCTTGTGTTTTTAATGCTATCTCCCTTTTTTTGCCAAAACATTTCGTCTCCGACAAAAGGCATAGAACCGGCAGTGTCTTCAAAATAGCCGCTCAAATCATAATTGACGGTTCCCGGCTTTTGTTCCGACTGTTTTCTTTTGAGGGAAGTATATTCAAACGATGCAAAATAATGGCTTTCCGTCTCATTTCCCAACAATTTGGTTTTGAAATAAACATTCGTTTTCGAAGGCATTAGAAAAGCGTCGCCCGTAAGGCCAAATTCCGTCGAAATCGCAAACTTTGAAAACTCCCATTTCCCGTTGATGTCGTACCGGTAAATTGTCCATTGCCCATCCACAACGGAAAAGACGCCGGAAACCAGTTGCAAACTTTCTACTTTAGGCGTTACTTTTATCCTGTGTATGACATGATTCAACGTGTCGGTTTGCGCGAGATATTCGTAACGATAATATTTGGCTGCCTCTTTTGTCCAGGGTAGAAGTATCTGCCCGTCAACAATTTTCGGGTTATATGTGTTGTGATTCAAAAATTGAACAACCCGCTCCCGAATATCAATGATATTCACTTTAGCGCCATTGACCGCTACAATGCGATGCGAAAAAAAATCCGGCTGTTTGAAATGAACTTTGATTATTGACTCGACAGAAGTATTTCTTCCTTTTTTATCCAAATATAAAAAATCAGGTGCGTAACTGGAAAGAATATTTTTTTTGTTTACCTGACTGTTTCCTTTGATATAGATATTGGCGTCAAATTCATCAATATATTTTTCGTAATACTTTTGATACTCAAACATTTTTGACAGGATACCGCCGGCTTTCTCATGCACTTCTTTCGCTTTCACATGAGAAACAAGGAAAATGCCGAAAAAGAGTGATAAAAAATAACTCTTATACAAATACTTATATAAATACCTTATCAAACCCATCGAAGTATAAATAATGCTTGAAAAATAGTCATTTTTTACAGATTTAGCGCCAAAAGTTAAGCAAAGAATAGAAATTGATAGCAAATTTAAAAATAAATTCTTATTTTTGTGCTACAAAACAATGTTTTAAAACACAAATGCACAAGAGTGACGATGAATTTTTAGATTTTTCAAGCAGTCTGACGGACGTTTGGCGTTTGCTGAGTGAACATGAGCGTGATTTGTTGCGACAAAATGCTTTTATTCAACATTTTAAGAAAAATCAAAAAGTCTATTCCGAAGGTGACGAACCGAAAGACCTCATGTGTTTGCTGAAAGGAAAAGTAAAAATTTACAAGGAAGGAATCGGCGGGCGCAGCCAGATTATCCGCATCATCAAGCCGATTCAATACTTTGCTTACCGCGCGTATTTTGCCAAAGAAAACTATCTGACCGATGCAGCCGCCTTTGAGCCGTCGATTGTTTGTATGATGCCCATGACTTTGGTGAACAAGATTCTTAAGGAAAATTTCAACCTGTGCAAATTTTTCATCCATCAACTGTCTGTGGATTTAGGTATTACTGAAGAACGCACGGTAAACCTTACCCAAAAGCACATTCGCGGACGGTTAGCCGAATCTTTGGTTTTCCTGATTGACAGTTATGGACTGGAAGACGACAACACGATTAACATTTACCTCGCACGGGAAGACCTTGCCAATCTTTCCAATATGACTACTTCCAACGCTATCCGCACTTTATCTACTTTTGTTTCCGAAAAAGTAATCGCCTTGGACGGACGAAAAATCAAGGTGCTTGACGAGGAAAAACTCCGAAAAATAAGTAAATTGGGTTAAAATATACTTAATTTATTAACCTTTTTCATTAGACTTGTCCCTGACTCCTTTAAATAAAGGAAGACACGCAAACATTGGATGAGGTTGTTGTGACGGCATTGGGAATCAAACGCGATGCTCGCGCTTTGGGTTATTCTGTATCCTCTATAAAAGGGGATGCAATTACGGTGGCCGGAGTCACAGCCAACCCGTTGGCATCTCTCTACGGAAAAGCAGCCGGTGTTGGTATTCAAAGTACTGCGGGCGGCCCTATGGGTAGGGTGTTCAAAGTCCAGTTTCCATTTTCCAAAAAACAATTAATTTTGCGCTTTTAAATTATTTATAATGAAAGACAAAATAGAGACAAAATTAGAAAGGCGCCAGTCAAAACAG
>JAIRNV010000228.1 GCA_031257875.1 Dysgonamonadaceae bacterium
TTTTCTTTATTTTCCGTTTTTTTTAATGACTTTTGTATTGCTTCTACAAATTCAGAAAACTTACTGTAATACTTACAGTTAAGGAAATCTTTTTTCGTCTGTTTCCATAATCGCTCAATAACGTTCAGCTTCGAACTGCAGGAAGGCAAAAACAACAGTTCCAGTCCTAATTCCCTTGCTTTATTTTGCACAAAATTACATCGCTGATACCGCGCCTTAAGTTTGCATTCTCAAAATAAGCCGATAAAAACCGTAAATTCTGCCGAAAACAGGCTTTTATGGGATTGTGCCCGTAAAAGTTTGGATATGATTGATAAATTGAATGCAAAATACGGAGAGATACCCGGTTGGCGAAAACCGACCTGCGCATACGCCCGGTTTATCATCATTTGCGGCGTAGAACAGAAGCCAGTAATCTGATTTGTCCATGGTCTTCAAAATCGCGACAATGTAATCTGCGCTAAGTCAGGAGTTCTGAAATTACGAATTACCCGTAATTAATAATTCGTAATTGGCCACTCCGGATTGCTTCAGACTTCGCCTTCGCAATGACGGCTGCGGTAACCATTAATCATTAATCATTGAGCAATTACTTTTTTTCACGAAGACAGGGGAATTTTTTTCCTTTGACTTCGTGTTTGTTTTGTTTGCAAAATTAGTTACGGGTTACAAATAGTCGAATTGCCCGTGACTTAATAGAAATTTGAAAAGAAAAACTCAAATAGTAATTATTAATTTAAATTTTGTATTAATTTTGTACCGTTTTTCATTTTTTAATAAATTTTCACTGAACGGAGTATTTAAATTGTTGCATTTTGTCATTCCCGCCAGTGCGGGAACAGGAGGGTGAATATACCCAGCCGGGGTGAAAATTGGTTTTGAAGCAAATGATTATAAATATATTTAATGTTTTGAAAATGAACTATTTGAAAAATTTCAGTATTTTAGCAGGCTTTATCGTAGGGATTAACTTTTCCGCTTTCGCAAGCGAAGCGGATCTTGCCATTCCAGACTTGCGTGAAGGCACTTTCCACCTGTTTGGAAGCGCCGTTTCTTCATGGAACTTTTTGTTTTACGGCGCTTTAATTATCGCCGGTACGTTGGCGTTCAGCCTTTTACTCTTTAATCAGGTAAAGAAACTTCCTGTTCACGAGTCGATGGAAAAAGTGGCGTCAATTATTTACACCACTTGCCGTACCTATCTTGCACAGCAGGGCAAATTCCTGCTGATGCTTTTCGGATTGATTGCAGCCGTTTTGTGCATCTACTTTTTCGGACTGACGGGGCAAAGTTTTGGTACGGTTTTATTAGTGCTGCTTTTTTCGGTAGTCGGAATGGCCGGTTCCTACACCGTAGCATGGTATGGAATCAGGGTAAACACCTTTGCCAATGCACGCACAGCCTTTTCCGCGCTGCGCAGCCGTCCGCTGGACGTGGTCAATATTCCGCTGAAAGCGGGAATGAGCGTCGGCTTGTTTCTCATTTCGCTCGAACTGGTAATGATGATTATCATTTTGCTGTTCGTTCCGCGCGACATTGTCGGTATCTGTTTTTTGGGATTTGCCATTGGCGAATCGCTGGGAGCAAGCGCTTTGCGAATAGCCGGCGGTATTTTCACGAAAATTGCCGACATCGGCTCCGACCTGATGAAAGTAGTTTTCAAAGTGAAGGAAGACGATCCGCGCAATCCCGGCGTAATTGCCGACTGCACGGGCGATAATGCGGGCGACAGCGTTGGCCCGACCGCCGACGGTTTCGAGACTTACGGAGTTACGGGCGTGGCGCTTATCACATTCATCACGCTTGCCATTCCCGACCCGCAGATTCAGGCAAAATTAATCGTTTGGATTTTCGGAATGCGCTTTTTGATGGATTTTCTGTCGGGATGCGCATTTTTTATCAATCAGGCCATATCCGGCAAATTATACGGAAAGAAAAAGGATTTCGACTTTGAATCGCCGCTCATGCGTTTGATTGTGATTGCGGCCGTTCTTTGTATTTCGGCAACTTTCTTCATGAGCCGCCTGCTCCTTGGCGATATGCCCGACACTACGCTTTGGTGGAAACTGTCGGTGATTATCAGTTGCGGAACTTTGGCGGCGGTGCTTATCCCGGAGTTTACTAAAATATTTACAAGTTCAAAATCCACACATGTTAAGGAAATCGTAACGGCTTCACGCGAAGGAGGTCCGTCGCTCAATATTCTTTCGGGAATCGTGGCCGGTTATTTCGGCGCATTTTGGACGGGACTCCTGATTGTGGGACTGATGACGATGGCTTATTTCACTTCGCAAATGGGGTTGGAAACCGTTTTGGGAGTCCACGCATCGATTTTTGCTTTTGGTCTGGTGGCTTTCGGTTTCCTCTGCATGGGACCCGTAACCATTGCCGTAGACAGTTACGGTCCTGTTACCGACAATGCGCAGTCGGTTTTTGAACTTTCACAAATAGAGCAAATAGACGGAGTTAGCGAGGAAATTGAAAAAGAACACGGTTTCAAACCCGATTTTGAAAAAGGAAAATATTATCTGGAAGCGAACGACTCGGCGGGCAATACTTTCAAGGCTACGGCAAAACCGGTGCTTATCGGAACGGCGGTCGTAGGCGCTACGACGATGATTTTTTCCATTATTCTTTTGCTCGAAAAAGTCGGACTGCTGAGCCTTTCTCTTACGGATGCGCCTGTAATCCTGGGTCTTATCTGTGGAGGCGCAGTTATCTTCTGGTTTAGTGGAGCATCTATACAGGCTGTCACCACAGGCGCTTATCGAGCCGTAGAATTTATCAAGAAAACTTTCGATATGAGCAAAACCGAAGCGAATATCGAAGATTCCAAATCGGTAGTGAAAATTTGTACGCAATATGCCCAAAAAGGAATGTGGAACATATTCATTGCGCTCATTTCCCTAACACTGGCTTTTGCATTCTTCGACCCGAATTTCTTCGTGGCCTATTTGATTTCGATAGCCGTATTCGGCCTGTTCCAGGCGATTTATATGGCAAATGCAGGTGGAAGCTGGGACAACGGAAAGAAAATCGTTGAAGTGGAACTGCGGGAAAAAAATACGCCCCTGCACGAAGCGGCGGTTGTTGGCGACACGGTTGGCGACCCGTTCAAAGATACATCGTCTGTTTCGTTGAATCCGATTATCAAATTCTCGACGCTTTTCGGGCTGCTGGCAACGGAGATATGTATCGAAATGAAAGCTCATCCCGAATCCGATTATTCGATGTGGATTGCTGTTCCGTTCCTCATTTTGGGATTGGTTTTTGTTTGGCGTTCATTTTATAAAATGCTGATTCCTTTGAACGGTAAAAATTAGTAACTTTGCGGTTGAAAATTAAAACGCAATAATAATTATGGCAATACCTGTTAGAAGCATACCTGTATTGGAAGGCGAAGTCGCCCTCCGGTTTATGCGCGAAGCAAAAGAAAACGAGAAAAAACGCGGAACATACAAATTTTCTGAAGAATCCGTTGCCTCATACAATGGAATTATTGAAAAGGCAAAAAAATTCGGATCACTGCCTGTGTGATACAAATATGGGATTTCTTCGAGACAAATGTATTATTTTTCCACTCACCAACGAAACGTTGATGCAATGCCACCCGTTTTCATGTGACGACAAAGATTTGGATGATTTCTTCCTCAACGATGCCGGTAACTATCATCGGCAATTGTTGGGGAAGTCTTATTGTTTTCGTTTGGAAGACGATTTTTCGGAGGTTGTATTTTGATTTAATTTTGGCATAATTGTTTGCCACTGTATCTTTTATTACATTTGTGCTTTATTTCGGATAAGTACAAATTATTGAACAATCTATATTATTATAAAATTTATGGAAAATATCAATTGGTCTGATTTAACTTTCGGTTATATGAAAACCGATTTCAATGTTCGGAGTTATTACAAAAATGGACAGTGGAGCGATTTGGAAATAACCGATTCCGAACAAATTAATTTACACATGGCTGCTACCTGTTTTCACTATGGGCAGGAAGCATTTGAAGGTTTGAAAGCATTTAAGGGAAAAGACGGACGTGTGCGAATATTCCGTATGCGGGAAAATGCTTTGCGTATGCAAGCCTCTTCACGCGGTATTCTAATGGCTGAACTTCCGGTTGAATTGTTTGAAAAAGCGGTTTTGGAAGCGGTAAAAAGAAACTTACGGTTCGTTCCGCCTTACGAAAGCGGGGCCTCTTTATATATTCGCCCGTTGCTGCTTGGAACATCCGCTCAGGTGGGCGTAAAGCCGGCAGGCGAATACCTTTTCCTCGTGTTTGTAACGCCGGTTGGGCCTTATTTCAAAACCGGTTTCAAGCCGACTCCCTACGCGATTTTAAGGGGATATGACCGTGCAGCGCCGCAAGGTACGGGAACGATCAAGGTTGGCGGAAATTATGCGGCAAGTTTGGTTGCCGGTGAAATTGCCCATGAAAAAGGATATTCCGCAGTTTTATATTTGGATTCAAAAGAAAAAAAATACATTGACGAATGCGGCCCTGCTAATTTCTTCGGCATCAAAAACAATACCTACATTACACCCGCATCACAATCCATTTTACCCTCCATCACAAATAAAAGTTTGATCACACTGGCTGAAGAAATCGGCATGAAAGTAGAACGCCGGCCTGTTCCGGTGGAAGAACTGGCAACCTTTGAAGAAGCGGGCGCTTGCGGAACGGCGGCAGTCATCAGTCCTGTTTCGAGAATTGACGATTTGGACGAAAACAAGTCTTATGTATTTTCAAAGGACGGGTTGCCGGGGGCTGTCAGCGAAAAGTTATATAACATGCTGAGAGCCATCCAATATGGCGATGAAGAAGATAAATACGGTTGGGTAACAATAATTTAGCACAGCAACAGTTTGCATAAATCATTTGGAAAAATGGAAAAAATGAATCGCAGAAAGTTTTTAGGTTTATCGGCTTTGGCCAGCGCCGGTGCATTGGTAGCGCCGCAAACAACAATGGCTTCCGTAAAAGAAGATGTTTCCGGTACAAAGGAGGGGAAAATGGACATTCGTACTTTGGGTAAGACAGGCCTCAAAATGCCAATTCTGAGTATGGGTGTGATGCGGGCGGATAATCCCGCAGTGGTTCGTGCGGCTTACAATTCGGGAATAACGTTTTTCGATACGGCGCATGGTTATCAGAGAGGAAGAAACGAAGAAATGCTGGGTGAATTTTTCAAAGACAAAGACAGGGATTCTTTTATCATTGCAACTAAAGTCAAACCGGATTTGTCGTCAGGTAATTTTGAGGCCGAATATGAAGAACAGATGAATCTCAGCCTCCGCCGTTTGCAAATGGATTATGTGGATATTTTTTATGCACATGCGATTGAAAGTACGGGTATCTTGAACGACCCGCGTTTGGTTAAAACCCTGAAAAATTTAAGAAAGATGGGAAAATCAGACACATCGGATTTTCTACTCATGCCAATAAACCGGCGCAGATTGACGAAGCGGTTAAGACCGGCATTTACGAAGTTTGTTTGATTAGTTACAATTTCAAACTGGATATTCTGCCCGAACTGGACGCCGCTATTCAAAGAGGAGTGGACGCAGGAATGGGGTTTGTAGCGATGAAAACCATGGTGGGCGGCGTGGAAGACGCCGAAGGAAAGAAGCAAGTGAATGGCGCGGCTTGCCTGCGTTGGGTCTGGCAAAATCCGAACATCACAACGGCAATTCCCGGATTTACCAGCTTCGACTTGCTGGATAACTGTTTGGAAGCAGCTTATCGACCCCAGTTAGATGCAGCCGACAAAAAATATTTGGCCGGACTGGTTGAGAAAAACGAACTTCTGTATTGTCAAAATTGCGGACAGTGCGTGGAACAATGCTCAAAAAGTCTGCCGATTCCGACGATTATGCGGGCGTATATGTACAATTTCGGATACAAATACGCGGCTTTATCCAAGGAAACTTTAGAAAGTTCAACCGTAAACGGGAACGATTGTGCAGGCTGTAACAAATGTACGGTAACCTGTCCGTCCGGATTCAAAGTGGCGGAAAAAATCGCCGCAATTACGCCGATTGTTAATGTACCCTCTTATTTTCTCGCTTAAAATGAAACATTTAATCTATTGCATCATGAGCCTGTGCTGTTTTGCAGTACAGGCTCTTTCTCAAACGCCGCAGGAATTGAAATCGGATTTGCCACCGGTGGAAGGTTGGACGGTTACGCCTGAAATTGAAGTCTTTAACCGTGATAATCTGTATGAACGTATCAATGGAGCTGCGCCTCTGTTTCTGGAAAATAATTTTCAGGAAATGACGAGTATGGTTTATGCCAAAGGCGAAGATTACATCACGGTTCAAGCCTATCGCCACGCCACGCCGGAAGACGCTTTCGGCATGTATGCCTCCGAACGCTCGACAGATATGGCTTTTTATCCGGGCATTGGCGGCGAAGCGCAGGGAGACGGCTATGGTTTGTATTTCTTTTCCGGCTGTGTGTATGTGAAAATTTCCACCGGCAACGAAGGCGAAGATTTCATTGCGGCTATGCTGCAAATAGCCAAAGGATTGGCGGGAAAAATAGACCCGAAAGCAAGCTATCCGCCTATTTTCGCCAAATTTCCGAAACAGGGAGCGGTTCCTCACACGGAAGCTTATATTACAAGCAATTACATCGGTCATGAATTTCTAAAACCGGTTTATACCGTCAATTATGAGTTTGACGGTAAAAAATTTCAAGTCTTTGCACTGGATGCGAAAACAGCGGAAAACGCAAAAAAAATTCTGACTGCTTATTATGCATTTGCCCGGCAACCGGAGGAATTTTCGAAGGCAACCTGTTGGTCAATGACCGTTACAACGGGGCTATTCCGGTGATTTGGAAAGGACAGTATATTATTGGCGCTTTCAATGAGCGGGGAGTGGAATTTCCGAAGGAAATTGATGGGTTTTTGGAAATGTTTTTCCGATAAAAAGAAAAGGTTGTCATCACGACAACCCATCTTCATTGTTAACCTTAAATCTAATACCATGAAAAACACAGTACAAAGGTAATGCATTTTATGTTATAAAACATAGTTTTTTCTTGAAAAAATTTCAGTTTTAACGATATTTAACTTCTATACACTATTCAACAAACAACACAAGACCTTTAATGTACTCGCCTTCAGGATGATAAATATTTACCGGATGATCGGCTTGCTGAGTCAATTGATGCAGGATTTTAACATTTCGACCGGTTTGCGCAGCCGCACTGAATACTGCAAGTCTAAAATCTTCTTTTGTAACAACCTGTGAACAGGAAAAAGTAAAAATGATACCTCCTGTACGGATTTTTTCAATAGCTGCCGCATTCAGTTTCTTATAGCCTTGCAATGCGTTTTTCAATACTTTGCGGTGTTTGGCAAAGGCCGGCGGATCAAGAATAATCAAATCGTAAGCCGAAGCGTCCGTTTTTCCCAAATATTTGAAAGCATCCTCCGCAAAAGCCTGATGACGAATATCGCCGGGGAAATTCAAAGCTACATTTTCATTGGTCAAATCAATGGCTTTGGCGGAACCGTCAACCGAATGTACCTTGCTCGCACCTCCACGCAAAGCATAGCACGAAAAACCTCCGGTATAACAAAACATATCCAGCACGTCCCGTCCTCCGGCATATTTTTCCAGTAGACTCCGGTTGTCTCTCTGGTCAATAAAAAAGCCCGTCTTCTGACCTTTTTCCCAATCAACCCTGAATTGCAAACCGTTTTCGACGACAGTGCCCGAAACATTCCGGCCTCCGTAGAGATAACCGTCTTCGGCTTCCAATCCGGCTTTGAAAGGAAGCGTCCCTTCCGACTTGTAGTAGATATTTTCGATGAAATCGCCCATCACTTCTTTCATCGCAGTTGCCAATTCAAAGCGAGCCGGATGCATACCCGGAGAATGTGCCTGCATCACAGCGGTTTTGCCATAAACATCCGTTATCAAACCGGGTAGATTATCGCCCTCGCCGTGTATCAGGCGAAAAATATTGCTGTTTGTTTTGTTCAATAAACCTTGACGTAAAGTCCATGCGGTTTCAAAACGTTTTTTCCAAAAATTACCGTTGATTTCTTCCTGTTTGAAACTCAGCACGCGAACGGCAATCGAACCGATTTGACAGTGTCCGACCGCCAAAAAATTCTTTTGAGAATCGTAAACTTCAACGATTTCCCCTTCTTCGGGCCGGCCTTCGGCATGATGTATGGCGCCGGAAAACACCCAGGGATGAAACCGTTTCAAAGATTCCTCTTTGCCGGGATTCAGATATATTTTTTTGTAGGACACAGGTATTCGTAAATTTTCAGGCATGCCCAAGCATCCAAAGCCGCATATTTTTTCTGCGGTTCGGTCAATTCTTTCGCTTCCCAATTGGTCAGCCTCTGGTTTTTAGATATTTTCTTGCCAAAGAGAATGGCGTATATTTTTTGTAAACTAAGGTCTTCAATGTCGTAATTCCGAACAATTTGCTGTAAATCAACAAAACCTCGCGGGGAAAATTTCATGCGCCTGCTCATACTTAAAAAATCATCCCGCAGGGACAATCCGATTTTAAGTATTTCGGGATTAGACAGTAAATTGATGAGAGCCGGAGGAAAACCGCCGCCGGTCAAACGAAACAGAAAGCAGGCGTCAAACGTAGACAATTGCACCAGCGAAACGCTCCGGTGGAGTCCTTTCGTGAACGACGGACGGGTTTCCGTATCAAAACCCAACCGCTCGAACCGGGACAAATAGTGTACAGCCTTTTCCGAATCTACAGGGTTGTCGGCAACATAAATCCTGCCCGTAAATTCTTCGGCGCTAAAGCCTGATATTTCTTCTTTTGTGATAGTTTTTCCCACGCTTTATTTTTAATCGGTAAAATCGCTGTCTTTATATTTTACAAAATGCAATGCCCGCAAAGCATTGACCAATCTTTGTCCCCAATATTTTTCAAAATTCCGGATGCTGAGAACCAGCGAATCGTTCATCGTTTCTTTCTGTCCGTTTTTAAATACAGCGATAAAATTACCCAAATCTTGATAGATATCCGCCAGGTCTTCCGATATTTTAACCGCAACGGGCAAATCGCTCAATTTTATATCGGGATGAAACGTTTCCAGGTATAAATCATCCTCGCCCAACAGGTTGCTGATATTTTCCCGAACTCGATCGTACATTTCTTCCGTAACCTTTGCGCCCAAGTCGGATTCATAATTTTCTTCAACCGGAGGAATAATAGATACTTTCAAATACAGCAAAGGCAAAATCCTGACCATATTGTCAACAAACAATTTTTTTTCGCCCTGCCCGGTTTTTTCCATCACAATGCAATAATCCAGGGCAGCGCGGACAAAATCTTCCGTATATTTTGATAATACTACGTCTTCCATAATTAATGAGTAAACAAGTAAACGAGTTGACAAGTTAACTTGTCAACTCGTTTACTTGCATTAATATTGTCCAAATTTTTTCCTCCGGCGCCGGAGCAACAATCTCAATTTCCTTTTTTGAAACCGGATGCACAAACTCCACTTTCCGCGCATGCAGACAGATTCCCCCATCGGGATTAGAGCGATTGAATCCGTATTTCAAATCACCTTTAACCGGACAGCCGATTTTTGCCAACTGACACCGTATTTGATGATGACGGCCGGTTTTCAAATCAATTTCCAACAGGAAATACCGCTCCGATTGAGCCATTAAGCGGTAAGTTAAAACGGCTTTTTTCGATCCCGGTTTTTCCTTGTCGTAAGCATACGATTTATTTTGCTTTTCGTTGCGAATTAAATAATGCACCAATTCCCCTTCCGGCTGCGGCGGAAGGTTTGCAACAACCGCCCAATATGTTTTTTTTACTTCGCCTTGACGAAACATTTCGTTCATCCGTTCCAAAGATTTACTTGTCTTAGCAAAAAGTGTTACCCCCGAAACCGGACGGTCCAAGCGATGAACTACCCCCGTGAAAACATTTCCGGGCTTTTGATATTTGTCTTTCAGCCATTGTTTGACGGTCTCGGCAAGCGGGGTATCACCCGTTTTGTCGCCTTGAACAATCTCCGAAGTGGTCTTGTTCACTGCGATCAAATGATTGTCTTCATACACAACAGTCATAATCAATTGATAATTGACAATTGATAATTGATAATTGAGAATTATGGGATGACATTCCTTTAATTTTCAATTGTCAATTATCAATTCTCAATTAATTAAGTGTTCATGCCTCCATCAATCTGAATCACTTGTCCGGTAACATACGAAGAAAGGTCGGAAGCCAGGAACAGGGCGACGTCGGCTACATCTTCGGGTTTCCCGCCCCGCCTCAACGGGATTTGTTTGATCCATTCGTCCCGCACTTCGTCCGATAACCGGTGAGTCATTTCGGTGATAATAAATCCCGGAGCAATCGCATTGGCGCGGATTCCCCGCGAACCTAATTCTCTGGCTACCGACTTCGCCAAACCGATCATCCCCGCTTTGGATGCGGAATAATTGGCCTGTCCCGCATTTCCGTGAACACCCACAACCGAACTCATATTAATAATGCTTCCGGCTTTCTGCTTCATCATCACGGGAGTCAATGCGTGAATAAAATTAAATGCCGATTTCAGGTTTACGTTAATCACCGAATCCCATTGTTGTTCGGACATACGCATCATCAGGCCGTCGCGGGTAATTCCCGCATTATTGACCAGAATATCAATCCGTCCGAAATCTTTCACGATTTCATTCACTACCGTATGCGTACCCTCAAAATCGGCGGCATTGGAAGCATACGCTTTTACTTTCACGCCCAAAGCGGCGATTTCTTTTTCCGTCGCTTTCGCATTGTCGTCAATCGCTAAATCCGTGAAAGCGATATTACATCCTTCACCGGCAAACCTAACGGCTATTGCCTTTCCGATTCCGCGTGCGGCGCCGGTGACAATAGCCGTTTTTCCTTCTAATAATTTACTCATACAAAAAACATTATTTATTTTTCTTTATTCCATTAAATAACAGGTGAATCACAGAATTTGCCTGACTGTTGTCCGAGGGAGAAAAACCGTTAAATATCCCCCTGATATAAGGAATTTCCATCCCTTTCATGACACTTTGTAAAAAAAGCGCTGTCCTCACCGGATCGGAAATCTCAAAAACATCCTGCTTAATTCCTTCCTGTAAAATACTCAGAATCACTTTAAAATCTCTTTCGTCATACGCTTTGCGCACAGATTCCACCCTGCGCAAATCCCTGAAAAAACTGGAGCGCAAGGTCCCGTTCCTGTAAACCACTTTACCCGTCGATTCCATACGGATACGAATATATTCAACCATTTTTTCGTCGGCCGGTAAGTTTTTTTTCGCGACAGCCTCCAAAGAATCATACATAATTTTCAATTCCGATTGAACAACAGCATTATAAATTTCCGTTTTACTTTTAAAATAGGTATATAAAGTGCGTCTGCCTTTTTCCGAAGCCATAGCAATATCATTCATAGTTGTATTATCCACCCCTATCCGGGCAAATAACTGGCGAGCGACTTCAATAAGCCTGTCCTTTGTTTTTACGACTACTTCCGGCATGACAATAACCCCTTACGATTTGCGCGCAAAGTTAGTATAAAAAGCAAGAAGTGGCAAGGAAAAAATAAAAAGAATTAAAAAAGTTTGTTTTTAAGAAAATAAGTTTTACCTTTGCAACCGCAAATCGCGGAGTGGAGCAGTTGGTAGCTCGCCAGGCTCATAACCTGGAGGTCGTTGGTTCGAGTCCTTCCTCCGCAACTAAACCGTAAACCGTTAGGGAACCGCTGAAAAGCGGTTCTTTTTTTTGCTGCTATTTTCAATGACTTTTCCTGTACTCCTTTTTTTGCGCCCTGTCATTCCCTCTTCCGCCAGTCTTGAGGAACCATCCCGTAAAACGCCTTGAAACATTTGGTAAGTAATGCGAAATAAACAGGATATTGCAGTTTTAATCTTTTCCTCCGTGTCCCTCCGTGAAACTCCGTGTTGTAAAAATTATTAAACACAGAGTTTCACGGAGTAGATTTCACGGAGGGACACGGAGTTGATTGTTACATGTTATTTATTTTTTATTCCTAAAATACATTGGTGGACGAAAATCCCAGTTCAAAAGCAATTTCCAAAATATTCAGGTAGGGTTTGCCGGCTAAGAGCGCGGCGGCTTCCTCGGGCCATATCCAGACCTTCCCGCCCGTTCTGATATATTGACATAATGCTAATCCGGGACAAAGCGCCCGTTACGCTGCTTTCCATTCCTCCGGAAATCATTGATACCGTCGACGTTGCCGCTCAAATGAAATGTTTGGCGGACAGTTCATTTTCCCGGTATTATAAAGTTTGCAAATTCCATATTTCACCTGTCGAATACAAGATCAATCTCAAGGATTTAATTCTATGTTAATGGAACTGCGCCACGCATTTGGCGATTCTTCTCTTATTGGATTTCCCCTGCTGTTTCTAAAGATGATTTAAGTGATATGAAATAAACAGGATATAACAGTTTTAAGTTTTCCCTCCGCGTCTTCCCCGGTTAAATATTAAACTATGGAGAACGCGGAACGAATTGGGTTTGGATTAGCTCCACCGATTTTTGCGGAGGAACGAATTGGGTTTGGATTAGTTCCACCGATTTTTGCGGAGGAACAAATTGGGTTTGGATTAGTTCCACCGATTTTTGCGGTGGAATGAATTGGGTTTGGATTAGCTCCGCCGATTTTTGCGGAAAGGAAGCTATTCGTTCCTTTAGCTAAGGGTGTGTATATCGCAGGCAATCAGAAAATAGTCGTAAAATGGAGCGTCTGTTGTGGGCTGCAATGAAACATCCGCCAGCAAAAGTGATGAGATTCGGAATGTCGCTGTAAAAATTGAACTGTTGCTAAAAAAGATTCTGTTTATGTCCTGAATGCCTGGGACATTCTGTCCTGCTCGTCCCTTGAAAGTTTATACTTCGCAGCAACCTGTTTCCACTTCGACACAACACTGAGTGTATTTTGTATGATTGAGGCAGCTTTATCATTCGTCAGCCTGAAAAAAGGCGCGACTTCAACAGCCAGATTCAAATCCGGCGAATTGTCATGCGCCGAAATGTTAAGTTTCAAACCTGTGCCTTTCGGATTCGGATTGATGTCGTAAGCGGGCGAAAGCGTCCAGCCGGCTTGCGTCAATAAAAAACCGTGATTCCGCAAATGGTCGTCGGTATTGCTCACACAAATGGAAAATACAATCCGCCGGAATAATTCTTCCAAATCCCGGTTAACATCAGCCCCTTTTCGCGCAATAAACTCTGCCAGCTCCAGGTAGCTTGCGCCATCCTGAAAGTCAACACCATCGCTATAACCCAAAAGCGTCATGGCAGAGGCAAAATGCAACCGTTGTCCGGTGTTGGTGCGATCGAAGCGTTTTGTCAGGAAAGTGTGGTATTTGCCGGAAAACGGTTTTGCCATTGCTTGAACTGCGTTCAGCCCTGCCATTTGCGCCAATTCATTCACAATCATTTCCCATGCGCCGACATTGTAGCGGTCTTCTTTACCCGGAAATTTGGCAATCCACAGCGAACCGTCGGTATTCCTGACGCCTGCTTTCGGTCTCGCTCCACCCAAAGAAGAACCGGGCGCAAGTAACATGTACAGCCATTTCAGGATTTCGGAATCATCCTCTATCAAATCATTTTCCAGCTGATAGCTTGCCTGTTCGAGTTCGCGGATGGAAGTCCATGGCGGCGTTGCAAAGTCCCGGTTGCTGTTTAAAAAAGCGCCGGATGCAATTTCTTTGAAACGCAGTGCGCCCATCCGTTGTTCGTCGAATACACCCAGTAGATAGTCCGATTCGTTCAGATTTCGGCGCGGACGGTTTTCCATGCGGGCAAGAACGGATTCGCGCCTGTCCATCAACATCCGTCCCCATCTGTCAGGCGAAGAATCCAGGAATATACCGAAATTACTTTTTTCATTGCGCAGATACTGAATGCCGGGATACAGTCCCAAATCAGGGTCGATTTCCTGCACAAAAGCCGATTGCAGCCAGTCTTTTTCATATTCAAAAGAAAATATTTCCTTTCCCCGTGAATACGAAGAAAACAGCGTACCTGCGAATTGGGGCGCGCCCAATCCATCCCAGTCGGCATAAACCTGTATTCCCCTGTTGCTATTCATTTTTTGCCGTTTTTCTTTTCGGAGCGCGTTTTTTCACCAAAATTTCCGCATCCTGCAATTTGCGCCCAAGCACATCATCGGCTGCCATAACGGAAAGATTTTTCTCTAACCCCAGCACAAACAGCACTTGCGCGTAATATCCCATCGACACATTCGGCAAACCTTTTTCAATCTGCCAAAGCGTGGAACGCGAAATGCCCGCCCGCTCGGCAACCTGTTCGGCGCTCAGCTTCCGCCTGAGCCGCGCCATCTTAATGTTTTCGCCCAATTCTTCCATCATTTTTGTCAGGCGGGGCAGTAAAGTGTATTTTGTTCGCTTCATAATGTTTGATATTGCGCACAAAGGTAGGTTTTTTGTTTCATATATCAAACATTGTAATCGGCATGAACAAAAGCGTTACGGAAATACCGCCGTAAAATTTTTTCCCCTGTGCATCCGAAATACAGGCAAAAATGCTACCTTTGTGCCCGTCAAGACTACTACATTTGTTTGTAAACTTGCATGTTAATTATTAATATATATGAATGGATATTTAGACATGGAACTGCTGCGTTTCACTACCGCCGGTAGTGTGGACGACGGGAAAAGTACGCTGATCGGACGTTTGCTCTACGATAGCAAGTCTGTTTTTGAAGACCAGCTGGAAGCCGTGAAGACGGCGAGCGAACGGCTGGGTAATGAAGAGATAAACCTGGCCCTGCTGACCGACGGGCTTCGCGCCGAAAGGGAGCAGGGTATTACGATAGACGTTGCCTACCGTTATTTTGCCACGCCGAAACGGAAGTTTATCATTGCCGATACGCCGGGACATATCGAATACACCCGGAACATGGTTACGGGCGCCTCTACCGCCGACACGGCCATTATCCTTGTCGATGCGCGGAACGGTATCGTCGAGCAAACCAAACGCCATTCGTATATCGCTTCGCTACTGCGGATCGACAGCGTGGCGCTGGCTGTAAACAAAATGGACCTGGTCGGCTTTTCGGAAGAAGTCTTTCTTAAAATCAAGTCGGAATATACCGCAATCGCAGAGCAGCTGTCCCTGAAGAACGTGCACTACATCCCCCTCTCGGCGCGCGACGGCGACAATGTTGTCAACCGCTCTGCAAACATGCCCTGGTACGGGGGCGCTACCTTATTGAGCTTGCTGGAGACGCTGCCCGTCAAGGAAGACCTGGACAGGCTTCCGGTACGTTTCCCCGTGCAATATGTTATCCGTCCGCAGAGCGACAGTTTTCACGACTACCGCGCCTACGCCGGACGGCTGGCAAGCGGGCATATAAAAGTAGGGGATCGGGTTACCATATTACCCTCGTTTACCGAATCGACCGTAAAGGCAATTGACGAAGCCGGACGTTCTTTGGATACGGCATTCGCCCCTCAGTCG
This sequence comes from Dysgonamonadaceae bacterium, assembly GCA_031257875.1. Lineage (GTDB taxonomy): Bacteria > Bacteroidota > Bacteroidia > Bacteroidales > Azobacteroidaceae > Azobacteroides. The sequence continues at coordinate 15,519 of JAIRNV010000228.1, forward strand.
GTATCTATCCGCCTGAACGACAACCTGGACGTAAGCCGCGGCGACATGATCGTGAAGAGCGACAGCCTGCCGTCTGTCGGCACGGATATTTCCATCCTGGTTTGCTGGCTCAACCACCGGCCGCTGAGCATCGGCGCCAAATACATCATCCGCCACACCACGGACGAAGTCTTCGGAATCATCAAGGATGTTCATTTCAAAGTAAATATCAATACCCTGGAGAATATCACGGACGACAAGATCGTCAGGATGAACGACATCGCCCACATCCGGATGAAGACTTCCAAACCCCTGCGCTACGACCTGTATGCCGACAACCGCGTGACCGGAAGCCTTGTCCTCATTAATGAATCCACGTTTGAAACCGTAGGCGCCGGCATGATTGTAAAATCACTGGAAGAACAAACTTTTTCGATATGATGAACAGACAGGAAGCAGTCAAAGAACTGAATCCGGCGCTTGAAGGAAAAACCCCGGAAGAAATATTGAAACACCTGTTGCACAGGTATGGCAAACGCATCGCTTTAGCTTCGAGTTTGGGACTCGAAGACCAGGTGTTGACGGACATGATACTGAAAATAGACCGGTCGGCACGCATATTCACGATAGATACGGGACGCCTTTTCCCCGAAACCTACTCGCTGATTGACAAGACAAACCTGAAATACGGCATCAGGATGGAAATCTTCTTCCCCGACAGTGCAGGCGTTGAAGACTATGTAGTCCGCAACGGTATCAATGCCTTTTATGAGAGCGTCGAAAAGCGGAAAGAGTGTTGCCGGGTTCGCAAGATTCAGCCGCTGCTAAGGGCGCTGTCCACGCTTGACGTATGGATCTGCGGGCTTCGGCAGGAACAGTCGGTTACGCGGACAGGCGTGAAGACAGTCGAATGGGACGAAGCGAACAGCTTGCTCAAAGCGAATCCGCTTGTACGATGGAGTGAACAGGACGTTTGGGATTATATCAAAGCGAATCATGTCCCCTACAACATACTGCACAACAGGAACTACCCCAGCATCGGATGTCAGCCCTGCACGAGAGCCGTGCTCGGCGGCGAAGACGTCAGGGCCGGCCGCTGGTGGTGGGAAAATCCCGAACATAAAGAATGCGGTTTGCACAGGAGGTGAATGGCAGGATATGAATTTTCAAATTTTCGCGTAGCAAGGGTATTGAATCTCACCGAAAAGGCGAAAGATGACATTTTTGGTTATCTAATGGAACTTCGTTCGCCGAACTGCAAGGATTTCAGACAATTTTTGCTTGTGAAGGAAAAGCCTGAAATTATTATTGGCAAAAATTTCCCCAATGTAACAGATATTCGTTGTTTGTAAAATATATTCACAAGTAATTAATGCAATATGATATGGATTTATTAGGCACAAAGAAACGCAGATTACAAAAACAAAAGCTGGCTGAAAAGGAACATCTTCTTGATAACCGTATTGAAAAATCTATTCTACTTCAAAAAGAAAACAGCAGACTCCAAAGCAGTGTAACCGAACTTATGCACAAAAATCAAAAACTCAATGAAGAATTAAAAGCATTGGTGGAAGAGAATAAGCATAAGGAAAATATTCTGTTAGAACGAGAAAACAAGATTAGAGAAAACGAAAAAGATATAGAGGAGCGCACAACAACTTTGCGGAAAGATGAAATCGTTATTGAGGCCAGAAAAGCAGATGCACGAAAACAAGAGCAATTAGCCTCCGAACGCGAAAAAAAGTAATAGCAAGAGTAAAAGAGGCAATTCGGCAGGCGAAAAAATCTTTGACTGATATTAAAACGCAGTTTGACGAATTGGACGAAAAATACAGTAGCGGTACATTCAAAGGATTTGCAACGCCAATTTCGGAGATTGACAAATGTTTTGAAGAATTAAAAACGCAATATCAACAAATCAAAGAACATATTGATGCCTATAAAGATGTGTTGCCAAATGCAGTTTTCAAATGGCTTGATAAAATTGAAGAAAATGTGGCAAATGCGGATAAAAACATTAAATCCTGGGAGTTTTCCGAAGCGTTCAGAAATATAATTTTCGGACTTTCTACTTGTAAAAATTATGAGTTGCTATCAACAATATTAAATGACTGGGGTGAGAATAGTTCTGAAGATAATTCTGAAAATGAAAGTAATTTTACTGATTGGTATGATATATTAGAAGTTGAACCTGATGCTAAGCTCACTGAAATTAAAAGGAAATACCGAGAGATGGCTAAAAAATACCACCCTGATGTAGCGCCTGAAGGACAAAAAGATGAGTATAATAGATTATTTAATCTTATCAAACAAGCATATGACATTTTAAAAGACACTAAAAAAAGGAATGAATTTGATGAAAAACGCAATAATAAACAATAAAACTTCAAGAATATGGATACAACAGGATTAAATTTACCGGCAATTAAAAAAGGCGGCGCTTTGGAAAAAGCACAACCAAAGAAAAGTATCTCAACATTAGATTTAAGTAAAAAAACAGCAGTGTCTTCAGTTATGAAGACAGAAACGGCGTCAATTCAAAAGGAAATACTTCAATCTGAAAAAGGAGCGGTATGGTGTTAGGCGTAGAAAAGATAGAAGATTTGGTTGATATAATTATGGCTTCTGCCGCCAAAGATTCAGGCAGTTTAGACGAATTGGAAAAGAAAATAAAAGCAACAGAGCCAGCAAAACTAAAGTTAATTGAAATTGCAAGAAAAGCGGAACAAAGAAAGCAATTAGGAAATAAAAATCTGAAGATGTTAAAACAATAAATTATGAACATATTAAGACACTACCGTCAATACTTACATTTATCTCGCCCTCGAGTTTGAGATATTTATTATAACCGCGATTATTAATATTTTCTTTCGTTAACTTACCTGATTTAATACGTTTCTCGATCCGTTTCAGACCTTTTTCCCGATTGTGTCTGTCTTTTTTTTGCCCTGTTTTCGAAGCAATCACAATCGGCTTTCCAAGTGAAAAACGTTCATTGATTTTCTTGATGAAAGAAATGAGGGTATCTTCTTCATAAGTATTACCTTCGTAAATATCATAGCCCGGCAAATAGCCGCCATGTCCCGCCAAAAGCCCTGTCATTATTTGAGGACGTGGGGTTTCTTATCCTTTGAAAAGCCCGTTTTACGCAAACCGTCCCCGTCTGATGCCTCAAAATACAGCGTTGTCATATCGTAGAAAACAACGCCCGCTGTGTCGCCGGGATGCTTTTTTGCGTGTTCAAAGGCAATCTTTTCGATAAAGGGTTTCAAACTGTCATTCAATTTATCTAACAAACTGCTTTGTACTTGCCATTTTGCCTGCTAACGATCTGAATACGAACACTTCCGGATCTGTTTTTGACTTCTCTTATAAACATATTAAGAATTTTGCAACACCCATTTTGGCTGCAAATTAATATATTTTCGCTGATTACCAATGATTTAACAGGGTGTTGCAAATAAAAGTGCGGAAACCAGGAGAAATTGCTTTCTCTTTTTTTATAATGTACCCCAATTTTCGGACAGCAAGTTAAGACAAAAAAGATTAAATTTGCAGAATGAAAAGCAGGAGAAAATTTAGTAGTGTCTTTAAGTCAAAAGTTGCATTGGAAGCCATTCGAGAACAGTCGTCATTGAGCGAACTGAGCGAGAAGTATGAACTCGAAGTCAGTCAGATATCAAAATGGAAGCGCGAGTTTGTGGATAAGTCATCGTTGGTCTTTGATATTGAGAAGCCGAAGAAAACGACAGAAAAAGAGACACAAAAGTTGTATGAGAAAATTGGGCGTCTTGAGGTTCAAATTGATTTTCTAAAAAAAAATTATAGAAAAACATGGAGTACAGTCTCGAAAATCAATGGTTGAAATCAGACACAAAAGGTTAAGCATTATGGAACAATGTGTTTTATTAAGTATAAGTCATTCCGGGTATTATTATACTCCTGTGGCAGAAAGTGAGCGCAATTTGTCGATAATGAAAGTGATAGATAAAATCCATACGGAATACCCCTTTTACGGTTTTCGACGCATACGCAAAGAACTTGAAAATCATGGTTTTTTTATTGGTAAGAAATTAGTAATAAGGTTAATGAAGTTGATGTCTATTCACACTGTCTACCCAAAACCGAAAACGACAGTACCCTCTTCCGAACATACGGTGTACCCCTGTCTTTTGCGAGATTTGGCGATTGAAAAAGTAAATCAGGTTTGGGAGATGGACATAACGTATATAGCAATGGAAAAGGGATTTATGTATCTGTCGGCAATTACAGATGTATATAGTCGATATGTTTTGCACCGGGATATATCGAACACAATGGAAGCATCCTGGTGTAAAGATATCGTCGAACAGGCAATTGTCAAAAATGGTACTCCGGAGATATTCAATACCGATCAGGGCAGTCAGTTTACAAGTGAACTTTTCACAAGTTATTTGCTTGCAAATAAGATAAAATCAGTATGGATGGACGAGGACGAGCTACTGACAACATCTATATAGTATCTGTCCGAAAACGTGCAACCATCAGGATACCAACCCAATAGAGAGATAAATAGTGGATGAATATAGTAAGAGATAAATTTGTCAAAGTTCTGTAAAATGCTTATATTTGCAT
>JAIRNV010000229.1 GCA_031257875.1 Dysgonamonadaceae bacterium
ATGCAAATATAAGCATTTTACAGAACTTTGACAAATTTATCTCTTACTATATTCATCCACTATTTATCTCTCTATTGGGTTGGTATCCTGATGGTTGCACGTTTTCGGACAGATACTAATTAAGATGCGTTTGCCCGAAATGCAACAGCGTTTTGCAAATCAAATAAATATCACTACTTTTGCGCCGGAAATTAAAAGAATGTATATGAAGACATTATGACTGCGTACCGACGTTCGGGATAATAATACTTCAGATCGCGACAAATCAAAACAGGATGAATGATAAACTGATATTGGTCGTAACCGAACATCGCCGGTTCGGCTGGAAAATAAACCTGTATTCGGCTACGGAACAACCCTCCGGCAGTATTCGGATTTTAGGACTTCCCAGCATCAGTGAAGAAATCGAAAAAGGCGCGTCTAATGCGGAAATCGCTTTGTGGAAAGCGGTTAATGATATTTCGGATGAAATCCTTTTGAAAGCTTATGTCCGCGATAGCGACAAATCCAACATTCCGCAAAGTACGGTCGACAATCTGATTCGGCCGCGAATAGAAAAGCAGTGTTCAAAAATCCTGGATTTGGCCGGGCAAACCGATATTCCTTTTTACCTTCGGGAAGCCCCGACTTTCCGCACGGTTTCCGCCCACGATAAAATCGAACTCCTTCCCGAAAAAAGCCGTTGTCTTTTCAATTTCATCAAGGATGAAACCGGACTGCACTATTTTATTTCCCTGACAAACAAAGATGAAGAAATCCTGTTGCAGGAAAAACCGGCTATCATCTTATCCAACGAGCCTTGCGTGGCGCTTTTGGGAAACAGAATACACCGTGTGGAAAACATTGATTCAAAAAAACTGATTCCCTTTTTTGATAAAACGCACATCAATGTTCCGGTTGCATCGGAAAAAATGTACATCGAAAAATTTGTCCTGAAAACCATTCCCGGATACGATGTCCGAATCGAAGGTATCGAAATGATTCAAAGAAATCCCGATAAAACGGCGGTTCTGGAACTTGGTGAAGATTTTAATTCCCGCTTGACGCTCAGTTTGTTTTTCTTCTACGGAAACCGCCGTTTTGTGTATACGGCCCATCCGCGGAAACGGCGGGTGCTGAGTCTGGAAGAAATCGACGGGCAGGAAAATATTTGCTGGTTTGACCGCGACCTGGAATGGGAAAAACGTCTCCACAACCGCCTGCTTAAACTGAATCTGGAACTTCAAAATGATAACTGTTTTTTTTACTCCAAACAAAATACGGAAATACTTCAAAAACACGGTTTGATTAACTGGATAAATCTGAATCTCGAAAAATTAAGCGATTATGAAATCAGGCAGCAGACAGAACACCGGTATTATCAGGGCAAAATTAAGATGGAATCGAAAATCGGCGAGAAGATAGACTGGTTTGAAATGGAAATCGAAGTGGTTCTCGACCGTTTCAGGATTCCGTTCAATCAGTTCAGAAAACATATTTTAACCGGTAATACCGAATATATCCTGCCTGACGGAAGTGTTTTTATTTTGCCGGAAGAATGGTTTTACCGTTATCAGGAGCTTTTTCTGCATACGGAATCTTCCGGCCGGAAAATTCGCGTCAGGAAAATTTACACGCAGTTTCTGGCCGGTTCCATCCGCAGTTTTTTCGCCGAAGACAGCAAACAAATGCTGGAAAAGTTCAATCAAATGCCACTTGAACGTCCCGCGATTCCTCAACATCTGGACAAAATCCTGCGTCCCTACCAGAAAGAGGGTTTTTACTGGCTGCAACATCTGCGTAAATTACATTTCGGGGGATGTCTCGCCGACGATATGGGTTTAGGGAAAACGCTTCAGACGATTGCGCTGCTGGCGTCCGTTTATTCCCGGCCGCTTAACGCTTCGCTGGTTGTTGTGCCTAAATCCCTGTTGCATAACTGGAAAAACGAATTGCGGAAATTCGCACCTCAATTGAAAATATATATTCACGCGGGAAACCGCCGCAGCAAACCCGAACAAATCGAAGAATTATTTAATGCCTGTCAGGTAATTATCACGTCTTACGGTATTGTCCGCACGGATGTGGAGTATTTGGCAAAATATGCGTTTTATTACCTCATTCTGGACGAAAGTCAATACATCAAAAATTCGGGATCGGTGATTTACCGGTCGGTTAAGAAACTGTATTCCACGCACAGACTGAGTCTTACCGGAACGCCTGTCGAAAATTCGCTAACCGATCTCTGGGCGCAATTCAACTTCATTAATCCTGATTTGCTGGGAAATTTGTCCGCTTTCAAAAACAACTATCTTCATAAAATTTCCAAAGAAAAAAACGAAAGATCGCAAAAAAATCTTCAACGGCTAATTCATCCGTTTTTACTCCGCCGGACCAAGGAAGAAGTTACTCCGGAACTTCCGCCCCTGTCGCAGGAAATCGTTTATTGCGACATGACCGAGGAACAGGAAAAGGTATATATCGAGGAAAAAAACAGTATCCGCAATAATCTGCTGGAAGATCGCAAACTGTTTGTCAAAAACGGCTTTATCGCCCTGCAAAGCCTGATGCGTTTGCGGCTTTTGTCAAATCATCCGGTCATGACTTATCCGCAATATCATGGCGATTCCGGCAAATTTGACCAGGTTATGCTTTATTTTGAAGACATCAAGGCGAACGGACATAAAGTTTTAATTTTTTCTTCGTTCGTAAAATCGCTGGAGATAATCGCCGAATCGTTTGCAGAAAGGGGATGGAAATATGCCATGCTTACCGGCAAAACCGAAAAACGCGAGAAAGAAATCGACCGTTTTAATCAGGACAAAGACGTAAACGCTTTTTTGATTTCCCTGAAAGCGGGCGGTACGGGGTTAAACCTGACTGAAGCCGATTATGTATTTATCATCGACCCCTGGTGGAATCCGGCCGCCGAGATGCAGGCCGTAAGCAGAGCACACCGCATCGGACAGGACAAAAAGGTGATGGTCTACCGTTTTATTTCTTCCCGTTCCATCGAAGAAAAAATTATTTCCCTGCAAGAAGAAAAGAGCCGGCTGTCGGAGATTTTTATTACTGCCAACAATCCGTTTGATTATTTGAGTGATTCGGAAATTGAGAAACTGTTTGAGTGATTTGTTACAAATTACAAGTTACGGGCAGGCGGGAATCACGCGGTTTTATTTTGTGCATTGTTTTTTTTGAGGAAAAACAATTGTATCCGGCGAAAAACAATTGTATCCGGCGAAAAACAATTGTATTTGATGAAAAACAATTGTTTTTGACGAAAAAACAATTGTATTTGATGAAAAACAATTGTATTTGACGGAAAAGAATTGTATTTGACGAAAAACAATTGTATCCGGCGAAAAACAATTGTATCCGGCGAAAAACAATTGTTTCTGACGAAAAAGAATTGTATTTGACGGAAAAGAATTGTATTTGACGGAAAATACCGGTACTGTCCATCAAAGGTTTTAACATGCACACTAACCTGCTACTCACTGAAAAACAAGTTTATAACCGATACCTCTCACATTGATAATCTTTACCCTTTTATCTTTAAGCAAAAATTTGCGCAATTTGTGTATATACCCGTGCAGGCTGTTGCGATTATAAGAACAGTCATCGTGCCAAAGGTCTACTATCAGGTTTTGAATATCAACAACGCGGTTGACATTCGTACAGAGACGTTTTAATATTTCGTTTTCAAAGTGCGTCAGTTCGTTCATACCGGTTTCACAGGCAAGCGTCTGTGAAACCGAATCGAATGTGTAATTACCTATGTTGAAAACCGTTTGAATATCTTTATCTGTTATGGCTCTGTTAAGTAATGCTTTTATTCTTATGATGAGTTCCTGCATTTTAAACGGTTTCCGGAGATAGTCGTTTGCGCCGAGTTCAAATCCCGATACCAGATCTTCTATCGAAGAACGGGCTGTCAGGAACAGTACGGGCGTTGTTCTGTCCGTACTGCGAATTTTGCCCACCATCTCGAATCCGTCCATTCGGGGCATCATCACATCGGCAATCACTATGTCGGGACGCTTTTCGAGAAAGAGCCTCAGCCCCTCATTACCGTCAAATGCCTGCAGGATGGAAAACCCTTCATCTTCCAGTGTATCGGCAATGATGGAAGATAGCGTTTTTTCGTCCTCTGCGATTAAGACTGCGGGTTTTGCCTTTTCATTCATTTTACAGGTATTTTTATAATAAATTCAGTCCCTTTGGACAGGGATATGCATATCAACACATTCATCCGTTTTCGGTTGGCGCTGCAAAGATAGCCTGTTTCGGGCAGTTTATAAACAGCATAAGACTAAATAAGAATATATAAGCCGGTGATAAGGATGTTATAAGGGAATAATCTGTAATTTTGAAATACAAATCATTGAAAAGATGAAAAAGGTGTTTATATATGTTATTGCAATAACATCCACATAGACTTAAGAAATCACTGACAGAACCGAACAATGAATTTCTATTGTACGCTAATTTTGATTATTCCGGGAATATCACAGTAATAAATACCGAAATAAATACCGATATTGTTTTATAAAAACAGGAGAAATAATTATGAAAATATTAATGGGCTTTCTAATTTTGATTCTTGCAAACATATATATGACAAATATTTATTCTCAAAATTTTGAAAATGGGGATAGCATCAATATTGAAAAGAATCCGGATTATATTGCAGATTCATTGGGAATGATAAATTTATCATTGCCTTCCATTCGATTATTGCTCAATAACATTTCATTGGAAATGCCAAAATCAAAACTCCCCGATTCTTTACCGGTAACAAGTTCCATAACAGAGAACAGTCTATTATTTCCTTTTATTCCATACAGTTATTCTTCCGATAATTTCTATGAAAGAATAATCATCAAGGGGATTTTTCGGAGTTTTTCCCTTACAGATTATTTGACGGCAAATATGAGCCTGTATCTGTCAGGAATCAGTTTTGAAAATTTCTATCCATATTCTTATATTAACGGTTCGATTCATGGAGAACTGATATTCAAACTGCATGAAAGGATTCAATTAGTCGGGACGGGACAAATTTCCATCCGGGAAGGGATTAATCCCAAAATTCCGTCCATGACGGGTGGCGCGAATTATTACGGTGCAGGAATACAATTTAAAATAACCGACAAAGTTGGTATTGGCGTGGGGGTTACAAACAATTATTATCGTGGAGAGTGGACAAAGCGGACTTTTGTAACTCCCGTCGGATACTGATTATAAAACACATGAAATTTCCATTTTACAAACAACATGATTCAACAGATTGCGGAGCTTCCTGTCTTCGTATTATTTCTGATTATTACGGGAAAAAATACTACTTGCAAAGACTTAGAGATTATTGTCATTTAGGCAAAGATGGTGTAACTCTTACAGGTATTAGTGATGCTGCCGAAAGTATTGGTTTCAGAACACAAATGCTTAAAATATCTCTAAATGATTTGAATAATTCGATCAAATTCCCCTGTATCATTCATTGGAACGGTAATCATTTCATTGTATTGTATAAAATAGAAAAAAGAGGAAACCAAAAGAAATATTACATATCTGACCCTGCACGGGGACTGTTGGTATATAGAGAAAGTGCATTTGTGAAATGTTGGGTAAATAATTCGCTTACAGGAGTTGTATTAACACTTGAACCCTCTCCAAAATTTTATGAATGTAAAGATGATTATGACAACAAAAGTCATATTAATACAAGATTCATTATTAAGTATTTATCACCGCACAAAAAATTCCTGTTTCAAGTAATTTTAGGAATAATCAGTGCTTGTATTCTTAATCTAACTCTTCCATTTCTTACCCAGTCAATTGTTGATATCGGTATAGGTCAGAGTGATGTAAATTTCATTATAATGATTCTTGTAGCGCAGGTTATGATTGCATTTGGGCAAATGATGAATTCCTTAATAACAAGTTGGATATTACTTCATACAACGGCAAGAATAAGTATTTCTCTTATTTCTGATTTTTTAAATAAACTGACAAAACTACCGATTGCTTTTTTTGATTCAAAAAAAACCGGAGATATTTTACAAAGAATACAAGACCATCAGCGTATTCAGGATTTTCTTACAAGTTCTTTATTAGGTATTATAATGTCGTCATTCATTTTTATTATATATGGCATTGTAATGATAAGCTATAATATTTGGATTTTATTGATATTTTTGTTTGGAAGCATTGTATATATATCTTGGGTGCTTCTCTTTATGGACTGGAGAAAGAAACTTGATTACATGCGCTTTCAAGAATCTGCAGTAAACCAGAATAGTTTACTGCAATTGATAACGGGAATGCAGGAAATAAAACTTAATGGATGTGAGAAACAGAAACGATGGCAGTGGGAAAAAAGTCAGGCAAAATTATATGGGATAAGCATTAAAAGTTTATCTATTAATCAAATACAAGAAGTTGGCGGTACCTTTATTGACCAGACAAAAAATGTGATAATTTCATTTATCGCTGCTTATGCTGTAGTTAATGGAACTATGACGCTGGGTATGATGATGGCTTTACAATACATTATAGGACAACTTAATGCTCCGATTCGGCAATTTATTGCTTTTGCAGAATCTGTACAGGACGCCAAACTAAGCATGGAAAGATTGACTGAAATTCATCAGAAAGATGACGAAGAAGTAATCAGCGCTCCAAAAGATTCAAAAATTCCTGTTAAACCGGAAATAATTTTAAACAATATAATGTTTCAATATGAAGGCAGACACTCGAAAAAAGTCCTTGAGAATATCTGTTTGACTATTCCGCATGGCAAAATTACAGCAGTGGTAGGCACAAGCGGCAGTGGTAAATCCACATTATTGAAATTGATACTTGGATTTTATCAGCCAACAGATGGAATAATAACATTGAATGGCAGGCCGCTACGCGATTACAGTGATAGATATTGGCGAAAAAATTGCGGTGTTGTCATGCAGGAAGGGTATATTTTTTCCGATTCGGTTAAGAACAATATCGGAGTAAGCGACGAAGAACCGGAAATGAAAAAAATTATAGACGCAGTTAAAACCGCCAATCTCGAAGATTTTATTGATTCTTTACCATTTAAATATGATACGGAAATCGGTTCGGATGGGCAAGGGTTAAGTACAGGTCAAAAGCAAAGAATATTAATAGCCAGAGCTATTTACAAAAATGCACCGATATTGATTTTTGATGAAGCAACAAATGCATTGGATGCTAACAACGAAAAGGTTATAATGAATAATCTTAAAAACTTCTTCAAAGGAAAAACAGTCATTATAGTAGCACACAGGTTAAGCACCGTAAAAGAGTCAGATAACATTGTTGTTTTAGATAATTCCATGATAGTAGAACAAGGTAAACATAATGAATTAGTAGCCTTAAAAGGTTATTACTATGAACTTATTAAAAATCAGTTAGAATTAGGAAATTAAGATGGAACAGGATAGCGAATACAGTAAAGAGACATTAGATATTTTAGGAAAAATGCCAAATGTTTTTATAAGGTATGGTATGTCTGTCTTTTTTCTCATATTAGCAGGAATTTTCTTTGGATTATATTTTATCCATTATCCGGACACTTTTAACACAACTATAACAATCTATGAAAAAAACAATTTAGATGAAAATATATCGGAGTTGAGCGGAAAATATATAGGACACATACAGGTAGATGTCAATAATATTGGAAAAATACAATACGGGTCAATTGTAAATATTACGCTGAATCAGTACCCTAAAAATATTTTCGGACTGTTATCCGGAAATATTACTGAAATAAAACAAAAAGATGAATCACAGGTATACGATGTGTATATCCAGATGCATGACGAACTAATAACGAACTTTGGTAAAAAGTTGCAATACCTGCCGCAAATGTCGGGTACAGTTATGATAAAAAGAGAAGATAAAAGTATCCTTAAAAGAATTTTTTCTTCCATACTTTCAGAAAAGTAATTTCACATTACAGGTATTTTTATAATAAATTCACTCCCTCTGTTCAGGACGCTTTTAACGGTTATTTCCCCCTTGTGCCGTTCAATCATTGTTTTCACGTAAAACAGTCCAAGCCCGTATCCCTTGACGTCATGCAGGTCGCCTTTCGGAACGCGGTAAAACCGGTCAAATATATACTTTTGATTTTCCTGACTTATGCCGGTTCCGTTATCGGCGATTGAAATGATGCAGTATTTTCCATCCGTACTTGCCTGGATGTGAATTTCCACATTGTCCGAAGAATACTTTATGGCATTGTCCGCCAGATTGCTCACGATATTGTGCAGATGCGTCCTGTCGGCATAAACAGTCAGGTTTTCCGGCCTGACAAGGATATTCATATCGACACATTTATCCGTTTTCAGTTTCTGCTGTTCTGCAATTCGGGTAAACAGGGGTTTTAATTCTACATGCTCTTTGTTTATGCCGACGTTTTTGGTTTGTTCCATGCTCATGGACAATATCTGTTCTACCAGGTCGCGGAGGCGGGACAGCTGTTCGATACAGATATTCAGGTATTGCCTGCGCTTTACCGGGTTCTCGCCCTGCCGGTAATTTAACAGCGTATCAACGGCCGAACAGGTAATGGATATGGGCGTTTTAAGTTCATGCGTCATATTATTGGTAAAATCCCTTTTCATTTCTTCCAGCGTTTTAAGCCTGACAACTGTTCTGATGAAATAAGCAAAAGCGTATCCGAGCAGCATAATGGTTAAAAGCGTAGTAACAAGAATACCCGACATCCGTGTCAATATGGCTCCGGTCATGGACGCCGTATATATAATGTAGGCATACCGGTTTTCCGTATCATATTCATACAGGTAAGTAGCGGTTTTCGTTTGTGCCGTTGCGGTGCGTGAAGACGCCATGATGTTTCCCGTGTTCAAATCAACTCTTTCGGAATAATACAGCCGGGTGGATATGCCTTTATCTTTGAAGCGGGATACAATAAAGCTGTCCAGCCGGTTCATGTTTACCGGCATGACGGAATCAATGCTTTGATGGACTGTAACCCTTATTTCCCTAAGAAGTTGACTGAATACCGTCATGTTTATCCCGGAGTCTTCATCCGAAACGGAGTCTTGTGTGACGGACTTGTCAATTAATATTGTATGCGTCGTGTTGTCCGGCAAACGGGAAATGGCATTCATACGGTATTGAAGCTCTTCATTGTCGGCCTCTTCAATACTTTGAAGCGCTATCCTGCCGGTTTCTTCCGCAATTGAACTGTACAGTCCTGTCAAATAGAACATATTAATAAGGAAAAGCAGCGACAGGCCGGAAATAACCAGTATAAATTTTCGTTTGATTGCCTGGATTGAATCCATAACCTTTTTCTTTGATGCTGTAAAGATAACCTGTTCCTGTCAGTCTAATTCCGAGTATTCCGAATTAAGACTTTTAAATTCCGGCACGATTTGCTTCATAATTCTTACAACTTCCCGGTTATTGCCGGTATAAGAAACTTCAATCAACCTGTTGAGCAGGGGCAATACCTTGTGAATATCCTGTTCGCACACGTTTGCAATCCTGATTTTTCTATGATTGGTCGGTTGACAGGTTTCTTTGTCGTATAACAATTCTTCAAACAGTTTTTCTCCGGGGCGAAGTCCCGTATATTGAATATCAATTTCTTTGTAGGGTTTATATCCCGACAGACGGATCATTTCTTCGGCCATGTCTTTTATCCTGACCGGATTGCCCATGTCAAAGATAAAAATTTCCCCGCCTTTGCCGAGGTTGCTTGCTTCGAGAACCAGGCTGCAAGCCTCCGGAATCGTCATGAAATACCGGATGATATCGGGATCGGTAACCGTTACCGGGCCGCCTGCCTTGATTTGTTTTTCAAACAAAGGAACTACGGAACCGCTGGAACCGAGTACGTTTCCAAATCGGGTGGTGATAAACCGGATAGACAGCGGATTTGCTTTGCTTTCTTTTTGCAAATGACCGGACAGCGCCTGAATGTAAATTTCCGCAATCCGTTTGGAAGCCCCCATTACGTTGCCCGGATTGACGGCCTTGTCGGACGAAATCATGATGAAACATTCCGTACCGTAGGCCACAGCCATATCCGCTACAATTTTTGAACCCATGACATTGGTCAGTATCGCTTCGTCCGGATGGCTTTCCATCAGGGGAATATGTTTGTAGGCCGCTGCATGATAAACACAGTGCGGTCGACAGGTGGAAAAAACATATTCCATCTTGCCCTTATTCCTGACATCGGCAATCATTGTTTTAAACTTTACATTCGGGAAAGTATTTTTTAAATCCAAATCCAACCGGTAAAGCGGAGTTTCGGCCATATCGCAAAGAAGTAACAACCCCGGATTAATCCGGCAAAGCTGGCAGACAATTTCACTTCCAATAGACCCTGCGGCGCCTGTAACCAAAATGACCTTTCCATTCAGGTTTCTTCCGATGGCTTCAAAATCTGTTTCTATCGGGCTGCGGCCTAACAGGGTTTCGGGGTGAAGGGTGAAGGGTGAAGGGTACCCTGTACCTTTCACCCTGTACCTTTCACCCTTCACCCTGTACCCTTCACCCTTAAACCGTTCCATTGTGGTAGTTTGTCCCGAGTTGATACCTTCGGAACGAAAGACTTTCAGGATGGTTTTGAAAAAAATTTCAGCATCCAGTCCGAAAGAAAGATGATCTACGTACCAAACGTCCCATTGAAATTTCTGTTGCCATGCAATTGCATTGCGGCCGTTCACTTGCGCCAGGCCGGTAATTCCGGGGCGAACTTCGTGGCGGCGGATTTGAGTTTCGTCATACAGCGGCAGATATTCGACCAGCAGGGGGCGGGGGCCTATCAGCGACATGTCGCCCTTCAATACGTTCCACAGCTGAGGAATCTCGTCCAAAGACGCATTTCGGATGAAACGCCCGATTTTCGACAGGCGTTCCATATCGGGCAATAAATTCCCCTGACTGTCCTTTTCATCATTCATAGTTTTGAATTTGACGATTCTGAATATTTTACCGTTTTTCCCCGGTCGATCCTGAAAGAAAAAGACTTTTCCCCGGTTGGCAAAACATAAAACTGCAATAATTACGCTAATGATTGGAAACAAAATGATTAAGACGCATGCGGCGATTGACAAATCAATTAGCCGTTTAAAAAAATATCTGTACATAGTAATTTATAATCATGTAAAAAAAAGGAGGTGATGTAAAAAGTATGCTGTAATAAAAATATGGGCAATCAGAGAGAAAGGGAATGTTTTTGTAAAATGGAAATAAAAATCACCCTTCATTGCCCGGACTGCCAAAGTGCAAAGATAAAGAAAAAAAGGGAAAGGGGAGGGGAGGGGCGGCGGCTTTACCGCAGCCCTGAAAATTATATTTCACTGTTTCAAATATTTTTTCTATTTTTGTATCCCTGAAAATAAAGATAAAGATGCGGTAAAATATCTTCATTTTACAGACAGCAACCTTTATAAATGATAGATGAAAATTTTGAAACGTATTGTTTGGTGGTTTTTTATTTTTACGGGAGTGTTTTATGTACTTCCCGGCGGCCTTTTACAAATACCTGCCCTGCAAAAAAAAATTTCCGTTCCGATAGCCGCTGCGTTAACCGGCAAATTTCAGTCCGAAGTCCGAATCGGACAAATTAAACCGGGATTCCCCAATAAAATCACCCTGAATGACGTTTATCTCGAAGACCGTTCCAAAGAAACGCTTCTCCAGGCCAAACGGCTAACGGCCGATTTCGACATTTTTTCTTTATTTCAAAAAAAATGGCGCATCCATTCCGTGCAGCTTTACGCTTTCCGGTTCAATCTGAGCAGGGAAACCCATGATTCGCCGTTGAATATTCAATATATTCTGGATATTCTTGCCGCCCCCGATTCAACGAAAAGCAGTTCCATTGATTTACAGATAAAAAATGTTGATTTGCGCGGCGGAAGTTTTTCTTACCGAGAAAAAGACGCACCCGAAACTTTTGGGAAATTCAATCCCGAATCATTTCATCTGAATGATATAACTTCCAAAATCAAAGTCAGGGGTTTTACCGGCGATACACTTGATATTGCCGTAAACAAACTAAGTTTTAAGGAAAAAACAGGGTTCACGGTAAAACAGATGGCTTTCGACCTGAAAGCCGGTAAAGAAAAAGCCGCCATAAACCGGTTATCGCTGAAATTAAAAAATACTTCCCTGACAATTAAAGATATGACCGCCGATTACAGTAACCGTTTCAAAAATCTAACGTTCCGGTTGACAGTGGATAATTCGGACATCTATTTAAAAGATATTGCTTCGTTCGTTCCCCTGTTTGCGCAGTTTGACGATAAAATAAACGTGAACGGACATTTTTCGGGAACGCCGGATGTCCTGAACGTGGAAAACTTCTGTTGCAGGTATTACAACCATTTGATGATCAAAACAAACGCCGCAATAAAAAAACCTTTTGATTCAAATCCCGAAACGCTTTTTATCGACGCTCACATCGAGGATTCATTCCTCTCCCCGATTGCTGTTGAAAAAATAGTAAACAATTTCAGCACGAATCCTTTTGAATTGCCTGCCTTCATCCGGCAAACGAAAAGCATGAATTTTCAGGGAAGCATCAGCGGCTCTCCCGACAACCTGTCTGCCAGCGGCACTCTCGACAGCGAAACCGGCACTCTCGCCGCCCATGTCGCAATCACCCGAAACGCCACTGCTTTCAAGGGGCAAATCACTTCGCCGAAACTGAATATCGTAACTTTAACCGGCAACAGGGATTTCGGGGAAACTGTTTTTCAAATCGGTTTCGACGTCAAACAGCAGGCAAACAAAAAGTTCGCAGGCTCCATTGACGGCAATATCGAAAAATTTGAATACAAAGGCTACACTTACAGTAATTTCAGTTTCAAAGGCAATTTTACGCCCGAAAGTTTCACCGGACGGTTAAACATGGACAGCCCCGAAGGAAAAATCTCGGCAAACGGCCTTTTCCTGTTGAAAGGTGCGGATTCCGAATTTGAATTTACGGCAAAAGCAACCGGTTTACAGCTGGATAAACTGCATATTGCCCCCCAATACAAAAACGCTTCCCTCTCTTTTGAAGCTGGCGCTAACCTGACCGGAAACAGTCCCGATAATTTATTGGGAAGCATCAGTTTGAACAGTATATATTTCAAAACGGACAAAGGAAATTACGGCCTCGACCGGTTGACCCTTACATCCGTTTTGTCCGGGAATGAAAAAATTTTGAGTATCAACTCGGATGTACTTCACGGTGAAATTCGCGGGATTTATTCATTCGGTACTTTCGTCCCCGAAATAAAAAAGACTTTGGCGCTGTATTTCCCCTCTTTGTTTGAGAAAAATAACAGATCATTCGACGCCGGAGAAAACCTCTTTTCTTTTGATTTGACAGTTGAAGACATAACGGATCTTTCCCGCGTTCTCGAACTCCCGTTTGCGTGTCGGAAGCAAACCCGCATCACGGGCCAGTACAACAGCGTTTATGATAAATTCAACCTGGACGCCAGTATCCACCATGCAAAATTCGGAGGGTCAAGTCTGGAAAACCTGAAAATAGCGCTGAACAATTCGACAGGGGAAGCGCTGTTAAACCTGTCGGGTATCGGGCGGCAAAAAAACGGCCGTCCTTTGCGGTTTGCCGGCCGGTTCAATGCCGGCAACGACCGGGTCAATGCCAGTTTCAACTGGGGAAATGTATCCGAAAAATATCGCGGAGATTTGAATCTGAACGCTTCCTTTTCAAAAGGAAAAAGAAAAGCGCTTCACACCCAAATCCATATCAGGCAGTCGAATCTGGTGTTCAACGATTCGATATGGACGCTTTATCCTGCTGAAATCCAAACAGATTCATCGACCGTCAAAATAAACCGCTTGCTGGCCGCACACAACGACCAGTTCCTGAAAATCGACGGCGCTGTTTCCCGTAATCCCGAACAGCAACTGCGCGTCGAATTAAACAAGGTGAATTTGGATTACATCTTCCAGTCGCTGCAAATCAAAGCATTGGAGTTTGGCGGAATGGCCTCCGGATTCGTTCATGTTCAAGACGTGTATAAAACCCGGAAACTGTCCACACACTTAGCCGTCAAAGATTTTGCTTTCAACAAAGCCACTTTGGGCGATTTGGATCTGACCGGTAAATGGAACGACGAAACCCAGGGTATTTTGCTGGACGGATTTGTCTATGACAGCGACTCTACCCATGCGGATATCAACGGCGTCATTTACCCTGGAAAAGAACTGTTGTCCGTTGATTTTGACGCAACAAACCTGAATGCCGGCTTCCTCCGGAAATACCTGAATAATATAGCCCAAAACCTGAGCGGAAGCCTGACCGGACACCTGCGCCTTTTCGGAGATTTGAACAACCCGACTGTTGAAGGAAGCGTTTATGCCGAAAACTGCCGCTTTGGCATCGAATTTCTCAACACCTGCTATACTTTCAGCGACACCATCAGGTGCTATCCCGATGAAATACGCATCGAAAACGTGCATATTTTCGACGAACGCGGGCAACAGGCTTTGGCAAACGGTTATGTCAAACACAATCTGCTTGCCGATTTCAAATATTCGGTCAACGTATCTTTCAATAATTTCCTGATATTCAACGCCGATAAAACCCGGAATCCGCTGTTTTACGGAACGGCTTACGGTACCGGTACCGTCGGTTTGTCGGGCACGGAAGATTTGGCAGATATTGACGTTGCCATGCAAAACACCGAAAACACAAGGATGACCCTGAACTTCACGGATGAACCCGATATTGCCGACTATGATTTTATCCGCTTTGTTAAACCGCAAAAAGATCCTGTTCCGGCAAAAACAACCGCCCCCATGCCTGCACCGGAAAACAATACTTCCAATCCAAATGCGGGAACGGAAATTCGCCTCAACTTCATGCTGGACGCCAACCCGCAGGCAACGATTGAAATGATGATGGACCCTGTATCCGGCGATAAAATAAGCGCTTACGGAACAGGGAACATACAAATCCGGTACGGGACAAAAACTCCCCTGAAAGTATTGGGCGCCTATACCATCGAAAGGGGGAAATATAATTTCAGCTTCCAGCAGGTGATTTATCGCAATTTCGATATTCTGGAGGGAAGTTCCGTTTCCTTCCGCGGCGACCCCTATACGGCCGATTTGAATGTGAAAGCCAATTACAGATTAACGGCCAATCTGGGCGACTTAGACCAGCAGCTGGTTGAAGACCAGCAAAGAGTGAATACCACCGTCAACTGTATCCTTCAACTGACCGGGCGGATGAATCATCCGACCATCTCTTTCGATTTGGAGCTCCCCAATTCGACGCCGGAACTGAACAGACAGGTTAAAAGCTATATCCGCACCGAAGACATGATGAATCGCCAGATTTTTTACCTGCTGGTACTGAACAGTTTCTACCCGTCCCCGGAATACAGCGAAAGCACAGGAAACAGCGCCGACATGTCTCTGCTTACTTCTACCCTGTCGACACAGTTTTCCAATATTTTAGATGCTTTTACGGACAAAATCCAATTAGTCGGCACAAAATTCTATCAATCGAGCGAAGAAGGCGGGAACAGCACCGAAATGGAATTTTTACTATCCAGCCAGCTGCTGGATAACCGGTTAATCATCAATGGAAATTTCGGTTACAGGGACAATCTCTATCCGAACGGCGACAATCAAAGCAATAACATCCACTGGATAGGCGATTTTGACCTCGAATACAAATTGACAAAGAAAGGGGGCTTCCGCCTGAAGTTTTTCAATCATTACAATTACCGTAACTATTATAATTTATCTCCTGAAATGACACAGGGCTTAGGTATTCTTTTCAGGAAAGATTTCAACCGGTTCTCCGATTTGCTGGAAAAGAAAAGCCGGTGAGTAGACGGTTAAACGGAAATGTTGCGCAACGTAAACTGTCAGTCTTGCCTTTCCACCGTCCCGTTCACTTTCAACTTAATCGTTTCGATATTTTCCAGTCCGTCATTATCTACCACCTTGACGGCAATATGATGAACGCCCGCTGTTAATTTATGCTGCTGTTTGCCTTCCTTATCAATGATAACCGAAGCGCGGAACCCCTTTTCGGCATCGTAATCAAAATCCCAGCTGTAAAATTCGACGCCGGCTTCGCTTTGTCCCGATGCGGTAAATTCGATTTCCCTGATACCGCCTGCATCACGGGACAGTTCATTTACTTCGATCCGGATGGCAGGCTTTCTGGAAACGGGGATAATTGTATTGACCGGCACAAGTTCGATGATGATACCGTCGCGGTTTTTCAGCCTTGCCACTTCCTGCACGGCGCCCTTGCCGAACGAAAAAGCGATGATGTAGCCGGCAGGAGTTCCCGCCGCAATATTTTTTTCAAAAAGTTTTTTGTTGTAACGTTCAACGGCTGATTTAAAATTATCCACCACATTGCGCCCGACGTTTTCGGAACGCTTTACCTGAACCGGCGTATTGTCGGGCATTCGTCCGTCCAGGCCGGAATCTCCGCGCTGCCGGGCATTGCCCGTGCCGCCAAACTGTCCGATAATCCAGTTTTCAAACTCAAAGGCGTCCTTACTGCGGAGTGTGTCGTAATCGTATTTGTGCAGTTGCAGGGTGTAGGAATTGGCATAGAGGCCTGTAAACAAATCCGTCTGCTGATGCAGCCGCAGTTCGGTTACTTTCACCGCCTGCACCGACTGGTCGATGCCGATCCATTTCCGGTTCAGTTTGTCGGCCACGGCAACCGTTGTGCCACCGCCCGTGAAAGGGTCAAGCACAAGGTCGCCTTCGTTAGACGCCATTTTTATGATCCGTTCAAGCAGGGCAAAAGGTTTCTGGGTAGGGTAGCCGATAACTTCTTTTCCCTGTACCAAACGGATATCATCCCATATTTCACTTAGCGGAGCGCCGGGACTCTGTTCCAAATAATATTTTAATCGAGGCGTAGTACCGTTTTTGGGAAAATAAACTAACCCTTCTTTTTCGTATTCATCCAGTTTATCGGGCGTTGTAATCCAGTGCATCCCTTCTTTCCCTTGTTTATTGGGGTCGACATTCCTCCAGACTTTTCCTGTTTCACCATTTCGTATGCCGCTTGCCAAAAGAGGAACCGTTTGATAAAACCCTTTTTCATCTTCATTTTTATACAAATTTTTCGAGGCCCTGGATAACTCCATAAAAATGCAGATTAAAAGTATACTGGCCGGATTTTGAATAAAAGAAAACAGTGTCGTAATTTTTCCTGGCTGCTTTGGAAATACTTGAGCGGTTGGAACTTCTTTTCCATACAAACTGATTTATCAAACGGTTCATTCCGAAAATCCTGTCCAGAATTTCCACCCTGATATAAGCATCGGCATGCCAGTCGCAATGCAGGAAAATGCTGCCCGCGGGCTTCAGTACGCGGTGCATTTCAATCACCCGCTCCTTGAGCCATGCAATATAATGATCAATGCCACCCGCCCAGCGGTCTTGAAAACTGCGCACTTCGCCCGCGTCGCCCCAAATCACCTCGTAGTTGCGGTTTGAAAAAAACGGCGGGTCGAGGTAAATCAAATCCACCGTTTCGCTTTCCATTGTTTTCAGTATTTCGAGGTTGTCGCCTAATATTAACCTGTTTACCATAATTGATTGTTTTAGGGATACAAAGGTAGTAAAAAAATCACTCCCGAATAAAAAAGCCGGCGCTGCGACAATTTGGAATACACTCATTAATAAATACATTTGCACAGAATTAAAATTAATTTTCATGAAAAAAAATTTTGCCCTGCAAAAAAAAATTAACCACCCAAATTACTTCCTATTTATTAAATAATGATTACCTTTGCCGGCATAAAATTTTAAAAAAACAAATGAACAGGATTTTATCCGTAA
Source organism: Dysgonamonadaceae bacterium (assembly GCA_031257875.1). Taxonomy (GTDB): domain Bacteria; phylum Bacteroidota; class Bacteroidia; order Bacteroidales; family Azobacteroidaceae; genus Azobacteroides. The sequence goes on from JAIRNV010000229.1 coordinate 17,833, forward strand.
ACAGTAGCAATTTTTGGTGTTTGCCTCGCTCGAGGCAAGTCCCGGGAAATTTTCCCGGTGTTTGCCCCACTCGAGGCAAGTCCCGGGAAATTTTCCCGGCGTTTGCCCCACTCGAGGCAAGTCCCGGGAAAATTTCCCGGCATTTGCCCCACTCGAGGCAAGTCCCGGGAAATTTTCCCGGCATTTGCCCCACTCGAGGCAAGTGTTCAATAACCGTATTTTTATTAATTTTTAAAACAGTGAATTATGCTTGAATTTAAAACTTTATCGCTAAAAACTTTACCCAACGACGCTCACAGTGGCTTCTTCGGGGATGTAACAAAAAAACTTGCCGCCGCGGGCGAAGACGTAATAAACGCCGTAGAACCGCTCGACAAGGAATTGTACAGATTGTATGCAATAGAACTTGCCAACATGGACTGGCTGCGCAAAAGCGCGCTTACAGAGGCTATTGTCGCCGCCAACAGCCGCCTCGACAAGGCTGTGACAGG
>JAIRNV010000234.1 GCA_031257875.1 Dysgonamonadaceae bacterium
TTTGTATTCGGAAACCAGATGGTCGGGGACAACAAAGGCTTTCATATTTGTACAGTACATGTCGCTACGGTTAAAATCGGTATGGAACATGTACCTAATATCAAATTTTAATAATGGAACGGAATTAACATCGCCGTTTTCAAACTCCACAACTTCAAGACCGCTGCAGCCCAGGAAACAGTCCTGGTCTATTTTAATAACATTCGGACCGAACTTTACATACTTCAGATTTTTGCAGTCGCGGAAAGTACCTTTCAATAAATGTCTTACTCCCGAACCAATCTCTGCCTGTTCGAGGGCGGGAATATCAAAGAAAAGTTCTTCGCCTAACATGTTAAAGTTAGAAACTTGAATACGAAACAACCCCCCGGCAATACATGAATAACCCAGTCCTCGATTAAAGTCCTGAATCTGCTTCGAATCTTGGGCCAGATAGGAGACACACTCTCTGAAAGTATAACTACCAATAGTAGATTTGGGGTAAAAAGCCAGTGTTCCATCAGGGTTTCCATAATAGCCCGCAGCAGGTTTAATAGACAAAGACGATGGATGCTCACAATCACTCATGTTATCAGGATAAACCGAAAAAGCAAGTTCTGCTGCTTCCGAATCGTCGGCAGTCCAGCGTACATGTGAAACTCTCACTTTGAAAGTGTATGGAAATGATCCAAAATCCCTGTAATCCTCCCTGTGCTGTGCATGGATGGATTGGCAAAGAGGCAGCATCAGGGCTGCCAGTAATAAAATAACCGTTTTTTTCATTATAATTTGTTTTATATGATAATTATTTTGCAAAGATAGTTATTTTTAGTGATTAGTGGTTAGTGGTTAGTGGTTAATGATTAATACGGATTCACAATGTGGAAAAAACCTATTCCCAACCTTTTTATTTAACAACAAAACAACCTGAGTAGCGATGATTGACATAAGAACACAGATAAAGGAGAATTGATAATTGATAATTGATAATTATTTTCTTCATTCTCAATTCTCAATTCCGGATTGCTTCACTGCTTCGCAGTTCGCTGGTGACGCAGCGGGGTTGAAATAACCATTAATCATTAATCATTAATCATTAACCACTAACCACTAATTTTTTACTCCACCCGGAACTCCCCTTTACAATCAGTAACAGAATGCGACAATTTGAAATACACTTCTATGTTAATAACATTACTTTTTGAGGCGGGAAGCAGGAATTGTAATTTCCGAAGCAAACGGGTATTTCAGATTTTGCCAGGAAGTCAAATCCGCTTCGGCAGCCCCGATTTTCAGTTTTGCTTTTATTTTTAGCGGAATATGATTTTTGTCGTCGCTGACCCAGATTTCCATTGCATTTTTGGTTTCGTTGAAAGCCGAATCACCGATGTCAACCGACAGCCGGCAGGCTTTGTACTTGACGGATTCGCTTTTTTCTAGAATGGCTTGACCTTTGAAATGCACGGTTATGTTTACTTTGTCTGTTCCGACAAAACTTGAAATACGAAACGTTTGGTTTTGTTCCAGATTCGGATAATCCAACGTGCGGGCAAACGCAAAAATACTCAGCATATCGTAGCCCGCATTGTCGGAAACAAGCAGCGTATCAAATTTCACCGTTTCCGCACTTTGTCTCCGTACCCTGACTTTTGTGTAATTTACATCATGGTCTATAACAAACACTTCTTCCTGAAAACGGGTTTTTCCTTCGTTGATTTTACGGATATGATAAAGCGGTTCGAGATCGGTATTCATATATGAAAATAAGGTGTCCCGAATTTTAAATACTCCATCGAAAAAAGGACTTGACCTGAAATCCAAAGTCGTTTTATAAGCGCTGTTATTTTCATAAGAACTTCCCTGTACAGCGTAATTGGCGGTCCCTGCTTTCACCATGACCAAACCCCATTTGAACCGGATGTTGTATTTTAAGATTTCTCCATCTCCGAAAGGAGTGCCTTCGGCGTAAACCGAAGATATACAGAAAAATAAGGCTAATAATGAGAATATTCTTTTCATCTTTCCATCGCATTCATCCGGTTGGAACCGGATTGATTTGTACTGTTCCTTTGCTGATTCCTGCCGGTTTGTTCGCTTCGTTTCGGCTTTTTTTGCGCCGGTTTATTTTTTGTTATATCCAAAGGTTTCTGTCGGTCTACCGGAATTTCCCTAATATTCCATTCGCTTTCCAAATCCGTGTTTTTGCGCGGAAGGTCAATGAGGTTGGGATAATAATACACTTTTTCCGGTTGCAGATGATTCCCGTAATTGCCGGTATCCCATTTCCCGTTTCCGTTGGCGTCTTCGATATACCGCAGGTAGTATTTACCGGGGCTTATGTGCTCGAAGACAAGTTCGCCGTCATACAATGCGGAAGTTCCGACTACTTTATCCGAACTGTTCAGCAATTCTCCGAATCCGGGGCCTTCCCCGCCGGTGATTTTCATATAAATATTAACATATTCTTCCGCTTCCTTGAACTTAAACTGAACGAACGTCGAATCGTTCCATTTATCATAAATACTGAAAATAGCGGCAGAATCGACAATAATCCGAAATTCCCGGCCGTAGGCCCAATCGTTATTGATATGGAAAATACGCGGATTCAGGGTGTCGCCGGTTATCGGGAAAACGCGGTTTTCCCACAAAGTATCCACTTTCTGCTGTATTCTGATTTTTTTCGGGTCTAATTCCTTAACCGGTTCGGAAAAAGTAACTTTTAAGGTATCGAAAATATTGACCGCATTTTTTAGAGAAAATTCTATTTTAAGAAAATCAATGGCTTCGGGGACTTTCTCCCCCTTTGGGGGTCGGGGGGCTTTCCATGTAAAACGAAGCGTATCCGTAACCGGCGATAAATTAAACAGGGTATCGGTTTGCAGATAATTAACTGCCAGCCGGATTGTATCACGTTGATACAGCAATGAATCGGTTATCCAGTAAATAATATCTTTTTTGTCCGGCGAATATTCGGGAATATACCAGTTTTCGCGGGTATTTTCGGTACTGTCTTCTTTCAACAGGTAAAGCGCCGGCGGCAAACCCTGACCTGAGTTGAAATGAAAAACGAGTTGATTTTGCGCCGGCCGTTCCGTTTTGGAAAGGTATTGCGTTTCAAAATTTTCCTGAAAAAGAAAAAGCGTAATGTCATCGGGGACAAACCGCGTGTAGTGAACTTCTTTGATTGTATCTACGGTCAAACTGTCCACCCAAGTCGTATCTATCCGGCTCGCCGGCTCGAAAGACGGAACGATCAGGGAATCGTAAAACGCGATTTCTTCCGTTTTTTGGTCGAACTTGTAATTGCGGTTCATATCTTTCAGTGCAAAAAGCCGGTAATTTCCCGGCGCTACGTTGCGGATACCGAATTTCCCACGATCGTTTGTCACCGTAGTTCGCACAAAAGGCAGGGAAGTAAAAGCCGAATCGTCCGGACTGGAATGAATCCCGATGATGATATTCGGTTGAGGTTCCAGGTTTTCGGCATTAAGCAGCAACCCGGAAATCATTAACGAATCAACCACATCGCCGGTCGAGAAAGCAAAAGCGAAACCTTCCAAAGGATTCTTTTCGTTATTATCCACGATTCCGTTGGTAAAATCAAACGTATAAGTAGTGTTGGGAATCAGAGAATCTTTCAGTTCCACCGAAATTTTTTTACCGATAGCCCGTATCACGGGCATTTGTTTTTGAGGCGGAGTGACGATTACTTTTTCCGAAGGTTTTTCGATGCTGATGTATTCGTCAAAAGACAGTTCGATTTTATGTCCGTCGAAATGCGTGGCATTGGCAGCCGGAGAACTTTTGATAAAGCGGGGGGGCGTTTCGTCATAATCGCCGCCTTCGGGAGAGCCGAGGCTCGCGCAGGAATAAAAAAACACGGTTAGCCACCCTCCGAATAACAGGGGGAGCTTTCGGGATATGTTATTTTTTTGATTCATTATTATTTATTTTGTAATGCAAAGATAAGTATTTTGAACAAATATTAATCCACTACCTTCTTTTTTATATTTTCATACCCTAAAACCCTGTTTTCGTACACTAAAAGGTTGGTTTTGTACAATACAGGTTAAAAAAGTTGGGACATATCTTAGAAAACGCATTATCTTTGTATAACGTATGTGAATAGTTCCATGCGAAATTTAAAAAATTATTTCAAAAATGAAAAAAGTTATTAATTTACTTTTGGGGTTGCTAATGATAGCAACGGGTTTTAATGTAGTGAATGCTAATGGAACCGATGTGAAGGGACACTATCTACCACGTCTTGATTTGTTTCAGGATGCTTTTAGAGCAGTACAGGATTCATTTGTTAAAGACAAAGATGTTCCGTTATCTAAGTACTTTATTTACACGAGTCCTGATAAGTTTGAAGCGGGGAAGACCGATTATGAAGCTTGGGTTCCCGCAGAAACGAAGTACATTTTCTTGGGTATTACTCATGAAAAAATCCATGAGTCTGATGGCTTACATGTTCCTACGTACGAAGTTGTTGGAACAGATAACGCAGGAGCAAAGGTTGATGCAAAGGTTTACAGGTGGAGTATTTATCGTGATAACAATGTGGGTGATACTACTTTAGTTCTTTATACGAACCCTGAATTGTCTGATTCCACGCAGTATTATGTTTTCGACTTTAGTAAAGGAGCCGAACTTACCGGTAGTATCACAATAACAATTCCTGATGGCCACGTAGGTTATGTTAAAGATAAAAACAAAACGACCTACAAACTTACTTTGAAACGGTCTGATGATATCAACAAGATTTCAGGATTGAAATCGTTGGCCGTTTTTGAAACGGGAGATGATGAATCTATATTGAAGAACTTTGATAAATTCACGACCGATTATGAGGTAGAATCAGCCGCAGGTCAGGATTTTACAGTTAAGTTTGAGCCTATTTTAGCTAACTCAACTATTGAGGCTTTTGTTAATGGTGTTAAAGTTGTTATAAATGAGAAACAAGCACTTCGGGAAATTCCGGTTACTAAAGCCGGCGGTGAAGTTGAATTGATTGTCACTGCTCCCAACGGGGCGAGTGTGTCTACTTACAAAATCAAAATCGTTCAAACTTTGGAAATTCCTTCTAATGATCTTAAACCCAACGATAGCAGGTATAAACATGCAAAATCATATATCAAACGTCTTTATTTGACAGATGGAGAAAATGAGTATGAGCTTTATAACAAATTTAAGGGACATAAATTTGATGGCTATCTTTATACTGAGAAATCAGAATCAGATTCTAATACTTATGTAGTCAGTGTTCCGAATCCATCTGCTTCAAATTTAGAACTTGGTTATGAACTTCACTTTGATCAAGCGTATAAATTTACTTTGAATAAACAACGCTTTTTTGTTGATAAGACGACCGGTCAAAAAATTAGCTGGACAGTACATTTAAAAGAAAAAGCAGACGGAGCAAGCAATCCTGATCCTGATCCTGAAATAGAGTCGGACTGGAAGTATGTATTTCTTGACACGATTGGTACGCCGTCGTCGAAGAGTGCAAATGGTGATTCTCTTGAAGTAAAATACACGATTGAATTATTGAGCAATGAAGCCAGATTAGAAAAATTGTCGCTACACTTCGGCTCCGATACCACTCCGGCAGTAGAACTTAGTCCTGCTTTCGACCCTGATTCGTTAACCTATACGTTAACTTCATCTGTTCATAAGGATTTGAAGGATATTTATCTTGTATATAAATCTTTTGATAAAAACGCAAAAACTGGGTCTAAGATTACGCAGGAGCAGGATAAGGTCCTTTTTTCACCAGTTCCTAAAACAACGGATACTTATAGAGTTTCTGTTTCCGATTGGAAGTCGGGACAGACTAAGTATATTAGTATCTCAGATACGGCAGTTGATAAGAAAACGGTAAAATCTTATGTGATTGAACTTAAAAAAGACTATAATCTGACGTTAACAAATATTACAATTAAGCTTTCATCTACCACCATAGCTGACATAAAAGGATCTGATTTTAAAGTTGATGCAAATGGAGATTATGTACATAATGTTCTTCTTCCAGTAAATGTTAGTTATGATGATTTATTTGAATTAGAACCAGTTGCTGAATTAGAAGACAAAGATTCAGAAAAATTCGTTTCATGGAGAGCCGTTCCTCAAGTTAAAGATTTTGGTTTTACATATATATTCAAGGTTAAATCGACTCGTGGCGATACACATGATTATTTAGTTAATTTGATTTTAGCAACCAATGATGCAACGCTTGATTACCTGTATACCACTCCTGCCGGTTTAACTCCCGAGTACAGCCCGGAAATCTTTGATTATACGCTAACCGTTCCTGCAACAACGGCTTCAGTTCGCTTGATTGCCGCAGCTAAAGATCAGTTTGCAAACCTTACCGGTAACGGTGTGCACACAATAACTGAAGGTACAACCGTGTTACCGATTACCGTAACACCCGGGGATAAATCAAAACCCAACATATATACGGTGACCGTTATTAAAGAAGGTACCGGTATTAATTCGGTAGCTAATTCTAAAGTTAACGTTTTTGCCCGGAACGGTCAGTTAAACGTAACCAGCCCGTATAACGAGAGAGTTTACATCCATGCTGCTGATGGTAGCTTAATAGCCAGCTTCGACAAAAAAGCCGGAAACAAGGCTGTTTCCTTAAACTTGCAAACCGGAATTATAATTCTTAGAGGTAGCGCCGGCTGGACGTACAAAGTATTTGCGAAATAGTATAACAACCATAGTTTTTATACCTTGATGTTTAAGAAGGTCTGCATGTACAGTATGCAGACCTTTTTTATTTCTTGTCAGTGCGGGGGAAAAGCATTAATTTTGCAGGCAAATTTCAACAGGTTAAAGTAAAAATATGGAAAGATATTTTATCTGTCTGTCATACAACGGAGCGAACTACTGTGGCTGGCAAAACCAGCCCAATGGCGTTTCCGTACAGCAAAAGATAGAAGAAAGTTTGCGTATTCTTTTACGGACACCCGTTCCGGTTACCGGCGCCGGGCGTACCGATGCCGGCGTCCACGCCCGCATGATGGTTGCTCATTTTGATTGTCCCGGTTCGGCAACCCCGATGGTCGGTGATCTTGTCGAACTGACTGGCAAATTGAACCGTATTTTACCGCCGGATATTTCCATCCATCAAATAATCCGTGTCTCACCCGGAGCGCATGCCCGGTTTGATGCCGTTTCGAGAACTTATCAGTATTATATTTCTTTCCGGAAAGACCCTTTCGATTATCCTTTTCACTACCGTCTCAACCGTCCGCTGGATTTCGACCGAATGAACGAAGCGGCCGCCATCCTTTCCGAATATGCCGATTTTACGAGCTTTAGCAAATTACATACGAGTGTAAAAAACAATCTTTGCCGGATTATCCGGGCAGAATGGACGCAAACCGGCGATGTCAGGGTATTTACCGTTACGGCCGACCGTTTTTTGCGGAATATGGTGCGCGCTATTGTCGGCACTTTGCTGGACGTCGGGCGGGGAAAAGTGTCAATTCAAGGATTCAGGGATATTATCGAATCAAAAGACAGGAGTAAAGCGGGGATTTCGGTTCCGGGGAATGCTTTGTTTTTGACGGATATTAAGTATCCGCCGTCAGTGCTGTTTGTGGAGCATACGGGGATCGAACCCGTCACCTTTAGACTGCCAGTCTAACGCTCTAGCCAAATGAGCTAATGCCCCCTTTTCAAAGATTCGGCGGCAAAGGTAATCATTTTTTTGAAAAAGAAACGTACCTTTGCGTGTTTTTTTGAAAGACGCAGATTCAAGTTATAAATGCAACTTTTTTATTGATGTTACTAATGACCCTGCTTAAAGGAGAATCAAAGTTAAGCAATTTTCTTGGTCTTCTGTTGATTTTATGCTGGAAAATCAT
>JAIRNV010000023.1 GCA_031257875.1 Dysgonamonadaceae bacterium
TTCTTTCATTTTAGAAAAATTAAAGCCGCAAGGGAGTTGTGATAACTGAGCCTTGCGGCTATTGTTTTTACTGCTGTAAGGTTAATAATAATTTATTGAAATACAAATAAATACTGCTATTTTTTTTCATGCCGGCGCCATTTTTTTACACTGTTTTTCCTCTCATGGAAAGAACAGGAAAAAATAAACAGTTTATCCTCTCCATGCGAAAGCGTATTGAGGGAATATCAACGGGTTGTCCAACATTGTTTTCCCGGTATGATGAAAAAGTTTTCACAATTCCCCGCCTTCCCGTTTGTATTGTGACCGACGGTTTGTATCCCCTTGCTGCAGACAGGCAAAATAAAAATAGAAGCCCCCATCCTTCATGAAAATACGGATTGCGGTCTGATAGCCGGGCGGAGAAGACTTACTCCCGAAGTTAAGTTAAAACAATCTTAAAAATATTTTTTACGAAACAGATACTTTGTAATCTTTTACTACTGCTAATTTTTCTGCTTATTAATTAAGTGGATGCTTTTGCTTTTGCTCCTGCTGTTATGCACAGGATGTGAATGAATGAAAGTTATTTATCCCTGAAGTGCTGCGTAAATAATCTGTTTTTGATTATTCGGAAACAAATCATTAACTTTGTCAAATAAAATTATCCTCTATTATTACAAAACAATAGCATGTCAAAAAACAATTTTAAAGAAACAAAATCAAATAAACGATTAACCAGCCGCGAACTGACGAACCGCATCGTCAATCTTTTCAATACTTTTCCCAATAAGATTATGAATTATAAGCAAGTCAGTGCGGAAACAGGCATTGCGTCTCAACTTGACAGGCAACGGGTGGCCGGAATTTTGGGGAGTTTGTCGGGAGAAGATTTTTTAACGCCTGTCGGGCATGGAAATTATAAATTGAATGGCTTGGGAACTTTGGCCGCCGGCAAATTTGAACGCCGCTCAAACGGTAAAAATTCATTTATTCCCGAAGATGGCGGAAATCCTTTGTTTGTTGCGGAAAGAAACTCCATGCACGCTATGGATGGCGATAAGGTGAAAGCCCAAATCCTGGCCAGACGGAAAGGACGAACTCCCGAAGCCGAAGTTATTGAAATCATTGAAAGAAAGCACACTACCTTTGTCGGAATTGTAGAAATAGGCAAACATCATGCTTTCGTACTGACGGACAGCAAAACATTGGCCAACGATATTTTTATTCCCGGAGGTAAATTGAATGGCGCGAAAGACGGGCAAAAAGTGGTTGTAAAAATTACCGAATGGCGCGAAAAAGCAAATAATCCCGAAGGCGAAGTGATAGATATTCTGGGCACTTCGGGTGAAAATCAAACCGAAATGCACGCGATTCTGGCCGACTTCGGTCTGCCTTACAAATATCCGGAAAAGGTGGAAAAAGCCGCCGAAAAGATTCCCCTCGAAATCACTGCCGAAGATATTAAATCACGCGAAGATTTCCGCCAGGCGCCGACTTTTACTGTCGACCCGAAAGACGCCAAGGATTTCGACGATGCCTTGTCAATCCGAAAACTGAAAAACGGTAACTGGGAAGTCGGCATTCATATTGCGGATGTAACGCACTATGTGAAACCGGGAAGTATTATTGATAAAGAGGCTTACGAACGGGCAACTTCCATTTATCTGGTCGACCGCACCATTCCGATGCTTCCCGAAAAACTGAGCAATGACCTTTGTTCGCTTCGTCCGCACGAAGACAAATTGTGTTTTTCGACTGTTGTGGAACTGACCGACGGGGCCGAAGTGAAAGACTATCGGATTGTGCGGACGGTTATCCATTCCGATCGCCGCTTCAACTACGATGAAGCGCAGCAAATCATCGAAACGGGGAAAGGGGATTTGAAAAACGAAATCCTGACTTTAGACCGTTTGGCTAAAATGCTTCGGGAGAAACGTTTCAAAAGCGGCGCTATCAATTTTGACCGCAACGAAGTGAAAGTTGAAGTTGATGAAAACGGCAAACCCTTACGGGTATTTTTTACGGAAGCCAAAGACTCCAACAGGATGATTGAAGAATTTATGCTTTTAGCCAACCGCCTGGTAGCCGAACATATAGGGAAAGTCGATAAAAGACGGAAAGCCAAAACTTTCGTATACAGGATTCACGATTTGCCGGCGCCCGAAAAACTGTCCAATTTCGCGGAATTTATCCGCCGCTTCGGATACAAACTGAAAGACAAAGGCAGTGATGCGGAGATTTCAAAAAGCATCAACGATCTGCTTCATACGGTTCAGGGTAAAAAAGAGCAGAACATGATTGAAACCCTGGCGATCCGTTCGATGGCAAAAGCGGTTTATTCCACGCAGAATGTCGGCCATTACGGCCTGGCTTTCAAACACTATACCCATTTCACTTCGCCCATCAGGCGATACCCCGATATGATGGTTCACCGGTTGCTGGAACGCTATCTTTCCGGCGGACGCTCGGTGGGCGGACAGCAGACGGAAGATGCCTGCAAACACTGTTCCCACAGGGAATCGCTGTCGGTTAACGCCGAACGGGCTTCCATCAAGTACAAACAGGTTGAATTTATGTCGGACAAGATCGGCATGATTTTCGACGGCGTAATTTCAGGCGTTACCGAATGGGGCTTGTATGTGGAATTGAGCGATAACGCCTGCGAAGGCATGGTGCCTATTCGCGACCTGGTGGATGATCATTACGACTATGATGAAAAGACATATAGCCTTATCGGTACGCGCAAAAAACACCGTTACCGTTTGGGCGATCCGCTGAGAATCAAAGTTGCAAAAGCCAACCTTGAGCGCAGGCAGCTGGATTTTTCTTTGGTTGAATAATTTCCCACAGTCCGGCCACAGCCGCCACCACACTGTTATACTATGCGCGGTGTGGTTTTGTGCATTATAATCTTTTTGATAAATAAAAATCAATATGAATACACTGTTGGCAACCTTATTACAGCAAACCGACACTCTAAAGCAGCGTTTGCAGGCTGCTCGTCCGCTTGATGCAGAGGCGTTGAAAAAGATACAGGCGTCTTTTGAAATGGAATATACCTTTGAGAGCAACCGTATTGAAGGCAACACGCTGACATTGCAGGAAACCGCGCTTGTGGTGAGCGAGGGCGTTACCATCGGCGGCAAGTCGGTGAGAGAACATTTAGAGGCTATCAACCACGCCCAAGCCATTGAATTTATCAAAGACATTGCACGAGCCGGCATTGAAATTACCGAACGGACAATAAGGGAAATCCACGCTATCATACTGCACGGCATAAATAAAGAGCAGGCGGGGCGTTATCGTTCCGTCCCCGTTATGATTGTCGGCAGCCGGCACATACCTCCACAGCCGTATTTGATAGGGCCGCAAACGGAAACCTTTATTGCTGCATACAAGGCAATGGAAACAGCCGGCACACACCCGGTTATTGTTGCTGCATACCTGCACGATGAGCTGGTAAAGATACACCCCTTTATTGACGGCAACGGACGTACAAGCCGCCTGTTAATGAATTTGTATCTGATTTCAAAGGGCTATACCATAACCACGCTAAAAGGCGACAATGAGGCAAAGCAGGCATATTACACCGCACTGGAAACAAGCCACGTTGATAATAACGCCGGGCCGTTCAGGCTGCTTGTGGCAACGGCAGTAAAAAACAGTTTGGAAACGTATTTGCAGATAGTTGAGGTTTAACCGGCTACGATTTTATAAAATGAAAACAGACATAAATAAAATTGAAAAATTAGTTGCCGACTACAACGAAGCAACACGCGGGCAGGCGGATTTGAAAAAACATACTTACTACGCAATAACCTGGCATTCAACGGCAATCGATGGCAGTACGCTGACGGGGGGACAGGTTTATAACTTGCTTGACCAGGATATACCGGCAAAAAACAAACCCTTTACCGAACAGCAAATGGTAGTTGACCATCAAAAAGCGCTTGTTTATACCCTTGATGCTGCAAAGAAAAAACAGCTGCTTACCGAGCCGTTTATACACACCGTCGGCGGTATGGTGGTAAAAAACACCGGTAGCGTATATAATACTGTACTGGGAACGTTTGACAGTACAAAAGGGGAATACCGGCTGTTAAACGTATTTGCCGGAGCGCGGCGTTTTCCCGACAGCACCAAAATACCGGCTTTGATGAAATCCTTTGTTGAGGACACAAATAAACTGTTTACAGAGGCAAAAACATTCAAAGAAAAATGTGAGGCAGCTTTTTATGCGCACTATCAATTTGTGAATATACACCCTTTTGCAGACGGCAACGGACGTACAAGCCGCCTGCTTATGAACTACATTTTGGCAGCGTTTGACTTGCCGTCATTTTATATTTTCAAAAGTAGCCGCATCAGTTACATTCAGGCATTGGAAAAAGCGCGTACAACCGGTAATATTGCCGTTTTCTATGATTTTATGTATCGGCAGTATCAAAAGTTTTTGAAAAAAGAGATGAAGACAGTTTCTTGCTTTTGTGAGCAAGCGTGACGGCGACGCTTTTCATAATGGCAATTTATGGGCGACTCAAAAAGCAATGTCTATTCTCTAAAGCGTTGGAAGTTGTGGAAAAAATATAAATGCAAATCGGATGTATTGCAAAAATATTGTATGTTTAGACATTGAAGTTGCTAATAATAAATTGATTGATATTGGCGCTATTAAATCAACAGGAGAAGAATTACATACTCATTCGCTTGATTCTTTTGATAATTTTTTGCGTGGTGAAAATACCGTATGCGGCCACAATATCTTCAACCACGATTTGCTTTATCTTAAAAATATTATAGAAAAGAATCATATAACGCAGTTTATCGATACGCTTTACTGGTCGCCGCTTTTATTCCCTGAAAAGCCTTATCATAAGTTAGTGAAAGACGATAAACTGTGTTCCGATGAACTAAACAATCCGCTGAATGATGCAAAAAAGGCTTGTCATTTATTTAATGACGAAATCGGGGCATTTAATGAATTGAATAAAGATTTGCAGGATATTTATTACGGTCTTCTTTCAGGACAAAGGGAATTTGCGGGATTTTTTAATTTTATCGGCTATCAATCAAAAATCAATCTTGAAAGCTCAATTAGAGAATATTTTAAAGGCAAGATATGCAGCAACGCCCCAGTCGCATCCATCACAGGCAAATATCCGGTAGAACTTGCATACGCTTTATCTCAAATAACTGTTATAATGCATGATTCGTTAACGCCTGCATGGGTGCTTAAAAACTATCCACGGGTAGAAAATATTTTGCATTATTTGAGAAACAGAAAGTGCATTGAAGGTTGCGCATATTGCAACGAATCTCTTGACGAAATAAAGGGATTAAACAAGTATTTCCATTATCCGTCGTTCAGGCTTTATGACGGCGAACCTCTTCAACAAAATGCAGCAAATGCGGCAATTGCCGGCAAATCTATTTTAGCGATATTTCCAACAGGCGGCGGCAAATCTGTCACATTCCAGTTGCCGGCGCTTATGGCGGGAGAAAATGAAAAAGGATTGACGGTTGTGATTTCGCCTTTGCAATCGCTGATGAAAGACCAAACCGACAATCTGGAACGACAGCACGGTATTACTGAAGCGGTAACCATTAATGGCTCGCTCGATCCTGTCGAACGCGCAAAAGCCTTTGAAAGAGTTGAAGACGGCTCGGCATCGCTGCTGTATATTTCTCCCGAATCCCTTCGCAGTAAATCAATAGAAAGACTGTTGCTGAAACGAAATGTTGTCAGGTTTGTAATCGACGAAGCACATTGTTTCTCGGCTTGGGGACAGGATTTCAGAACAGATTATCTATATGTGGGAGAGTTTATTAAAACTTTGCAGGAAGCCAAAAACATGCCTCAAAATATTCCTGTATCCTGCTTTACGGCTACTGCAAAGCAAAATGTGGTAAACGATATTTGTAAATATTTCAAAGATAAATTATCTATAGATTTAGAGATTTTCAGGGCAGGTTCGGCAAGGAAAAACCTTACATATCACATTTTCCACGAAGAAAATGACGATAGCAAGTATCTTAAATTAAGGCAACTGATTGATGATAACGATTGTCCGGCCATTGTTTATGTGTCACGGACAAGAAAAACGGAAGATTTGGCAAAACATCTCACCGAAGATGGTTACCCTGCTTTGCCTTATCATGGGAAAATGGACAGGCAAATTCGTATTGCCAACCAGGATGCTTTTATGAACGGCGCAGTGAAAATAATTGTTGCTACAACAGCTTTTGGAATGGGCGTTGATAAAAAAGATGTCGGTATGGTTGTTCACTATGACATTTCCGACAGCCTTGAAAATTATGTGCAGGAAGCTGGCAGGGCAGGACGTGACGAAAAATTGCAGGCTGATTGTTTTGTTTTATTCAACGACGAGGATTTAAACAAACATTTTAATCTGCTTAACCAGACAAAAATCTCACAAAAAGAAATCGGGCAGGTTTGGAAATCCATTAAGAACCTGACAAAAAACAGGGAACATTTTTCCAAATCCGCTTTGGAAATTGCAAGAGAAGCCGGTTGGGACGATGCTGTTTCGGATATGGAAACCAGAATTAAAACAGCGATTAATGCTTTGGAACAGTCGGGTTTTGTGAAACGCGGACAAAATATGCCGCGCATTTTTGCAAACAGTATTCTTGTCAAAAATATGGAAGAAGCCAGATTAAAAATTGATAATTCACCCCGTTTAGACAATAAATCAAGAGAACAGGCCATACGCATCATTTCTACTCTCATGGGCGCAAGAAGCAAAAAGGAAAGGACTACAGACGAAGGTGAGGACAGAATTGATTACATTTCCGACCGGCTTGGAATTGAAATTAAAGACGTGGTAAGAATTGTCGGCATATTGCGGGAAGAAAAGTTGCTGGCCGACAATAAAGACCTTGTCGCGTATGTAAAAAAGAAAGAAAACAACAACCGTTCAAAACAAATTTTGTTATTACACCGAAAAATTGAAGATTTTTTGTGTGAATATTTAGTCGAAACCGAACAAACAATTAACATCAAGGAATTAAATGAAAAATTGTTTGCCAAAGCGCCGAAGTCAAGTATTATCAACCTGAAAACCGTTCTTAACTACTGGTCGATTAAGCGAATAATAAAAAAAATTCCTGAAAATAACAAAAACTGTATCGCGCTGAAACCCTGTTTTTCGCTTGATGAAATTAAAATGAAAATCGACAAACGAGCGAAAATAGCCAACAATATCATTGATTTTCTTTATCAAAAAATTGCTGCCGACTTAAAACAGGGCGAGCAGGATGAAGCGCCTGTCTATTTTTCTGTATTGGAACTGAAAGATAATTTTGAAAAAAGTTTGTTTGGAGAAAAAACCAATATTGAGGAAATTGAAGATGCTTTGTATTATCTTATTAAAATTGAGTCCCTTAAAATTGAAGGCGGGTTTTTGGTTATTTATAATGCCATGCGTATCGAACGATTGGAACACGACAGTAAGACGCAATATAAAAAAGAGCATTATGGCGAACTGGAACAATATTACGAAAACCGTATGCAGCAAATTCATATTGTCGGCGAATATGCAAAGCGGATGGCTGAAGATTACAGAAGCGCAATGGAATTTGTGAACGACTATTTTATAATGAACTATGATTTGTTTCTCCATAAATATTTCAGAGGCAGAAAAGAAGAAATTTCAAAAAACATTACTCCTAAAAAATTCAGACAACTTTTTGGTGAACTTTCGCCGACACAACTAAAGATTATTAATAATCAGACAGATAAACCGATTGTTGTAGCCGCAGGCCCGGGCAGTGGAAAAACCAAACTGCTGGTGCACAAACTCGCTTCGCTTTACATGATGGAAGACGTGAAACATGAGCAAATGCTTATGCTGACCTTTTCACGCGCCGCCGCCACCGAGTTTAAAAAACGTTTGATGACGCTTATCGGCAATGCCGCTAATTTTATTCAAATCACCACATTTCATTCCTATTGTTTTGACCTGCTCGGCAAAGTTGGCGATTTGGAAAAATCGGATATAATTATAAAACAAACAATAGAAAAGATACACAATAAAGAAGTGGATCGTGCTCGCCTTACCAAAACCGTTCTTGTGATTGACGAGGCGCAGGATATGAGTGCGGCAGAATATGCGCTGGTACTTGCATTGAAAGAACGTAACGACGATATTCGCATCATTGCCGTGGGCGATGACGACCAGAATATTTATGAATTTAGAGGTAGCAGTTCCAAATATCTTGAAGCGCTCATTAAAGAGGAAAATGCTAAAAGTTATGAGTTGGTTGAGAATTTTAGAAGCTGCGCTAATATTGTGGATTTTGCCAACCTGTTCGCAAATAAAATTTCACACAGAATAAAAACAACGCCAATTCAGCCCGTAAAATCAGAAAACGGAATTGTTTCCGTCACAAATTTATACACAGATAACATGGTTATTCCAACTGTTAACCTGCTCTTGAAAGAAAGTCTGTCGGGAATTACGGCAATTCTTACCCGCACAAATGCAGACGCTTTTAATATTGTCGGTTTGCTTAATAACCATAAAATCAATGCAAAACTCATACAAACCAATAATGATTTCAGTTTATATAATCTTGTTGAATTTAGAGATTTCATTGCTGATATAGAAAGAGATAATGAAAATTATTCAATAAGTGAAGATGCCTGGTTAAAAGCGAAAAAGAATCTGTGTAAAAAATACAGCACAAGTTCAGATTTGGAAGGTGTTTGCAAACTGATTCGCGATTTTGAAGAAGTGAACAATAAAACCAAATACAAAAGCGATTTCAAGCAATTTGTCCGCGAATCAAAATTAGAAGATATGACCGACAGTTTGCAAAATTCGATTTTGGTATCCACTATTCATCAGGCAAAAGGCCGGGAATTTGACAATGTGATTTTGAGTTTAAGCAGGTATCAGAATTTAGAAGACAGTCAGTTGCGTACAATCTATGTAGCCTTAACGCGGGCAAAGAAAAACTTGTATATTCTTTACAATGGCAATTATTTCGATCGTATTAAAGTCAATAACTGTTATAAATATCAAGATAACAGCGCGTATCCACAATCGGAGAAATTATTGTTAAGTCTTTCTCATAAAGATATATGGTTGGATTTCTTTGCTGATAAACAACAAGAAATAGACAGCCTTCGCAGTGGGCAAGTTTTGACTGTTTCAAACAACACTTTAATTTACGGGAATAAAGAGATTGGTAAATTTTCCAAGAAATTTATTGCACAAATAGAAAAATTAAAAGCAAATGCTTATGTTCCCTCTCTGTCAACAGTTCGGCATATCGTTTGGTGGCAAGGCGATGGAATGGACAAAGAGATTAAGATTATTTTACCAAATGTTGAGTTTCAAAAAAAAAAATAATAAAATCAAACGGGGCGATTGCCCATTGCATGATGATGCAGAGGCATTTCAAAAGATACAGGCATCTTTTGAAATGGAATATACCTTTGAAAGCAACTTGTGGCAACGGCGGTAAAAAAAACAGTTTGGAAACGTATTTGCAGATAGTTGAGGTTTAACCGGTTAAAATTTCACAAGATGGGAATAGACATAAATAAAATTGAAAAATTGGTTGCCAACTACAACGAGGCGACACGCGGGCAGGTAGATTTGAAAAAACATACTTACTACGCAATAACCTGGCATTCAACGGCAATCGAAGGCAGCACACTGACAGAGGGTCAGGTTTATAACTTGCTTGACCAGGATATACCGGCAAAAAACAAACCTTTTACCGAGCAACAAATGGTAATCGACCATCAAAAGGCGCTTGTTTATACCCTTGATGCTGCAAAGAGAAAACAGCCTCTTACAGAACCGTTTATACACACAATCGGCAGTATGGTGCTAAAAAACACCGGTAGCGTATATAATACTGTACAGGGAACGTTTGACAGCACAAAAGGGGAATACCGGCTGTTAAACGTATTTGCCGGAGCGCGGCGTTTTCCCGGCAGTACCAAAGTACCGGCTTTGATGAAATCTTTTGTTGTTGACACAAATAAACTGTTTACAGAAGCCAAAACATTCAAAGAAAAATGTGAGGCGGCTTTTTATGCACACTATCAATTTGTGAATATCCACCCTTTTGCAGACGGCAACGGACGTACAGGCCGGTTACTTATGAATTGCATTTTAGCATCGTTTGACTTGCCGGTATTTTATATTTTCAAAAGTAGCCGTATCAGTTACATTCAGGCACTGGAAAAAGCGTGTACAACTGATAATATTGCCGTTTTTTATGATTTTATATATAGGCAATATCAAAAGTTTCTGGAAAAAGAGATAAGGACGGTTTAATCGTAACCGTGTACTCCTGTAATGTTGGGTGAACTGTGTCATTGGCAGTTTATTCAAACTGTATTGCCAGTGGAAGCCGGTGTATTTTTTCATATATCCCGTCTGCCGTTCGATTTTCCGATATTAATTTATTCATATCCGTAAAATATTTGACACAAAGATAAGCCTCTGTTTTTGAATAATTCTACTTTAACAGATTAAAAAAAATGGTTCCAACAGTGTTATATGAGACATCTGCTTTTCAATCTGTTAAAGTAGAATTACCGGAAAATTAAAAGCAGTTGCAGGAAGATTAAAAGCAGTTGCAGGAAAATTAAAAGCAGCTGCCGGAAGATTAAAAGCAGCTGCCGGAAAATTAAAAGCAGTTGCCGGAAATTTTAAAGTAATAGCGGGAAAATTGGTTTCAATTGCGGGAAGATTGGTTTCAATTGCGGGAAAAATGGATTCAACAGCAGAAAAATAAAACGAATAACCCCCGGCGTAGCGAGACGCAGGGCCGGACGGGGAAAAACCTGATCCCCACCCTTATTTATACTTCACGCGGTTTTATTTTGTGCAGTGTTTTTTTCCGGATTGCTTCAGGCTGTCGCCTTCGCCGGTGACGGCTGCAATATTAATCATTAATCATTAACCATTAACCATTAATCACTTTTCTCCGTTGCCTCAAAAAAGATTTAGCCAAACTTTATGATAAGTAAAAAAAAGTCGTAACTTTGTTGAACTATTTTAGAAGCAATTTATGGAATATTCTCACTTCTCCAACCTCATACAAAAACGTGCCGACAAGTTCGGCAATCAGGAAGCGTTAAAACTAAAAGACAAAAACACAGGCGAATGGCAATCTGTTTCATGGGAAGATTTTGCCAGGAAAATAACGGCAGTAGCCCGTTCCATGTGTCATGCAGGCGTTGAACCGCAATCCAACATAGGCATATATTCCCAAAATATGGTTGAGTGTCTGTATATTGATTTCGGCGCTTTTGCCAACCGCGCGGTAACGGTGCCGATGTATGCAACAGCCTCCGTTCCCCAAATCGACTATATTATTAATGAGGCGGAAATAAGTTTGCTGTTTGTGGGAGAACAGGCGCAGTACAATAATGCCTGGCAGGTTTTTCAGGGCAGTGCATTTTTGAAGCAAATCGTCATACTTGATAAAACCGTAGTCAGGGCGCCGGAAGATAAAACCTCCATCTATTTCGATTATTTCAGTTCGCCCAAAAACCGCACTTCGCAAGACATAATCACTGTGGAAAAAAGAGTTAAGTCCGCTCGGGGAGAAGATATTGCTCACATTATTTATACATCGGGAACTACGGGAGAACCCAAAGGGGTTGTCCTCACGCACAACAACTATCTGGAAACTTTTAAGATACACGATATTCGCCTGAGTTATCTTCCACAAAGGTTTCTCTCGATAAGTTTCCTGCCTTTGGCGCACATTTTTGAAAAAGCATGGTCGCTCTACTGTCTGCACAGGGGTTGCACTGTTGCTATTAACTTGGACCCCAGAGAAATACAAACTGCTGTCAAAGAGGTAAAACCACAGGCCATGTGCAGTGTTCCCCGTTTTTGGGAAAAAGTATATGCCGGTGTCAGGGAAAAAATCGAAGACTCAAATTTCATCCTTCGCCATATCTTTTTGAATGCCATTTCCACCGGTGAAAAATATTGTATCGGTTATATTAATAAAGGTAAAAAGCCGCCTTTCTTTTTGAAATGTAAATTTAAATGGTACGAAAAAATAGTCTATTCCAAATTGAAGAAGACAATCGGAATTGAACGGGGTTTGATTTTCCCTTGCGCCGGCGCCATGCTCTCGGAAGAAATTATCCGCTTTTTACGTTCGGTAAACATTCCCTTGGCATACGGTTACGGATTGACCGAAACGACAGCGACCGTCAGCTGTTTTCCCGAAATCAGATACGAACTGGATACGGTTGGAAAAGTAATGCCGTCGATAGAAGTCAGAATCGGTGAAGACAATGAAATTCAGGTCAAAGGAAAAACCGTTACAGGCGGTTATTACAAAAAACCGGATGCAACTGCCGCCGCATTTACGGACGACGGCTGGTTCCGGACAGGCGACGCCGGCAGCTTAACCGAAAATAAAGGTATCGTTCTGAGGGAAAGAATTAAAGATTTATATAAAACTTCCAACGGGAAATATATTGCTCCACAACAACTGGAAGGCCGGTTAATCAACGATAAATTCATCGAAAACGCTTTCGTCATCGGCGACCAGCGAAAATATGTAAGTGCACTTATTGTACCTGATTACAATGAGTTGGAAAAATATGCCAAAGAAAAAGGAATTTTATTCGGAAGCGAAGAAGATTTATGTAACAATCCGCAAATTATCAAACTGTATGAAGCAAGAGTAACGGATATGCAAAATGAATTTGCCAATTACGAACAGATTAAACGTTTTACCCTGTTGCCTCATGTGTTTACAATCAATTCGGGAGAGTTGACGAATACGCTTAAAATGAAACGAAATTACATTTTGGAAAAATATCGGGAAATTATTGACAAAATGTATTACGAATAAAAATAATCCAGGGCTTCGCCAATCTCTTGCCGGCTTGCCGTTTGATTGATTTCAATATTTCCAACCGATTTTAATAAAGAAAAATTTATCAAGCCGGATTCATTTTTTTTGTCATGCTGCATCAATTCGTAAATACGCTGATATTGCGTACAGTCAAAAGCAAAAGCGCCGTAATTCTCTTTGACAAAGCGGGTAATCTGCATTAAAATGTTCCTGTCAAATCCAAGTTTCACAAAAGAAAGATACAATTCGCAAACCACTCCCCAAGCCACCGCATAGCCATGCAGGACAGGACGTTTCAATTCATAAGAGAGACTCTCGAAAGCATGCCCGAAAGTATGTCCGAGGTTTAAAGCCTTGCGGATACCCTGTTCTGTAGGGTCTTCTTCCACAATCCGTTCTTTTACCAGTACAGATTCAAACAATAAATTATTTAATTGTTGATAATCAATGGTATCCCAATCAAAATGTAATATTTTATCCAATGATAAAGGAGAATCCAGCAAAGCATGTTTCAGCATTTCGGCATAACCGGAAAGCAGATTGGGAACATCCAAAGTTTTGAAAAAACCGGAATCAATCACTACCGCAAGAGCAGGGGCAAATGCGCCAATTTCGTTTTTCAATCCGTTGAAATTAACGCCGGTTTTTCCGCCGACAGCCGCATCCACCGCACCTAAGAGCGTCGTGGGAATATTGATAAACCGGATTCCACGTTTAAAAGTAGCCGCGGCAAAACCTCCCAAGTCCGTTAACATCCCGCCACCCAGATTGATAAGCAGCGATTTTCTGTTTGCGCTGTTTTGGGAAAGAAATTCCCAGACTTTGGAAAGTGATGCGATATTTTTGTTTCCGTCGCCCGCAGGGATAAAAAATGCTTTTGCAGACGCCATTTCAGGAACAGATTGAATAAGCGGGAAACAATATTTTTGTGTATTTTCGTCCGTCAGCAAAAACAAACCGTTGTAGCTCAAAGAAAACAATAAATCGTTTAAATCGCCGGCTACACTATCACTACGGATAATTTTTTGTTTCATTATCTATTTTTTTATTGCACAAAAGTAATAAAAAGCGCTCAAATCTTTGTCAAATCCAAAAAATTATCTACCTTTGTCGCCGTCTAAAGATGCCCAGATGGCGGAATCGGTAGACGCGCTGGTCTCAAACACCAGTGGATTCACTTCCATGCCGGTTCGACCCCGGCTCTGGGTACAGATTAAATGAAAGCCTAATTGATAATGAATCAGTCAGGCTTTTTCCTTGGGCTAATTTTCCCCGCATTTTCCCCACCAATGCTGGAGTTAAAAATATCTTCCGTTCTTTCCCTTTCAGTTTTCTTTCTTTCTTTGTTTCTCTGTATCGTTTACTAAAACTGTATCAACAATTTCTTCGTCATTTCCTTTTTTATACTCAAGGTAAGTTCAAATAGTAAATGCAACTAAAGTAAGAAAAAAACTCCGTTCGGGGCATGCCCCGAACGGAGTTTGGGAAAAAAGTCCTATCTTAGTTGTAATATGAAAAAAAATAAGAAACATTTAACCCGGGAACAAAGGTACACAATTTCCCGG
>JAIRNV010000047.1 GCA_031257875.1 Dysgonamonadaceae bacterium
ATGTTTCTTATTTTTCATATCACAACCAAAGACAGGACTTTTTTCCCAAACTCCGTTCGGGGCATGCCCCGAACGGAGTTTTTTCTTACTTTAGTTGCATTTACTATTTGAACTTACCTTGCCCTGATTATTTGAATGAAATAAACGGCAAAAATCAAAAAATACCTGTATCTTTGCCCCGTTTTATAATTATTTAATCACAGTTTGTTTATGAAAAAAATTTGTATTGCATTATTTATGGTAGCGGCGTTGACGGTGTCATTATCGACATACGCTCAGGACAGTAAAAAAGAAGAAACGCCTAAAGCAAAAACAGAACAGGTAGAGAAAAAACCATCCTGTTGCGCAGAAAAAAAGGAAAAAACTTGCTGCAAGGAAAAAGGAAAAGAAACAAAATCCTGCCCCAAAGAAGCAGGTGCGGAAACAAAATCCTGCGGTAAAAAGAAGTAATCCAAATTTTCAGCGTTTGCAAAGTTCTCTGAATTTACAGTAAATGCAATTATTCGCGAAAGTGGTCTGTGAGAAAGGGATATCCCGATTGAACAGATCACTTGTTTTATGTATGTACAGTTCTTCAAATTCCGCATGTAAATCTCTGAAATCTCCGATAGGTTCTTTCTCATATTCCACTACCGGAGAGAAATTTTCCCTGCTTGCATCCTGCATGTAGAGCAGAGCCGGAACAACAGGAAGTTCAAACATTTTCTTACGAATTAAAACAGAAGCATATACGAAAGTCTGAAAAATATGACCGGCCCGTTTGTCTTTTTCTGTGACCAAATCTTCTAAAGTTTTGTACGTTTTACCGGAACTGCCTGTTTTGTAATCCATAATCAGCAGTTTCCCGTTATGTTCTTCCAGGCGGTCGATGATTCCGCCGATTTTGAGTTTGACGGACGCTTCCGGCAGTTCGATAAAATCGTAGATTTTCTGTTCCAGACCCAACAGGGTGAAAGGCGCCCGCCGCCGGTCGAATGCAATCAACCGTTCGAGCATTTTGCAAATCACACGGAAATTAATCAGTTGTTCGCCGTTATAGTGCGTTTCATCCACCGGCTTTCTTTTGAAATAGACTTCTTCAAAGGCTTTGGATACTAATTTGCGAATCCGAAATTCCGATCCCGGCTGCAAATAAACATCCAAATGTTCTTTCTGCACCACAAAAGGCGCTTCCGTCCGTGTTCCGGATATTTCCCGGTACAAAAATTCGGCGGAGCGGTGAAATATCGTTCCGAAAACCGAAGCATCCAGTTCGTCGGATAATTCATCGGGCGCTTCGTAACCCTTTATTTTTTCCAGATAAAAACGGAGTGGGCAGTCGATAAAAGTATTCAGGCTTGAGGGCGTCAAAGGCTTGGCTTCGGGATTGGTATTAAAATCGTATTTTTCTTTGACAAGCCGGATTATTTCGTCCGTCTTCTGCACCGTAATTGGCTGAACATCCATCGGCTTTACTGTTGACAATAAAGTATATCTCCGAATATCCAAGCGTGAATCTACAAGCATTTGCAACAGGAAACGGCTCATTTCGGCTTTGCCGGTCTGCGTTTTATCGGTATTGTAAACCAAAGTGATTTTTTCGGCGCGTTGCAGGAGGCGATAAAAATGATAGGCATATATCGAATCCTGCCTGTTGATGGTGTTCAGTCCCAAATGCGAACGGAGAAATTGGGGAATAAACGTGTTTTCACTGTTGCTTCCCGGCATAAATCCTTCATTTACACTCAATATCAATAAATTCTTGAAATCAAGCGTTCGCGTTTCGAGAACGCCCATAATCTGTAATCCTTTCACCGGTTCTCCGTGAAAGGGAACTTGTGTCGCCGACAGCAACCGCCGCAGCAAACGCAAAAAAGTCGGTTTTTCCAGCGTCCACTCGCCCGAAGACAACAAGCCGTACAAACGATTTAAAACCTGATACGCCCTGAAAATGGATTCCTGATACAAACCGTCGTAAATATCCCGGTAAGAGGCTTCGTTTTTATACGCTTTTCCCAAGTTTTCAACCAGATTCAAAAGGTATCCGGCCAACTCGACGGCATTGCTCGTATGCCTGAAAAGCGATTCATTATTCAGTAATTGACTGTTTGGAAAAAAAATATTATTCCGGCTGATTGTTTTTTCTATTTCTTCCGCTTCGGGAAAAATAATCCGGGTATAAGGATGGCGAAGCGCCGGCAAAACCTGTTTATAATGGAAAGCATTGGGTTTTACAAGCCCTTTGGTTTGCAATTCCGCCCATATTTGCAAAAAAACCGCAATCGGCGTTTGCATAATCGGGAAACCCATGGTAATGTTCACATTTTCAATTTTTTCCGGAGAAATGGTGTGCATGACAACCGGCAAAATGTCTTCGTTGCACAGCACAATAGCCGAATCGGGCGCCGTATAATCGGGCGGATGATTCAAAGAATCAATCCAGGAAGGAATGACGCCCGATTGCCCGCTCTCGGAAGAAGACGCCATAAAAGTGATTTCTTTTTTCCCGCCCAGAAAGGAATTAAACTCAACCTTATCCAAGGCAGACCCGAATCGGCGGACATTGTCGGCAATATACCGGCCGGCTTCGTGATTCAGATAGTAAGCATCATAATCCCAATAAAATAAAGATTTGTTTTTCAGCCGCTGGAATAAACTTTGCTCACACCGGTTCAGGATGTTAAATCCTGCGAAAACGTATTGTTTGCCGGGAAATTCAATTGTTTCATTTTCAATGACGTCCCGCATTAACATTCCAGGATAGGCCATTTTTCGTTCTTTCAGTTTTTCCCTGAAAATCTGATATACGTCACCCAAAATATTCCAAACTGACCAAAAAGCGGTTTTCAGGGGAGTGTCTTCTTTAAAAATCTTTCCGAAATGCCGGTTGATACTTTCCAACTGGGCTTCGGACAGGTGGCTGAAATCATCTTTCAGCTGGTCTAAGTCTTTGAGATTGGAGAACAAAGCGCGAGCGTTTATGAGATTTTTGTCAATATCGTCAAAATCGTTCAAAAGGATTTCTCCGAAAAAGAAAAATTCATCAAGCGTTTCTGTAGATGGAATTTCGGATTTTGCGCTGCGGACAGCAAGGTAAGCCTGATATAAATCGCCTGTTAATTGCAGCATATCGGCATTCCGGTAAACGGAACGGCTTTCAAAAAGCTCCTCAACCGTTGTATATTGCGGCGCCCAAAGCGGACTGCCGACTTCTGCATATAAATAATTATTGAAAAATAAACGCGCTCTTCTGCTCGGGAAAACTACCGTAATATCAGCCAACCGGGTTCCGAACCGCGATACCAAGTCTTTGGCTACAAGACTGAGAAAAGAATATGAATCCGTATCTGTCAAAATTGCTCTCCCTCTTGGACTTGAACCAAGGACCCTCTGATTAACAGTCAGATGCTCTAACCGACTGAGCTAAGGAAGAATTTAACCGCAATTGTAAAATTGCGGTGCAAAAGTAATGGTTATTTTCCAAATATGCAATATCTTTGCAAAAAAAATTTAGAAAAATGAGGATACTCGGAATTGGAAACGCCCTGGTAGATATTTTGGCAAAACTGCCGAATGACGGACTTTTAAAGGAACTGAACGTTGCAAAAGGGAGTATGAACCTGATAGAAAAAGAGATGCGAAACTCGCTCTTTGAAAAAGTAAATGCTTTGGAACTCACGATGACTTCAGGCGGTTCGGTAAGCAACACTTCGCTGGCTTTGAGACAAATGGGTGCGCCATCCGGATATATCGGCAAAGTGGGGAACGATGAATACGGTGAATTTTATATCAACGAATTGACAGAAGCCGGCGTCGAATTACATTTAATTCATGAACCTGTTTTTTCGGGAACGGCAATAGCCATGATTACGCCCGACGGGGAACGTACTTTTTGCACTTATCTTGGAGCCGCAGCCTCTATGCGAAAAGCGGAAATACAAAAACAGGTACTTGAACAGTATACTCATCTGTATGTTGAAGGTTATCTGGTTCAAAATCATGAACTGATTGAGGGCGTTATGAAAATGGCAAAATCTCTGGGTATGACGGTTATGTTTGATTTTGCCAGTTTTAATGTTGTTGCTTCCGACCGGGCGTTTATCCGTAAATTAGTAAAAGATTATGTCGATATTGTATTTGCCAATGAGGAGGAAGCGTTTGCATTTACCGGAAAATCTTCCACCGGCGAAGCCATACACGAAATTGCCCGCGACGTGAAAATTGCCGTTCTGAAAGAAGGCGACAAAGGTTCGTGGATAAAACACGGTGATGAATTGATTCATGTGCCGGTACATCAAAAAATCAATCCCATAGATACCACTGCCGCAGGGGATTATTTTGCAGCAGGATTTTTCTACGGAATGATTCAACAGGCAAGTCTTAAAAAATGCGCACAGTTGGGAAGTTTGCTTTCCTACTACATTATTCAGGTGGTAGGGACTAAATTGCCGCCTGAAACATGGGTGGAAATACGGGAAAAAGCACAGGAAATTTTAAATGCCAAATAGCAATTATTTTATGCGTAAATTATTATTAATCATCTCGATACTGATTGTTTCCTATAACGTTGTTCACGCGCAATTATCGGAAAAAGACCGGTTTGAGATTTCAAAAAGTTTGGATATATACAACGCTTTATTCAAAGAATTAAATCTGTTTTATGTGGATTCCATCAATGCCGGAAAAACAATGGCCGACAATATCGAATTTATGTTGAAGCGCTTAGATCCTTATACGGAATACATTCCGGAAGAAGAATTGTCGGATTTTCTGACTGCCACAACCGGCGAATACGCCGGAATCGGCGCCGGAATACTGTCTTACAAAGGGAAAATATTTGTTACTGAACCTTTTGAAGGAATGCCGGCTGCATTAGCCGGGTTGCAGGCAGGCGACATTTTGATGGAAATCAACGGTGAAAAAATGGACGGACGCAATTCTTCCTATGCCAGCGAGCGACTGAAAGGCCAACCGAATACAACGGTAAAAGTCAAATTTCAACGTCCGGGCGAGAAAAAACCGCGCGAAGTAAGCATCAACCGGAAACGGATAGAAATTGATCCGGTAACTTATTACAGTGTATTAAAGGGAAATACCGGCTATATCTATTTGTCGGGATTCACTACCCACAGCGCTCACAGCGTCAAAGCAGCTTTTGAAGATTTAAAAACAAACAAAGGCATTACTTCCTTAATCATTGATGTTCGCGATAATGGCGGCGGGGTGGTGGAAGATTGTCTCGAAATTCTCAACTATTTTATTCCCAAAGGAAAACTTTTGCTGACGATGAAAGGGAAAGTCCGCCAGTTGGACAGGATATATCGTTCTACCCAGCAAGCAATTGACTCGGTCATTCCGTTGGCGGTTTTGGTTAACCGTCAATCGGCGTCCGCAGCGGAAATTTTAGCGGGGGCCTTTCAGGATTTGGATCGGGCTGTCGTCGTCGGAAGCCGCACTTACGGAAAAGGTTTGGTGCAATCCTCCCGGCAACTGCCTTACAACGGACAATTAAAAGTGACCACAGCCAAGTATTACATTCCCAGCGGGCGGTGCATTCAAGCGATTGATTATTCGCACCGCAACGATGACGGAAGCGTTTCGTATATTCCCGACAGTCTGACTTCGGTTTTTTATACTTCCAAAGGCCGTCCGGTCAGGGATGGAGGCGGAATTTTACCCGATTTTGTCATCGAAGAAAAGAAAATGCCGGCCATGGTTTATTATTTGGAAGCCGAAAACCTTTTTTTTGAGTTTGTTGTGCAATGGCGTACGAAACATCCGGCTATTGACTCGCCCGAAAAATTCACGATGACGGATGAAATTTACGGGGAATTTAAGGTTTTTCTGAAATCGAAAGATTTCAATTACGATCGTCAAAGCGAAAAAGCGCTTGATAATCTCAAAGACATTATGGCGTTTGAAGGTTATTGGGATACGTCGTCGGAAGAATTTAAAGCATTGGAAAACAGGTTAAAACCCGATTTGGACAGGGATTTGGATTTGTACAAAGACCAACTTTCCGACCTTTTGGCGCGACAAATCATGAAGCAGTATTATTATGCAAAAGGTGAAATCATTTATGCGTTGCGTAATGACGATGGGTTGAAAAAAGCATTGGAAACACTGTCTGACAAGGATTTATATTTAAAAACATTTACTTTTCTCATCCCCGTATCCGATCGTCAAAAGTGCTCAACGCAGCTTTAGCTCCTTCACCTATTGAGATGATAATTTGCTTGTAAGGCGTTGTGGTTACGTCACCTGCGGCATAAATACCCGGTTGATTGGTGCGGCAGTATGTATCAGTTTCTATTTCACCGAAACGGTTGGTAGTAAGGATTTCCTTAAAATTGGTACAGGTAAGCGACACATAAGTCGTTAACCGAATATCGCCTTTTAGAGCCTGAATCCGCTGGCCAACCGCTTCGTCGGGAATATTTTTCCCTTTGCCGTCGGCGTTCAAAATAGATAAAAGCAAAGAAGTAAATTCATGTCCGTTCGGAACGCCGCGAAACCGAATACCCGTATCTTCCCCGTTTTTCAACAGAAAAAACGACAAATCCTTTCCGTCTTCCACTTGACAACCTGAGTGCGACGTAAAAAAGTAAGGAAAAATTTGGTTTTCAAAAGAAATCAAAAAACACCAGATTCTCCCCGATGACGGTAAACGGCATGGAAATCGCTCATTTGCCATGTCCGGTGCGGAAATCATTACCGTTACGATTTGCTTTCTCTGCGGCTGTTTTCGTAATCCGAAACATTTTTATCTGTTTTATGTTGCCGAACATTTGCAGAGTGAATTTCCTGATAAATCTGTTTGCAGGATTGTCCGCATACAGTTTTTTTGAGAAAAAGCCTGCTATAAAGTTTGAACGTGCCCTGCCATCCGAACAATTTGAATTATTCTGTTAATCAACTAATTACATATTCTATTTATAAATCATGACCTATTCGGAAAAAATCCGCGTAAAACTTTTGTGTTTCTTCCAGTGAAAGCATTTTATTAAAAATAGTGAATTTATTACGTCGAACTCAGGTTACTAAAACCTGTATACAGCAGAAACGCTAATATTCTCATTTCGATAATGCAGATCTCGCGATTCCTTTTTATTCATCACATCAATTATACCGGCTTCCAAACCAATGCCCCAAATAAATTTATTATAGCCACAATCCACTTTAACTCCTGCCCCAAAATCGAATGGATTTAAGGTTTCTCCCCTAAGCCAATCGCGTGCTTCATCATAAGCTCCGTTTTCAAACGTATCCCATTTTTTTTCAGTACTTCCATCGGAAAAGACACTATTATGCAATGTCTGCTTGGTTTTTCCGCCGATACCATAAGCAAAATAAGGTCCAAAACCTATATTTACATTAAATTTACTGGAAATACTTTTTCTAAAGGTGATATATAGAGGTAACCTTAAATACAATTCATTGAAAGTGTAAGTATCATCATCAGGACTTCTTCCAACATAGCCACCGCTGTTAAAACCGACAATTTTTGAGCCTTTTACTGAAAAAAAACAATCCTGATTGAAGTCCGAATTTTTGAGTAAAAAGATAATCAACGGTACCTCCGATATGATAACAGGGCTTAAACTTGATGGCAACGGCATCATTAACAAGTGCAGTTGACAGATTTAAACCTCCTCTAACTGCAAACTCAAATTTGGCGGTCTGTGCCGATACATTATTCTTAACCGCGATGAGCAACAAAAAACAAATGAAGAAAGTTCTACCTGCGTTTCCTGTTTCTTTTAATAAGGGCAGATTCAAGTAGTAAATGCAACTGCTATTTTATTTAGATTAAAGGTTTTTATCTACTGTTTATGTTGTTAAAACGAGAATAACTCTTTGAGTTATTTCCCGTTTTAACAACAC
>JAIRNV010000100.1 GCA_031257875.1 Dysgonamonadaceae bacterium
GCTGTTCGTATTCTGAACGCGGTATGGTGATCATCTCTTCCATTGCTGCAAAGTTAGCTATTTATTTTGATTTTTTGCGATTTTGACCATTTTTAAGCTACCTGAGTAGTTACAAAATAGTTATAAAGCAGATATTACCAAGAAAAATCAGCGATGCTCTCATTGTTTATTTTGGGTGGATGTTTTGGGTGGTAAGATATAACATTAAGCAGTTTATAGGCAGAGACAGAACTCATTGTCGGAATATATTGCGTTCATATTATAATCCGGCTAATCCTCCGGCTGCAAAAAATAAAGAAAAAATAATAATTTTTATGTGCGATGGGAAAATAGCTCAGGGTGGGCTTTCCGACCGCCTGCAAGGGCTTATATCAACTTATAAAATTTGTAAAGATGCGAACATTAAATTTTGCGTATATTTTGTTTATCCCGTCTCATTAGAAGATTATTTGAAGCCCGATAATTATGACTGGATAATCAATGAGACCGATATTTCATATAATAGCAATGATGCTATTCCGATTTTTCACGAAAAATTACTGCAAAAACGACTTGTTACATTGCCTTATAAACAAATCCACGTATATACGAATGCATTTTATACTACGGAAGAAATTTTCTGCGACTATTTTAACGAACTGTTTAAACTTTCATCCGGTTTACAACAGGAAATTGACAACTATTGTCAAGAAATCGGCGAAAAATACATCGGTTTAACATTCCGTTTTCAAAACTTGATGGGCGATTTTAAGGACGGAAATTGTCGCGCCCTGCCTCAAGGAGAACAAGTAATTTTATTGGATAAATGTATTACGGAAATTTATAAAATAAAAGAATGCCATGAAGATACTTCCAAGTTTTTAATTACTTCCGACAGCACTATTTTTTTAGCAAAAGTTAAAAAAATACCGTTTGTTTATACAATCCCAGGTCCTATAACTCACATTGATGAGTGCGGAGTGTATACGGAGAAAACAGCGCATTCCAAAACATTTGTTGATTTCTTTATGTTATCAAAAGCGCAAAAAATCATTTGTATGCGCACAGGCTCAATGATGAAAGCAGGTTTTCCAAGAACAGCAGCAATGGTGAACAATGTGCCATTTGAATATCATCGGTTTTAAAAATTATCAAAGATACTCATCCTAAAATTATAGAAGTTCTCTGTAATTACAAAAGTTTCTTTGAAAATATTTATTGGGAAAATTACCAGTCTATGAAAAATATATAGTAAATCAATACGTTCATTCATTATATCATATATATTACGTATTGCTTTTTGAAACATTAAAACATTCAATATATGTACAATACTCTTATTTTGTTTATCCTGTTCGCCAATCCGGACACAACAGCACAAGTGTTTGAGCGCATCCGGCAAATTCAACCGAAAAAATTATACGTTGCTGCCGACGCCCCGCGTCCGGACAAACCGGGTGAAGCCCAACGCAGCATCGAAACACGGAATATTATCCGCCGCATTGATTGGGACTGTGATGTAAAAATGCTTTTCCAGGACAGGAATTTAGGCCCCAAAACAGCTGTGTCTACTGCTATTTCCTGGTTTTTTGAACAGGAAGAAATGGGTGTTATTCTGGAACACGATTGTTTGCCTGACCTTTCGTTTTTTCCTTATTGCGAAGAGTTACTTATCCGATACAAAGACGATGAGCGTATAGGACATATCAGCGGAAATAATTATTTACCGGGTATTATCAAAGAGGGACTTAGTTACGATTTCAGCTCCGTTGTTCATATTTGGGGTTGGGCAAGCTGGCGAAGAGTCTGGAAAAATTACGACGTCAATTTCCCTTTCTGGGAAGAGCAAAAAGATAAACGCCGATTTTTGTTTTACAACAAAATGGAAGAAATTTATTTTTCATCCTTTATCCCTGACGTATTGAAAAATAAAAACGGAATCAATACATGGGATACGCAATATTATTTTGGCTTACGGCTGCAAAACCAGCTGGCCGTTTATCCTGCGGTTAATATGGTGACAAACATAGGAATCGGTGACGTGAATGCGGCTCATACGTCAAAAAAGAACAAAAAACTATTCCGGCCGGCTTCTTCTCTGAGTTTCCCGTTGAAACATCCGGAGTTTTTTTCCCGAAATGAAAAATTAGATAATAAAACTGTTTTCTTCTCGTGGAAACGGTTGGTAAGATATTTTATTAATCGGATTTTTTTGCTACGAATGCACTAATTATTACTAATATTTCATTCGTGTAAATTAGTGTATTCGTGACAAAAATATTCAATTTGCGGCCGACCACAGTATAAGAACTTTGTACTTTTGCGTTTTCATTA
This sequence comes from Dysgonamonadaceae bacterium, assembly GCA_031257875.1. GTDB lineage: Bacteria > Bacteroidota > Bacteroidia > Bacteroidales > Azobacteroidaceae > Azobacteroides. The sequence goes on from JAIRNV010000100.1 coordinate 2,314, forward strand.
TTTTAAAAAAAATACAACTTAATTTTTCATACATCCTTAGTTAATTATTATTAAATCCCCCGTCCCTATTCAATCTTTCCGTATTTTTGCAAACAATTTAATTAGCGGACTATCATTTTTTAAGTCTGAAATCCCATATATTTTATAAATACAGATGAATAAAGTTACAAAGATTGTTTTGTTTGTTATCATTGCGTTCTTTTTGGCCGGCATAGCGTTTTATCCGGCAATAAAAAAGAAAGTTGGAAAAGAGGAGGCAGCGGAGGCAGCGACTCGCCCCGGCCTTTTCAGCAGTCAGGCGAAGCCGCTGAACATCAATGCCAAAGTGATACGTCCAGAATCGTTGACCGATTATATTCAGGTAACAGGCAGCCTGATTCCGGATGAGGAAGTGGATTTGACTTTCGAATCTACCGGAAAGATTATCAGTATTTTCTTTCAGGAAGGCTCGACCGTCAACAAAGGTCAATTACTGGCGAAAGTCAACGACAAACCTTTGCTGGCGGAACTGCAGAAACTGAAAGCGCAAATTCCTTTGGCGGAAGACCGGGTATACCGGCAAAAAGCGCTGCTGGAAAAGGATGCGGTCAGCAAGGAAACTTACGAACAGGTAACTACCGAACTGGACAAATTACATGCCGATATCGAACTGGTAAAATCACGGATTGCACAAACCGAACTGCGGGCGCCTTTCGACGGAATTATCGGCTTGCGGCAGGTGAGCGAGGGGGCTTATGCTTCGCCGGCAACCGTTGTCGCTTCGCTCACCAAAATTATTCCGCTCAAAATAGAATTTGCCGTTCCCGAACGGTATGCGAATATGATTCATCCGGGTACTCCGATTGAATTTCAGATGGACAACGGCAATTATGCCGCTTCCGTTTACGCGGTCAATTCCCGGATAGAAAAGGATGTCCTGCAACTGAAAGCCCGCGCCGTGTATGCAAACGCGAACGGGCGCCTGAAACCGGGGCGGTCGGTTTCCGTGAGAATCAAATCCAGTGAATTAAGGAATGCAATCATTGTCCCGAACGAATCGGTGATTGCCGAAATGGGACGCGATATTGCCTATATCTATTCGTCGGGAAAAGCACGGCTGGTGGAACTGACAAAAGGCGTCAGAACGGAATCCGACGTTCAGGTATTGAGCGGCATACAATCAGGCGATACCCTGATTGTCAGCGGAATCATGCAGCTGCGAGACGGGTTGCCGGTAACGATTGATAATTTACAAGTAAAAAATCCATGAACATATCCGAATTAAGCATCAAAAGGCCGGTACTGTCGACCGTGTTTGTCCTGGTAATCACGCTGTTCGGGATTATCGGCTACACCTACCTGGGCGTGCGCGAATATCCGAGCGTGGACAACCCGATTATTACGGTAAACGTCACATATCCCGGAGCCAACGCCGATATTGTCGAAAACCAGATTACGGAACCTCTGGAGCAGAATATTAACGGGATTCCGGGTATTCGCTCCCTGTCGAGTACGAGCAGTCAGGGTTCTTCGCGGATTACCGTCGAGTTTGAGTTAAGCGTGGACATGGAAACGGCGGCCAACGACGTGCGCGACAAAGTTTCCCGCGCCCAGCGCTTCCTTCCCCGCGACTGCGACCCGCCAACGGTTTCCAAAGCCGACGCCGACGACCAGCCTATTCTCCAGATTTCCATCCAGAGCGAAAGGCGCAATTTGCTCGAGTTGAGCGAAATTGCCGATTTGACGGTCAAAGAACGTCTGCAAACCATTCAAAACGTAAGCTCCGTTTCCATCTGGGGTGAAAAACGGTATGCCATGCGTTTGTGGCTGGACCCGGCAAAGATGGCGGCCTACAGCATTACGCCCGTCGATATCCGGAACGCTATTGAGAGTGAAAATATAGAATTGCCTTCGGGGAGCATCGAAGGCGACAGGATGGAATTGACCATACGGACGCTGGGACTGATGAAAACGCCCGAAGAATTTAACAGCTTAGTCATTCGCGAAAACGACTTTAATGTCATCCGCCTGCGCGACGTCGGGTATGCCGAACTGGGACCGGAAGACCAGCGCAGCATCATGCGCAAAAACGGCGTTCCGATGGTCAGCGTAGTAGTAATCCCCCAGCCGGGAGCCAACCATATTGAGATTTCCGATGAAGTGAAAGTCAGGCTTGCCCGGATGCAAAAAGACCTTCCCGAAGACGTCAAACTGGATTTGGTTTATGACAACACCCGGTTTATACGGGCGTCTATTCATGAGGTGCAGGAAACGATTTACATTGCCTTCATACTGGTGATTGCGATTATCTTCCTCTTTTTGCGCGACTGGCGGGCTACGCTGGTGCCGGTAATCGTGATTCCGGTTTCGCTGGTCGGCGCGTTTTTTATCATGTACGTGTCCGGTTTTTCCATTAACGTGCTGTCGATGCTGGCTGTGGTGCTGGCTGTGGGTCTGGTGGTAGACGATGCCATTGTGATGGCCGAAAACATTTACGTGCGGATTGAACGCGGAACCGGTCCGAAAGAAGCCGGAATCGAAGGTTCCAAGGAAATATTTTTTGCCATCATATCAACAACGGTTACCTTGGTCGCCGTCTTTTTCCCGATTGTTTTCATGCAGGGGATGACGGGGCGTCTGTTTAAGGAGTTCAGCATTGTGCTGTCGGGAGCCGTAGCCATTTCGGCTTTTATTGCACTGACTTTCACCCCGATGTTATCCACTAAAATCCTTCGGAAAAGGGAACGCAAAAGTGCGTTTTACGAAAAAACAGAGCCGTTTTTTGAAGGCATGAACCGTTATTATGAAAAAGGACTGGCTTATTTCCTTGCTCACCGGTGGATTACCTGGCCGATTGTCGGGCTTACTTTTATCGCTATTTTCGTTTTGTGGGGTCAAATCAAATCCGAAATGGCGCCTTTGGAAGACCGTTCCCAGGTAAGAATTAACATGACGGCGCCGGAAGGTTCCACCTACGAATTTTACAGGGATTACGCTACGAAAATTTCCGCCATAGCCGATTCGGTCGTACCCGAAAAACAGTCCGGCGTGATGCTTGTCCGTTCGGGTTCCGCGTTTGTCATGTTGATGCTGCCGGATATGCAAGACCGCGAACGGAGCCAGATGGAAATCGCCGACAAACTGTCCAACGCCGTCCGCAGGGAAACGCAGGCGCGCGCATTTGTCCAGCAGCAGTCGACCTTTGGCGGAAGGCGCGGCGGGATGCCGGTGCAGTATGTCCTGCAGGCGCCTAACCTGGAGAAATTGCAGGAACATATCCCCCGTTTCATGGCAAAAGTATCCGAGAGTCCGAAATTCCGGATGTCGGACGTCAACCTGAAATTCACCAAACCGGAAACCCGTGTCCAAATCAACCGCGACAAGGCGGCTCTGCTGGGCGTAAGCACGCTCGATATCGGTCAAACTTTGCAGTATGCGCTCAGCGGACAGCGGATGGGTTATTTTTACATGAACGGGAAACAGTATCAAATACTGGCGGAAATCAACCGGCAGCAACGCAACAAACCGCTCGACCTGAAATCCATGTATGTCAAAAACGCTTCGGGCGGAATGATACAGCTGGACAATCTGGTTGATTTGTCGGAAAGCGTTTCCCCGCCGCAGCTGTACCGTTACAACCGGTTTAATTCGGCAAACGTCAGTTCGGGACTGGCGCCGGGCGTTACCATCGGCGAAGGCTTAGACGAAATGGACAGGATTGCTGCGGAAACGCTGGACGAAAGTTTCCGTACCGCTTTGGCCGGCGAGTCGAAAGAATTTCGCGAAAGCTCGTCCAGCCTGATGTTTACATTCGGGTTGGCGCTGGTTTTGATATTTTTGATTCTGGCGGCGCAGTTTGAAAGTTTCAAAGACCCGTTCATCGTGATGCTCACCGTACCGCTTGCCATTGCGGGCGCTTTGGCTTTCATGGCGGTCAACGGCATTACGATGAATATTTTTAGCCAGATAGGAATCATTATGCTGATCGGGCTGGTGGCCAAAAACGGTATCCTCATCGTGGAATTTGCCAACCAGCGGCAGGAAGCCGGCATGGAAAAGACAGAGGCCATCCGCGGCGCGGCCGTACAGCGCATGCGTCCCATCCTGATGACAAGTTTCTCTACCATTCTCGGACTGCTGCCATTGGCGTTTGCCGGCGGCGAAGGCGCCAACGGGCGTATCGCGATGGGCGTGTCGGTAATCGGGGGGATGATTGTTTCCACTTTCCTTACCTTATTTATTGTGCCGGCGGTTTATACCTATTTTGCTACGGACAGAGTTACGGGTAAACGGGTAGGCAGGTAAACAGGTTAACGGGTAAACAAGCAGACGGGTAAACGGGTAGACGGAGATAGATGTATCTTTGTTTACCCGTCTACTTGTTTACTCATTTTCTATTTCGACAACATTTATTTTTACAGACAGAAGTACATTTCGATTTAAATCATTGATTTAAATAGGAATTGGGGGTTGATTCCGGTTTAAATCATTGATTTAAATGAGAATCGGGAATTGATTCCGGTTTAAATCATTGATTTAAATAAGAATTGGGTGTTGATTCCGATTTAAATCATTGATTTAAATGAGAATTGGGGGTTGATTCCGATTTAAATCATTGATTTAAATGAGAATCGGGGGTTGATTCCGATTTAAATCATTGATTTAAATGAGAATCGGGGGTTGATTCCGGTTTAAATCATTGATTTAAATAAGAATCGGGGGTTGATTCCGGTTTAAATCATTGATTTAAATAAGAATCGGGAGTTGATTCCTGTTTAAATCATTGATTTAAATAAGACCGCGACAGTTTGAAGTGCACCCCATCACCGGTATTTGACCGTATAAAAAAAACCGTTACCTTTGTATGCTTTAACAACCGAAAACTAAAACGAGTATGCATATTGCGAATCCCATTTACG
>JAIRNV010000128.1 GCA_031257875.1 Dysgonamonadaceae bacterium
GGTAAATATTTTTATTTAATTTATTCCGGTTCAAGGGAATATTTCAAATTTTCGCAGTGCTGTTGCGTTCTGTCATTCCCGCGCAGGCGGGAATCCCCCGATAATCTGTACGCTTATACATGAGATTCCCGCCTGCGCGGGAATGACAGGGCTTGCAAATGTGTAGCATTTCTATTATTTTAAACCGCAAAGGTGCAAAAGTCTCACAAAGGAGTTTCACAAAATCAACCTTTGTGCGACTTTATCACCTTTGCGGTAAAAAATGTCGCTTCCTTTACAGCAACAATGCGACAATTTGAAATTCACCCTATTCGTTCCAGTCACTGTTCGCAAAATTGCTCCTGCCAATATAAATGTTCAGTGTATTTTCTTTACCCTGAAATGGGTCATCGGGAAATATCCGGTAATAATTAGGCTCTTTGCCTTCGCCTTCCTCTGTCGGGTTATGGAAAAGCATTTCGGCTTCAATAAAAATCCTGTTCAAAGACCATACATTATGGTGATGCTCTTCGGGATATTTTCCCGATGCGATTCGATGGGCGAAGTGTGCGACAGGATGCGGGCGCTGGGCAGGTAAATTTTGAGGAATTTTATGCCTTCTATTCGATCACGATCACACTTTTTTCAGAGATTATGAAAAGGGTGTTTGTCCAAAAAAACCATATTTTTGTCCTCTAAAGCGCCGATTTTGTACAAAATATAAGCCGAAATAGTGGGCGTTACTGTAAAACACTATACATTTGTATACTTACTTGAGAATAATCTTAAGTAAAACTTAATAACAATTTTATAATATGAAAAAAATCTTTATTTTATTGAGTACAGCGCTACTTTTATTAGTAGCGCTTAATGTTAAGGCTGCAGACGAAAAAAAGTGGGGCGACGTAGGTACGCCTTATTCTTTCGGGTTGCTTCAGGATGCTTTTTTTAGATGGGATGATGCTGCGAAAGGGCTTCCGATCGAAAATGCTAACGTAAGTTATGACGACTCTTTGAAAAACCTTCAAAACTATCTGTACATGACGAAGGATGCGGATTTTTCAAAAACAGTTACTCACTATGAAGCAACTGCGAATGAAAAGGCTAAAACGATTTATTTATGGGCGAATTTGGTGAGTTATGAAGGGGACCCGATTAATAGCGATATGGTCTTTCCTGATATCCAAATATCAGCTAAAGGCGAAAATGATGAGCATCTTGACGTTCACAAGTATTACAGGACTAAATCTAAGGTAAATACGAAGGATGATTCATTGGTTTTCCTTTCTTCCGAAACGAAAGATTCGGTTAAAGTTTTTAGCCACCTGGAAATGTCAATCCCCACGCTCTATTATGGCATTGACATCTCAGAGGATTCCAGAATTACGTTGACATGGGTGGTTAAATATACTGATAAGGAGCACCCGCTTTACGGTCAGGATGTGACCCGTACGGCAGTAATTACGAAATCGGCGGATTTGATTAAGAACGCTGAGTTGAAAATCTTAGCCGTACATGACACACTATACAGAGAAGTAACGATAGAAAAGGAAGATTTTGCCGAGAAGAACTTGCTTGAGCATTTTGACCCTAATACCGAGTCATATTCTGTAAATCTTGAGAGTACTTCTTATGTCAGGTTTGAGCCTGCGCTGTCTAAATCGACTTTTACGGCTACATTGAATAAAAAAAATGTTTTTGATAGTATTCACGTAGGTGCCGGTATGTTGAACGAAATAAAGGTGCTGAAAACGGGTGGATTGTTGGAAATAGTTGTCACTGCTCCAAATAAGAAAACAACTAAGACCTACAAAATTACCCTGCTACCTCCGGCAGATATGACTGATGAAGAAAAAAAGGAACTTCTTGGTAGTCGGTATGCGAAAGCAGGTCGCCTGTTGGATAGCCTTTATCTGACGGATGGAACGGCAAGGTATGAGCTTTTTAATGACACAACAATAGGCGCTTTTGATGGTTTCCTTTACGGTACAAAAGGAACAGCAAAGTCTGATTCAAATACGTTTAAAGTAAGCGTACCGGATATCCATGCCTCAAACTTGGAATTAGGCTGGCATGTTATCCCAGACTCTGACTGGGTGTTTCAATCAAAGAAATATAAATTCTTTGTAGATAAAACAACCTCTACTACGGGAGAAGTTTCTTGGAAAGTAGAACTGAAATATCCGAAGAATAAGACAGATGAAACGGACTATGATTGGGTAAAACTTGACACGGTTGGTAGTAGCACGAGCGGAGGTCAGGATAATGTTGTTTACCATATTAAACTGAAGAGTAGCGCAGCCGGAATTAAGTCACTGGTTCTGTATTATGACAGCTTAACGGCTGCATCGGTAACCTTGTCGCCTGCTTTTAGCCCTGATGTTACAGAGCCGTTAACTTCTTATGTTCCCGAAGGCGTAAAGAACATTTTCCTGGTAACAACTACAGTTAATGATAAACCTGGCGTTAGTGATTTCACGAAAGAGTCTAAGATAGACAATACTTGGCGTATAAAAGACGTAGATAAGTGGAAGGACGGAGAAGTTAAAACTTTCGCCGTCACGGATACAGCAGCCGATGGCGTTAGCGTAAAAAAGGTTGTGGTTGAACTTAAAAAGGCATATGACCTTCATTTGAAATCAATTAATATTTCTACATCAACAGGAGTACCACTTTTAAGTAAAGAGGAAAAAGAACTTGAATCTGAAACAGGAACAGAATTTAAAGCGGCACTCCCGGCGGGTTTCTCACTTGATGACCTGTTTGATTTAAAAATTGAAACTCCGAAGAAATCAGCTGGATCTGTAGTTAGCGTTTTCCGCAGCACTAAACTTACTGAAGAAGGTTATACTCTTACATTTACCGTAAAGTCTGACCGCGAAGGCGACAGCAAAGTTTACACAGTTAAACTGTTATTCCCGAAAGCCGATGCAACTCTGGATTACCTGTATACAATCCCCGCCGGACTTACTCCCGAGTACAGCCCCGAAGTAACTGAATACACGCTTCATGCTGGTACGGCAACTTCATTCAGGATTATTGCTGCTCCCGCAGACGACCTGGTATCTGCATTCACTGGAGACGGCACGCATGCTCTTACGCAACCGGTTGAAAAATTCACAGTTTTCGTAACAGCTGCGGATGGAATAGCAAAGAAAGAGTATCACATTACCGTTACTACGGAAGGCTTGAGCCTGGCTAAGATTTCAGACTCCGATGTTAGCGTTTATTCCCTGAACGGCAAGTTGAATGTAACCTCTCCCGCCCGGGAACGGGTTTACATCCACAGTGTGGACGGCCAGTTAATTTCTCATTTCGACAAGAAACCGGGAAACATCGCCGTATCTGTTGCGATTCCGACCGGAATAACTATTATCAAAGGCTCTTCCGGCTGGGCTAAGAAAATCTATGTAAGATAGTAATTCAATTTTTTTTAGAGAATCCTCATCCGGGTAACCGGGTGAGGATTTTTTTGTACGTTGGGCATATTTCTAATCTATCCGGGTGTAAGTCCCGGCACACGCCGAGTTGGAAGGAAGTGTTAGCGATTGGCTAGGGGTTGTTTGCGAGGACAAATCTGAAGGAAGCCATCAGCAAAAGCGATGTAATGACGCACAGA
>JAIRNV010000175.1 GCA_031257875.1 Dysgonamonadaceae bacterium
GATTTAAATAAGAATCGGGAGTTGATTCCGAATCATTCGGCAGAAACGATATATACTTCACGCGGTTTTATTTTGTGCATTGATTTATTCCGGATTGCTTCAGGCTTTGCCTTCGCCGGTGACAGCTGCGACATTTCAACCCTGCTGCGTCACCGGCGAACTGCAAAGTATAATAACAGCCACGCCGCCTGCGCAGGAATGACAGGGCGCAAAAGGCTGTCTTTATGTTTTTTACAATAATCCAATTTTTTCTCTTTATTCAAGAAAAAATGCCGGCTTTTTAAGAAAAAATGGTTTTTATTTATAATTATTGTTCTATATTAAGCAGAAAATTGTAACTTTGCCGCCGAAAAAAATAAAGAAGTATTAAAAAATGATTAATGATGTAAGTTTGTACCGCCCCGAATATGAACATGACGCCTGTGGAGTCGGCCTGTTGGTTGATATACACGGCAACAGGTCGCACGACATTGTAGAAAAGGGTTTACAGGTACTCGAACACATGCTTCACCGCGGAGCGGAAAGCGCCGATAATAAAACCGGAGACGGCGCCGGAATTACACTGCAAATCCCCCATGAGTTTATTCTTTTACAGGGTATTCCGGTTCCCGAACGGGGAAAGTACGGAACAGGCCTGGTTTTTCTCCCGAAAGAGGGCGAACAGGCTTCTCTGTACATGGAAGTGCTGCAAAATATTGTCGAACAGGAAGGCCTGAAAACGCTTGCCGTTCGCGACGTCCCTGTAAATAACGGTATTCTGGGCGAAATTTCAAGGGCTAATGAACCTGCTATCAAACAAATATTTATTGTAGGGGAAGACCGTCCCGAGGTTTTGGAACGAAAACTGTATATCGTCCGGAAGAAAATGGAGAACAAAATCCTGAAATCTTCCCTGACCGATAAAAAAAGTTTTTATATCGTAAGCCTTTCCACACAGCGCATTGTGTATAAGGGAATGCTTACTTCCGAACAGTTGCGCGATTATTTTACCGACTTGACCAATCCTTATTTTACGAGCGGCTTGGCGCTGGTTCACTCGCGTTTCAGTACGAATACGTTTCCCAGCTGGGATTTGGCGCAGCCTTTCCGTTTACTCGGACATAACGGCGAAATCAATACCATTCGCGGGAACCGTTACTGGATGCAAGCCCGCGAAAGTGTGCTGAAAGTGCCGGAACTGGGAAAACCGGACGAACTGTTTCCGATTATTCAGCCAGGCATGTCCGACAGTGCATCCTTAGATAATGTTTTGGAATTTTTGATTATGGCGGGGATTTCGTTTCCTCACGCCATGTCGATGCTCGTCCCCGAAAGCTGGAATGAGAAAAATCCGATTTCCGACGATCTGAAAGCGTTTTACGAATACAACAGCATTATTATGGAGCCTTGGGACGGCCCGGCGACCCTGCTGTTTACCGATGGCCGCTATGCAGGAGGAATGCTCGACAGGAACGGCCTCCGTCCCGCCCGTTATCTGATTACGCATGGCGATACGATGGTTATCGCGTCGGAAGTGGGCGTATTGCCCTTTGAAGCCGCCGAAATAAAGGAAAAAGGGCGTCTTCAGCCCGGTAAAATGTTGATGATAGACACGAAAGAAGGAAAAGTGTATTACGACGCCGAATTAAAAGCGGAGTTGGCCGCCGCCCACCCGTACAGGGAATGGCTGTCGAAAAACCGGATTTCGCTGAGTAATATATCTTCCGGAAGAAAAGTTAGATATGACGTTGATAACCAGTCGGCGCAACTCAAGGCTTTCGGTTATACGCAGGAAGATATTGAGAAATTGATTGTCCCGATGGCCGTTGAAGGAAAAGAGCCTATCGGCTCGATGGGTAACGATACGCCTTTGGCTGTTTTGTCGGATAAGCCGCAACGGATGTTCAATTATTTCAGGCAGTTATTTGCCCAGGTAACCAATCCGCCGATCGACCCTATCCGGGAGGAGCTGGTCATGTCTTTGGCGCTGTATATCGGTTGTCAGGACGGCAATATACTTGAACCGTCGCCGGATTTGTGCAAAATGGTGAAACTGCCGGTGCCGATTATCAACAATATTGATTTGGATATTTTGACGCATCTGGGTTACAAAGGCTTTAAATCCCTGACTGTTCCGATGCTGTTTGACGCAACATCGCCTGCCAAAGGCGAAAAATCTTTGTCGGATGCATTGAGCAGCCTTTGCCGACAGGCTGAAAAAGCAGTGGATGAAGGTTATCATTATATTATTTTAAGCGATAGGGGAGTGGATGCCAAACATGCGGCAATTCCTTCTCTGTTGGCCGTTTCGGCAGTTCATCATCACCTGATTGAAAAACGGAAAAGGGTGCAGATTGCGATTGTGGCCGAAACAGCCGAAGCCCGCGAAGTCAATCATTTCGCACTTTTGTTCGCATTTGGCGCTACGGCCGTCAATCCCTACATGGCTTTTGCCGTTTTGTACGAAAAAGTGAAGTTGCGCGAGATACAGCTGGATTATCATACGGCGGAAAAAAATTACATGAAAGCCGTATCCAAAGGTTTGTTGAAAGTACTTTCCAAAATGGGTATTTCTACATTGTGGAGTTACCGCGGCGCCCAGATTTTTGAGGCTGTCGGCGTCAGCAGGAAAGTATTGGATACTTATTTCAGGGAAATGACTTCGCGAATCGGCGGCGTTGAATTGTCCGACATTGCCAGGGATGCTTTGCTTTCTCACCACGAGGCATTCGGCGATTGCGATGCTCCCGATTTCAAATTGCAATCCACTTATACTGTGCAGAATGCGGGTATTTACACATTCCGCAAAGAAGGCGAATACCATGCTTGGAATCCCGAAACGATTTCCAAGTTGCAGATAGCCACGCGTTTGGGCGATTATCGAAAATTTAAAGAATATACCGATATTACGGATAATAAGATGCAACCGACGTTCCTGCGCGATTTCATGACTTATAAACGGAAACCGATTGATATTTCCAAAGTGGAACCGATTGAGGCAATTACGAAACGCTTTGTTACGGGGGCGATGTCTTTCGGTTCCATCAGCAGGGAAGCGCATGAAGCGATGGCTATCGCACTGAATATCCTTCACGGGAGAAGTAATACCGGCGAGGGTGGGGAAGACCCTGCACGTTTCAAAATCGGCGAAGACGGATTGAATCGCCGTTCGGCTATCAAGCAGATTGCTTCGGGACGCTTCGGCGTAACTGCCGAATACCTGATTAATGCCGATGAACTGCAAATCAAAATCGCTCAAGGCGCTAAACCGGGCGAAGGCGGACAGTTGCCGGGGTTCAAGGTTGATAAAATCATTGCGAAAACCCGCCACTCCATTCCCGGAATTACTTTGATTTCGCCGCCGCCTCACCACGATATTTATTCGATTGAAGATTTGGCACAGTTGATTTTTGATTTGAAAAATGTGAATCCACAGGCTCAAATCTCTGTGAAATTAGTTGCCGAAACGGGCGTCGGTACAATTGCCGCCGGCGTGGCTAAAGCCAAAGCGGATATGATTCTGATTAGCGGTGCGGAAGGCGGAACAGGCGCAAGCCCGATGAGTTCCATCAAACATGCCGGCATTCCGGGTGAACTCGGACTGGCGGAAACGCAGCAAACGCTGGTCTTGAACAACCTGCGCGGATTTGTCCGTTTGCAGACCGACGGTCAGTTGAAGTCCGGCAAGGACATTATCATTTCCGCCTTGTTGGGCGCTGAAGAATTTGGATTTGCAACCAGCGCACTGATTGTTCTCGGTTGTGTAATGATGCGCAAATGTCATCTGAATACCTGTCCGGCAGGCATTGCAACACAAGACGAAAGGCTGCGCGTCCGCTTTAAAGGGAAACATGAATATTTGCTTAATTTTTTCACTTTCCTTGCACAGGAAGTCCGTGAACATTTGGCTCAAATGGGTTTCAGGAGTATGGAGGAAATCATCGGTCGTTCGGATTTGATTGAAATAAGGAAAGATTTGAAATACAATGATAAAGCGGCAAAGCTGGATTTCTCGAAATTAATTCATTTTGTGAATAACGGGAATGATATCCGCTGTACAAAAAAACAGGATCATAAAATCGAACATATTTTGGACAGGGAATTAATTCGCAAGACCAAGCCGGCCATCGAAAAATCGCTTCCTGTCGAGATGAATGTCAATATTGCCAATACCGACAGGACGGTAGGCGCCATGTTGTCGGGCGAAATAGCCAAACGGTACGGGAATCAGGGATTGCAGGACGGTACGATTACGGTTAGTTTCAAAGGATCTGCCGGACAGAGTTTCGGTGCTTTCCTCGCCGCCGGCGTCACTTTTTACCTGGAAGGCGAAGCCAATGATTATCTCGGCAAAGGGCTTTCGGGCGGACGTATCTCGGTGGTTCCACCCAAATTCAGCGTGTTCGTTCCGGAAGACAATATCATAGCCGGTAATACCTTATTATATGGCGCAACTTCCGGCGAAGTATATATCAACGGTAGGGTAGGGGAGCGCTTCTGCGTGAGAAATTCGGGGGCAATCGCTGTCGTGGAAGGCGCCGGCGATCATTGTTGCGAATACATGACCGGCGGACGGACAGTGGTTTTGGGTTCGACCGGAAAGAATTTCGCGGCGGGTATGAGCGGCGGATTGGCCTACGTTCTGGATATGAAAGGCGATTTCGATTATTTCTGTAATATGGAAATGGTTGAACTGACGCTGATTGAAGATAAATCGGACAGCCTGGAACTGAATCGTTTGATTTCGCAACACTATTATTATACGCAAAGCGTTTTGGCGAAGAGAATTTTGGATGATTGGGACGAATATCTCAAACGTTTTATTAAAGTTACGCCGATTGAATATAAAAAGGTGTTGCAGGAAGAAAAAATGGAAGCGATAAAAAAGAAAATTGAGATGGTGGAATCGGATTATTAATTGAGAATTGACAATTGAGAATTGACAATTAATTGACTATGTTGATTATTTTATAATTCTCAATTTTCAATTTTCCATTATCAATTATTAAAATGGGAAACGCAAAAGCATTTTTAACAATAAATAGAAAAGAAGCAGGTTATCGTCCTGTATTTGAAAGAATCGCCGATTTTGGCGAAGTGGAGCAAACCCTGAACATGGAAGACCGGATGCTGCAAGCCTCCCGCTGTATGGAATGTGGGGTCGCTTTTTGCCACTGGTCTTGTCCTTTGGGCAATTTGATTCCCGAATGGCAGGATTTGCTGTACAAAGGGAAATGGTTTGAAGCCTACCGGGTATTAAACGCCACGAATAACTTTCCCGAATTTACAGGCCGGGTATGTCCGGCTTTATGCGAAAAAAGCTGTGTGCTGAATATGCAACATCAACCTTTGACCGTTCGCGAAAATGAAGCGGCGATATCGGAACATGCTTTCCTGGAAGGATTTGTGAAAGCATATCCGCCTAAAACGCGAACAGGGAAGAAAATAGCAGTTGTGGGTTCCGGCCCGGCCGGTCTGGCCGTTGCCGATATGCTGAACCGCAAAGGCCATTTGGTAACGGTTTATGAAAAAGACGAAGCCATCGGCGGTTTACTTCGTTTGGGAATCCCCGATTTCAAACTGAACAAGGGAATTATTGACCGCAGGTTGAAAGTTTTGGAAGCGGAAGGTATTATTTTTACGACGAATATGGAAGTCGGAAAGGACCTGTCTGCCGACAAGTTGCTGTCTTCGTTTGATGCGGTTTGCCTGACAACAGGCGCAGGCGTTCCGCGGGATTTGCCCATTGAAGGCAGGGATTTGAAAGGTATTCATTTTGCTTTGGATTTCCTGAAACAACAAAACCGCATCGTGGCAGGGAAAACCATACCGGCTGCCGAACAAATATCGGCCAAAGGCAAAAAAGTGCTGGTAATCGGCGGTGGAGATACCGGTTCGGATTGCGTAGGGACGTCTATTCGCCGGAAAGCGGCGAGTGTAACGCAGATAGAAATCCTGTCAAAACCGCCTGTGGGAGAAAATCCCGATACGCCGTGGCCTTATTATCCGAATATATTGAAAACATCCAGTTCCCATGAAGAAGGAGTTACGCGCCGCTGGTCGCTGGCTTCCAAACGTTTTATCGGGAACAAGGGGAAATTGACCGGCGTAGAAGTTGTTGAAGTAGAATGGACAAAAGACGAATCCGGCCGTTTCGCGATGAAAGAAACCGGTAAACCCGAAATCATTCCGGCCGATTTGGTACTGCTTTCTATGGGCTTTACGCAACCTGTGCATGAAGGTCTGTTAGACGATTTGGGCGTGAAATACGATGCACGTGGAAATGTGGAGGCTGTGAAGCCTAATGAATCATCGACGGCGAAGGTTTTTGTGGCTGGGGATGTTACTACCGGAGCAAGTTTGGTGGTTCGTGCAATGTATTCGGGACGGAAAGCGGCGGAAGCGGTGGAGAATTATTTGCTTCGGAAATGATTTTGAGGGCGGTACGGAAGTTCTATTTTTATTATTTTTCGTTGGACTTTCTACTTTGTTAATGTTTTCTTTGGGATATTGGGGGCAACCGCGAGGGTTGCCCCTATTTTTGCCATATTCAATTATTTTTTAACCCGTATGCAACATCGGATATTTGCGATTTGCCATAACTGAATGCACCAAATCTTTCCTGCTACGAAAATTTACCCATCACTAACGGTACGGAATGAGTTTTGAAAGCATCAAAATGAGTTTTGAAAGCATCAAAATGAGTTTTGAAAGCATCGGAATGAATTTTGAAAGCATCAAAATGAGTTTTGAAAGCGTCGAAACGGGTTTTAAAACTAACGAAACAGATTTTAAATGGGGTGCATTTCAAACTGTCGCAAGGTTAAACAGTCGCAGTCATCGCTTCGCAGTTCGCTGGTGACGATGCGACAATTTGAAATGCACCTTTCTTCAAGGTTGAAATTTTGTTCAACAACACAGTATTGCAGCCTTATCTGTAAGAACTTTTATTTCAGTGAATTTCTGTTTTTCCAGTTATTCAAAGTTTTTTTGGAAACTTTGAGTTGTTCCGAGGCCTTTGTTCGGCTACCGTATTTATTTATCGCCCAATTCTGAAACTGAAACTGAAAATCGGCAAGAATTTCATTGGCCGTTTTTTGGGAATTGATTTGAAAATCAATCTTATTATCTTTTGATTCGGCAATTTGCGAATGATATTTTTCAAATTCATTTTTAGCATATTCAAACGGCGTTTTTTTGTTCAACATCTCTTTTGTTTCTTTGTCAAAGTGATTAAAAGCATTATAGTATATTGCAATTTTTTGTAAATCATGATAATTGCCAAACAGTTTTAATCCTTTAAGCCACTTAAGTAATTCCTGTTCTTTGGGTGCTTCACTCTCAAATTTTAGTTGTTTCCAAATATTGTTCCAGTCTTCTTCTCTATCCTTGACAGTGTCCCGCAGGGGTGGAATTTCAATAATATGTTGCGCAATTCTGTCGTAAAAGTCAGGTAATAACCATTCCCGTAATTCATCAACAGTTCTGTTTGTTGCAAAAATAAGCCGGCATTTTACCGGTGTAGTTTTAGTGCTTCCTAACTTGCGAATATGCATATTATTTTCCGTATCTGTTTGCAATGCAGTCATTAATGTTGCCTGCACGGATTTTGATAAATTATGTATTTCATCTAAAAACAATATTCCACCGTTAGCATCGGCAAACAAACCGCTTTTGCCTTCTTTTAATCCGGTAAAAGCCCCTTTTTCATATCCAAACAATTCTGATTCTGCCATTGTGTCGTCTACAAAAGAAGCACAGTTGGCGGTTACAAATTTCTCATTGTTTTTACTTGCTTCGCTTGCAATTTGCGTTTTACCGGTACCCCTTTCGCCGATTAGCAGTATTGAAAAACCTGTTTTGAGAAAAGCCGCCATTTTCAAATTTACCAATGTTCTTTGTTTTGACTTCGTTTCCGGAAAAAATTTAAAACTCTCACTAATATCCGGAATCAATTTTACAGGTATTTCTTTGATTGAAAACAGTTTGAAACGAGAGGTTTCTGCACCGCTTTCAGTTTTATCATCATAAGTTTTAATAAAACGGGTATTTGCAGGCAAAAGCCCCGATTCCGCCAAAATATGCCAGACAACTTGCGTTTCACTGCTGCCAGACGAAACATTAATAATATATTGCGTATCTCTATCCTGTTTTGCAAAGTATTTTTTTGCCCAACCACTTATTTCATCGGCGATTTGTTTTTCATTTCGCAAATCATCAATGGCTAACGATTCTGATTTTAATTTATCCTGATAGACTTTGCCGAAATTTGAAGATTCTGTGAGCCACTTAATTTGTTCTTCTACTGGATAATACTGAATATTTCGCCAAATTGTATTTTTAAAATCTTCAATTTTATCAGGGAAATTTGTCTTTACAAATTCAAGTTCCCTGTCTAACAGACAACAAATATCATCATTGGCAATAATTTGTTGATATACTTCTTTTAAGCCCGATTCGACAATAAGATTGTCTTCCAAAATATTTTTTTTGCACTCGAAACGCCATCTTGAAAATTCATCAAACGCCTCTTGCGGTGCAGTCAGATAAATAACCTCGTCAAATAAAAAGTAGTTTTTGTGTGGATTATCAAAAACTGCATTCAATTTCTCCGGATTCAGATTTTCAAATAAAATTTCCTTATTTGTCAATTTTTTCAGATAAAACTCACTCAAAATGTGTTTGAAATAAGCAATGCCGTGAGTGGTACAGTGCCATGTAACATAAATAGTCTTCATTTTTTTTTATTTTATTTTATTTTTATTTATTAAAAATTTTTACAAAGGTAATATATTTTCCCATAAGAAAATAATTTCCAACAAAGAAAATTTGATAAAAATTTTATTGATATGACAATCAACAAATTAAATTTAAAATAAAACACATTTTGTCTTGGAACACAGATTGCCTTTGAAACAGGAGTTGATAGAATTAAGGGGCTGCGGCAACGGCCATATCCACCTTAAGTCCCGCAGGCGGCGCTTTGAACTTGTCCTGTCGGGGTCGGAGGGTAAAACTGTTCAAGCGCCAAATCTTTGCCGTCGAATACGGCGTAAGAAAAATATTGCAGCCAGTCGCCGATAATCATCATCCGGCTTTTCTTACTCAGCATCAAATCAAGGAGGATATGGCGATGCCCGAAAATCAGGTAGTCGATGTCGGGATGCACTTGAATGTAGGATTTGGCGTAAAGAACCAGATGTTCTTTGTGTTCCCCGAAATAAGGCGACGGGTGCGCTAATTCTTTCATCCGGCTGCTCTTAGCCCACATGTGCGCCAGTCCGATTCCAACGGTAGGGTGAATCATGCTGAAAAGCTTCCGGCACAACCGGTTATGGAATATCCTGCGAATCAGTTTGAACGGAAAGGATTCATCGCCTAATCCGTCGCCGTGGGCCAAATAAAATGTCTTGCCGGAAATCCGGGTAACAAACGGTTCTTTGTGCAGGATAACTCCTGTTTCCATAGGCAGATAGTCATGTACCCAAATATCGTGATTCCCTGTAAAATAGTGGATTTCCGTACCGGCGTCGCTCATTTCGGCAATTTTCCCTAAAAAGCGTGTAAAACCGCGGGGAACGGCTGTTTTGTATTCAAACCAGAAATCGAAAATATCACCCAGCAGGTATAAAGTTTTAACTTCCGCCTGAATGGAATCCAGCCAGCGGACAAAACGTTTTTCCCGCGCTGCGGATGAGCCGAAAACGTCCGAACCGAAGTGCATGTCCGAAACAAAATAGGTTTTGTCTTTCGCCATCGCTACAAAAATCCGAGTTCGAGTTTAGCTTCTTCGCTCATCAAGCCCTGATGCCATTCAGGTTCAAAAACGATTTTTACCGCTACGTCCCTGATTTCCGGAATTGACTGGACGCGCATTTTTACGTCTTCCGTAATAAAATCGGCAGCGGGACAGCCAGGCGCAGTTAACGTCATCGTGATAGTCACGTTCTTTTCATCGTCAATATCCACACCGTAAATCAATCCCAAATCATATATATTCACAGGAATTTCAGGGTCATAAACCGTTTTTAGCATTTTGACGATTTTTTCTTCCGATTCTAAAAATTTGTTTTCCATACGTTTATTTGAATGATTAATGATTAATTGGATGCTGTGAAATTTATCATTAATCATTAATCATTTTTATAAAATCTTCAACGGTATCAACAATATTTTCAATCCCCAAAACAGACGAATTAAAGCATATATCGTATGAAATTGCCGCCCCCCAGGTCTTGTTACTGAAATAATTATAATAAGAAGCGCGTTTTTTATCCGTCTGTTCAATCAGCGTTTTGGCTTCTTTTTCCGAAATCGGGCGATTCCCGCAAATCCTTTGAATGCGGTCGGACATATCGGCACAAATGAAAATTTTCAGGCAATGCCTGTAATTCCTTAAAATATAGTCGGCGCACCGTCCCATGAAAATACAGGATTCTTTTTCCGCCAAATTCCGAATCACATCACTTTGGATTTTGAAAAGCGTCTCGTTGCTCAAGTAGTTTATTCCCGTATTGCCCATAAATCCGGAACGGAAACTGATGTAATTGCCTAAAATCGAAATGCTGTTTTTCTCATCGGCTTTCTCGAAAAATTCCTTGCCTAAGCCGCTTTCCATCGAAGCGATTTGGATTAATTCTTTGTCATAACAGGGAATACCTAATTTTTTGGATAAAAGCTCGCCGGTTAATTTCCCGCCGCTACCCAATTGCCGGCCAATTGTAATTGTATATTTTTCCATGCACATATATGTAAAAAGTTAAAAACTAAAAGATAAAAGATAAAAACTAAAAGTTATGAGTAAACAAATTTAAATTCAAAAATGCCGCAGGCGTAAACTTTTATCTTTTAACTTTTAACTTTTAGTTTTTAACTCTTCTCACTGTTTCTTTTTTAATTCAATCATTAGTAACACTGCTGCCAGTATCACCGACAAAAAATCGGAAACGGCTATACTTGCCCAAACACCCGTTACTTCCCAATAATCAGGGAGAATAAGCAAAAAAGGAATAAGCAGAAACACTTGGCGCACCATCGACAGGATAATGGCCTTGTTCGGTTTGCCGATACTCTGGAAAAAGGCGGAACTCGCCATTTGGAATCCGACCAGCGGATAAAAGGCAAATACCCAGCGTAATCCGGGAACGGCCATCGCAATCAAATGTTCTTCCGTAGTGAAAATAGAAGCCACCTGATGCGGAAACAATTCCACGACGGTAAATCCGATAACCATAATGACTGTCGCAAACAGAACGGTCTGTTTCAAAACAGCGGTAACTCTGGGATACAATTTAGCCCCGTAATTGTAACCGGCTATTGGCTGCATACCCTGATTCAGGCCAATGACAACCATCACGAAAAGGAAGGCAATCCGGTTCACAATCCCGTAAGCGCCAACCGCCAAATCTCCGCCATATTTCAGTAATTTATGATTGATAAGAATGACAATCAAACAGGCCGCCGCATTCATCAGGAAAGGTGACAAACCGATTGACAAAGAATCGACTACAATATTTTTCCGAAGCCGGTAAATCCCTTTTTTCAGGTGGATAAAATAATTTTTATCGTTAAACAAATGAATTTGCCATGCCAAAATAATAATTTGGGAAATAATCGTAGCCCAGGCCGAACCGCGTATTCCCCATTTGAAACCGAAAATAAACAGCGGATTCAGCGCCAGGTTGATAAGCACCGTATAAATGGTCGCCATCATTGCCCGCTTCGGATTTCCCGATGAACGGAGCAGGGCGTTCAAACCAAAGTACATGTGGGTAACCACATTGCCCAACAAAATAATCGTCATAAACTCTTTGGCATAGTCAAGCATTTCATGCCGGGCGCCGAAGAAAATCAAAACCGGCTCTAAAAAAAGCAATGTAACTATGGAAAACAAAATTCCCATAATCAAATTCAGCACAAACACATTTCCCAGAATGGTATTCGCCGTTTCGTAATCCTTCTGTCCCATGCGGATAGACAGAAGAGTGGAAGCGCCGACGCCTACCAGCGTGCCAAACGCCGCCGCCAGATTCATCAACGGGAAAGTAATCGCCAGTCCGCCCAGAGCCAGAGGCCCCACGCCATGGCCGATAAATATACTGTCGGTTATATTATATAAGGAAGAAGCCGTCATGGCAATAATAGCGGGAACAGCATATTGAGCAAGCAATTTACCGATGTTTTCGGTTCCTAAACCTACGGGAGCATTTTCATTTGTCATCCAACTTTTTTCTCTTTTGGCTTACGTTTAGTTAATTTTCAGGGCGCAAAGATAACGACTATTTATTACATAAACCGAATTATGGCGAAATTTTATTTTGCCGAATTTTTCCTATATTTGTCAAAAAAAAACAATTATGGCCTGTCTGGAAAATGAAAACATCTTATTGCGGGCATTGGAACCGGAAGACCTGGACGATATGTACCGATGGGAAAACGATTCCGAACTGTGGAAATACGGCTCTACCATAGCGCCTTATTCAAAGTTTGCCTTACGCGACTATTTGACCGGTTCGATGAATGATTTGCTTCAATGCAGGCAATTGCGTCTGGTAGCAGTCGATAAAAACAGCAACAGGTCAATGGGAACCATTGACCTGTACGATTACGACCCGATTAATTTGCGGGCGGGGATTGGAATTTTGTTGGATGCCGCTTACCGGCACAAAAATTACGGAAAAGAAATTCTTGAACTTATTAAAGAATATGCCTTTTGCGTTTTACATCTCAACCAATTGTTTGCCTATATTTCCGAAAGCAATATTTCCAGTTTCCGGCTGTTCTCCGCCTGCGGATATGTGCAGTGCGGACTGCTGAAATCCTGGAAAAAATCTGCCGTCGGATTTGAAAATGTTTATGTTATGCAATTAATTTCATAAAACTTTCCATTATTCCTCCAATTCAAATATTCCCTCTATTTCTACGGGAACATTACCGGGAAGCGAACCGAAACCGGCGGCGCTCCGGACGCCGACGCCATTGTCGTTTCCCCAAACGTCGGCGAATAATTCGCTGCATCCGTTGACGACATACGGATGACGCCCGAAATCAGACGTACAATTGATCATTCCAAATATTTTAATCACCCGTTTTACTTTATTCAGGCTTCCCAAATAAGATTTAATTGTAGCCAGCATTGTCAACCCGGCCTGTCGGGCGGCCAGTTTTCCCGCTTCCTCGTCCAAATCGCTACCGATGCGTCCTGTGATTGGTTTGCCATTGGTTTGCACCGGCAAGTGTCCGGACAGATACAGGTATTTTCCTTCAATCAAACACGGTTTATACGCTCCCAGGGGTTGCGGCGCCGATGGCAAAACCAACCCTGATTTTTCAAACTGTTCATCTGCGTTGTACATGATTATTTTTTTAGATATTTATATTTTTTATTTGCTGCGAATATGTCGAAGCAAAATTAAGAAATATTTCAGGGAAAAAACTCATTAAAAGCAAAAAATGTTTGAAGAATCGGGAAAAACATATATCTTTGCACCGCGAAAGCCCGGGTGGTGAAATTGGTAGACACGCCACTTTGAGGGGGTGGTGCCGGTTACGGTGTGTGGGTTCAAATCCCGTCCCGGGCACGAGAAATAACGCTAATGATCGAAATTACGGATTGTTAGCGTTTTTTTTATAATTTGCACAACGTCGCATTCTGCTGTTACACTTTCAATTTAGTGTGCGCCCCTGATTTTTATCTCCCGTGTTTGGAAATCGCAGAATTTTCATGTAATTTTGTTCTAAAATACTGAGATTATTATGCAGTCAAATCCCCAGGAAATGAAATCCTATTTTTCTAAAATTTCGGAGTCTTTAGAACAGAAAAGGCTTCAACAGTCGTTTGAAATGTTGACATTTCTCATAACAAATCTTTCCAACTGGCAATTGAAAGAAAGACTTAACGAACTGGAAAACAATTATAAAATGATGCTCCGTTACCTGACCGACGGCGTGAAAGACCCTCAACAGGAAAAAATTTATCACAACTTGTTCCGTTCGGTTTATCAGCTTGTCGACCAGACCATGCTGGAAACCAAAACAACTTATTCATGGTCTTATACCTATGAAATCAGAAGGACTTTACTTTATTCCCCGCCCGAAACTCCGGCTCAGCTTGCGGAATTAATCGACGGCCTGACAGGTAAAATTACTTTAACCGATTTGCTGGACGAGGGCGAAGAAAAAACCAAAAACCTGCAATCCATTGAAAAAGAACGTGAAGAAATTGAAAGCAAAGTTTTCCGTCTCATTTGGACAAGCGGCTTATGGACTGACGATGAAGAAAAATGCTGGTCGGATGTTTTGCATAATGAATTAAATCCGAATACTTTACAATGTTTGATTGTTGCGGCGGTAATCCTGAATCTGGAAGAATTGTTCGACATGAGGAAAATCAATCTTCTGCTCGCGGCTTGCGAAAACAGGAACGAAGAAATTCGCCAAAGGGCATTAACGGGCATTTTACTGTTTCTCCGCCGTTATGACAAACGCTTGTATCTCTATCCGAATATCGGCAACCGCTTGCAGCATCTTTCCGAAGACAAACGGTTTATCAGCGACATGTTACATATCATGCTGCAATTTATCCTGAGCCGGGAAACCGAAAAAATTACCCGTATCATGAAGGAAGAAATTATTCCCGGCATGATGAAAATCAGCCCTTTGCTCAACAAAAAAATACAAATGGACGACCTGTTCGGCGAAACCGGCATGGACGAAAAAAATCCCGAATGGCAAAATTTAATTGAAGAATCCGGTCTGGGCAACCGGTTACAGGAATTTACCGAATTGCAACTGGAAGGCGCCGATGTGATGCACTCGTCTTTCCTTCATTTGAAGAATTTCCCTTTTTTCAGCGAAATACATCACTGGTTTACCCTGTTTGTCCCGCCGGTAAGCAACCTGGATAAAAAACCGGATGGAATTGCCGAACTTTTGCTCGAATCGTCTTTTCTCTGCAATTCCGACAAATATTCTTTTTATTTCAGCATCGCCCAGATGTCGGCAACCTACCGCAAAATGATAACGGGACAGTTTTCAGCGGACAATTCGTCCCTCAAGGAAATGATGAATGAAGAATTGCCCGGCTCCGAATCCGGGAAAATCCATCCTGTTGCCCGTCAGTTCATTCAGGATTTATACCGCTTCTACAAGCTGTTTCCGCGACGCCGGAATATTGAAGATATTTTCGAGATGAAACCCGAATTTTACCAAACGCCTTCTATCGCCGGTTTTATTTCCGATTCGGAAAGCCTGACGGTTATCGGGGAATATTATTTTCAGCGGAATTATTTTGAAGAAGCGGCCGATGTATTTAACATGCTGCTGTTGCGGAAAGACGCCAGTCACGAAACCCTTTTGCAGAAAAAAGGCTATTGCCTGCAAATGACGGGAAAACTGGAAGACGCTTTGGACAATTACCTGAAAGCGGAACTGTTAAATGCAAATAATTCGTGGACAATCAAAAAAATAGCTTACTGCTACCGTGCTTTGAAACAGTTTCGGGAAGCCCTGTCCTATTACCGGAAAGCCGAACAGTTGCATCCCGACAATTTGTCCGTACAGTTTAGTATCGGCCACTGTTATCTGGAATTAAAAAATTATTCCGAAGCTTTGAAATATTATTTCAAAGTGGAATATCTGGCAGACAACAGGGAAAAAGCCTGGCGCCCGATTGCCTGGTGTTCTTTCCTGACCGGCAAGTACGGACAGGCTGCGGATTATTACAAAAAAATAATCGACAGCAATCCGAATGACATTGATTATCTCAACGCCGGACATACCTGTCTGGCTATGGGAAATAACAGGGAAGCATTGAAATTATACCGGTCGGCGCTGACAGGGAGTGGAAATTCGTTTGAAAAATTTATGGAATCTTTTACCGCCGACATTCCCGATTTGCTGAATGCTGGTGTGAAAACCGATGATATTCCCGTTATTCTGGACAGCCTCGTTTATGGAATGTAAAAACTTAATAAAGAAAAGATTCTTTATTCCCGTATTTATCGCGGTTTTACTTGTTGTTACCGCCGTTTATTGCCATCACCTACTGACAGGCAAGCCCCGTGATTTCCAACAAATCATTGCCGAAAAGGAACTGAATGTGATTACCCTGCAGGGTTCCATGTCCTATTTTATATATAAAGGTGCAGCCAGGGGATATGAATACGGATTATTAAATGATTTTGCGAAAAATTATAATCTCGGGATAAACATTAGGCTGGCAGGCAATGAAACCCGACTGGCCGAATTGCTCAAAAACGGCGAAGGAGACTTGATAGCCTGCAATATTCCCATAACCAAAGAAGGGAAAAAACATTTGATTTATTGCGGGCGGGAAGTCGTCAGCGAGCAGGTTTTAATTCAACGGGCAAACCGGAAAGACAAGGTATTGAAAGACGTTGTCGATTTGACAGGCAAGGAAGTCTGGCTTATCCGCGACAGCAAGCACTACCGGCACATGGTGAACTTAAACAGTGAACTGGGCGGCGGAATCCAAATCCGAACCGTAGACCGGGACACCGTTTCTACGGAAGATTTAATAGAAATGGTGTCCCAGGGAAAAATACCCTACACGGTGAGCGACATAGACCTGGCAAAAACATGCAAAACCTATTTCAGAAACATTAATATTTCAGTAGTTGTAGGGCATCCGCAACGATCTTCCTGGGCGGTGCGGAAATCAATGCCGGAATTGGCGAAAGCCATCAACCGGTGGGCTGAAGCAAAGAAAGATTATCCGAAATTGACAGCGACAGACAAATGGTATTTTGAGATAAGTAAGAATCATGGCGAATGGAATCCGTCAGAGGGGGAAGACCAAATTTCCCCGTTTGACGGGTTTTTCAAAAAATATGCCGAACTGTACGGTTTTGACTGGCGGTTGCTGGCTGCCGTCTCGTTTCAGGAATCCAATTTCTTCGCCAACCGTTCTTCGCGGGAAGGAGCTACCGGCCTGATGGGACTGATGCCGCGCACGGCCAGGGCGCTCGGCGTTTCGGACAGCGAACTGTACGACCCGGAACAAAATATCAAAGCGGCCTGCAAACTGCTCGTAAAATTAGGGAGATATTTCACCGGCGTTGAAGACAGGGAAGAACGCATGAAATTCGTTCTCGGCGCCTACAATGCAGGACAGGCGCATATCCTGGACGCACAGGCGCTTGCCGAAAAATACGGTAGCAATCCGAATCACTGGGAAGATGTGGAAACATATCTTCTTTTGAAAAGCCAGCCGGAATATTACAACGATCCGGTTTGCAAAGCCGGTTATTTGCGCGGGAAGGAAACGGTTAGTTATGTGGCGGGTATCATGGAGCGGTGGGGGTATTATATGAGTTCCGAATAATTTGTCAAGGTTTTTGCAGAATTATTTTTGACAAGAGTATTAACGCCTGTATTGTTTGATTCTGCTTTCATACAATTTTATACGTGTTTCTTCCAAAAATTTAATTTTGATTGCCTGAAATGCGGTGTTTTCACGGGGGTAGGTATCTGAATACCGTAAAGAGCATTAAACTCATTGCCCAATAATTCGGATACAGTATCTAAATAATTCTGTTCTATCATTCCTGTCTCATCATCTACAATTGATTTGGCAATAATCTGATTATTATTTCTTTCCAAAACATAAGCCGAAAAATCGTCCGCTTTTAGCCATGCTTCTTTTCCTGTTATTTTAGAAACCTCCGCTTCTGAATCCGGATTCTTATCGACTACTCTTTGTGCTAAAAGCAAATTATTGAATACGGTCAATACATACGGACTGTGAGTATTAATAATCAATTGGTTACTCTCCGTATTTTTTGCCATTTGCACCAACAGTTCTATTACTTTTTTTTGAGCCACAGGAAACAAATGTACTTCAGGTTCTTCTACAATTCTTAAAACCTTTGTATTTTGCGCTATAGTTAAAAATATATCTTGCAGAATACGGATTATTTCCTGTTGTCCCGAAGAAGCATTTGATAAATACACATATCCATTTGCGTTTGAATCAAATATCAATTTTTCTCCATACGTATCAATTTGGTATTTACCTTGCAAAATTTCATGTATTTTTCTAATTACAATCTGCAATTCATTCTTTATACCTGTTTCAAGAATATGGGAATAGCTCTCAAAATTTCCAAATTTTTTGAAAGAATCTTTCATATCTATTACCCTATTCATAAAATCCAACATCAATGTTTCATCAATTGTTTGCTGTTTCTTTTTGTATGATTCTTCAATTTGTGTTTGAGCATTCAATAAGAATTGCTTTTCAAAGGAATCGGAATATCCGACAGTAGCATTTCTTCCTGCTATAATAAACAAATCATCATCTTGCCGACAACAAAATCGTTCTTTCAGTAAGTTTGATAATTGTTCCGCATATTTTAATTTTTCTTGATTGTATGCCAATACAGCAGAAATATTTTTTTTGTCTATATTAGTCGGCAATAATTTCCTGATATTATTCAACTTCATACTTAATCCTTTAATAAAGCCGGGATTAAATTCGGAAAATAATTCTTTGTTAGGATTAAGCGTTAATGTTAAAAACTTATTTTCTTCCAAACTGTAATAAAATGTGATTTGGAAATTTTTCATGTGATGTGTTGATCCAAAAAAATCATAAAACTTTTCACGTAAAGGAAAAATCAAATATTTCGTGTAATCAAATGCAAAATCATCATTAAAAGATTCATTGTAAATTTTATTAAATAAATCTTCCCGTAATGATTTAAAATAGTATACCAACTTGGCGACGGTACTTTTACCGCTCGCCTGTTCGCCAATAAGAACGATTGATTTTCTCAATTCTATCTCTGCTTCAGTAATAGGTCCAAAATTTTTAATTGCTATTTTTTGCATATTTGTCATTTTTACAGTACAAAGGTAATGCTTCTTTAGGCAAAACCAACTGACTTTCGCCACAAACGCCTTGCCATTATTCCAGATAAAAAACAGCCTGCCCGCTAATCTGCATCAGAGAAATCTCGCAAAGTTTCGTATTATACTGCGCCTGAAGCAGCCGTTCTTCCGCTCCCAGCAGACTGTTTTGGGCTTCCCGCAGCTCAATGCCCGAAAGTTCGCCCAGGCGGTAGCGTTCAATGGCTATTTCGTAATTCTCGTGTGCGGCGCCTGCATTTTCACTTTCCAGATTAATCAGTTTAAGGTTGTTTTTATAGGCCATCCACATGTTTGCCATATCGGCCCGCAGGGACAGTTCCAGCTGTTCGTACTGCAACTGCCGGTTTTGTACGGTCAGTTTTGCATTTTTCTGTTCCCGCCGGCGATTGAATCCGTCGAAAATGTTGAATCCCAAAGTCAGCCCGTAAGTCAGTCCCAGGTTATCCTGCCGGTTCACCGTTCCCGAACCGTATGAATTTTTCGTGTATCCATAGCCTGTATTTAACTTGAGATAAGGATAGTTGCGGCTTGCCAGCGTTTTATAGTCCAGTTCGCCGACGGTTTTATTTTTAACGGACAGTAAAAGCCTGACGTTGGACTGATGCATACTGTTGATAAGTTCTTTTTCTTCGAGGGACGGATTGGGGGCGATAAGCGTATCCCGGACGGCGACGGGCTGCGAAATGTCTTCCAGAGCCATCATCCGGTTCAGCGTAATCCCCGATGTATAGACCACTTCGTACTGTTTAATCAGATTCGAACTGTCGGCATTGAAATCGACCCACGCCTGCTGTAAATCCAGACGCGACATGGACCCGATATTGTAGCGGGCTTCGACAATCCTCAAACGTTCTTTCGACAGGGAAACGGCGTATTTCAAATTGGCCAGGCGAAGATTCCGGTACACATAGTTGTAATATTCCGCCGCAATATCGCAAATCAGATTTTCGACGGCTAATTTTGTGTTCAGTTCCCCCATCTTTTGAAACTCTTTCAGGCGCCGGTAATTTGTCTGCATATACAGGCCGTCGAAAACCGTCCAGGACAGGTTCAAACCTGCGGCGGTTTCCTGATTCAACCGGCCTGCATTTTTTACGTTCGAACCGTCGGCGTATTCCTGGTTCGTATTGTTCAACGCGCCCGAATATCCGGCATTGAAATCCAGCGCCGGCAAAAAACCGGCATTGCCCCAGGTCATGTTGTTGTCGGATATTTGCTGTTCGTTGCGGATAAGCCGCAGGTCGCAGTTTTTTTCCAACCCGGTTGCCAGGCAGCGTTTCAGGTCGTAGACTTCCTGTGCGGTTCCCGACAGGGAAAGGAACAACAGGAGTGATAACACATTTAATTTTGTCATAATTAAAAAGTAAAAAAAATTTGAAAATTCAATTACTGTACTTATTCAGGATAGATTCGTGTACGAATCTGTTTTGAACGCGAATTACGCAAATTACACAAATTTGTTTGATAAAATTCAAAGGTCAAATGTAAAATGTGCGTAATTCGCGTAATTCGCGTTCAAAACAATCCTTTGTTGTATTGCGTTGGAATTCTTTTTTGTACAGGTCGCAAAGGTAATGATTTTTTTATGACCCCCCGGCATTGATATTTTTATACAGCAGGTGAAGCTCCTCTTTTATCTGCCGGATATCGCAGGCAATATTTTCAAGGCTGTACGTCCGGTTATCTTCCCTGACCAACTCTGTAATTTCAACTTTCAGGTAGTCGGCAATCTGCACCAGCCGCATAAACGGAATATTCGTTTCTCCACGTTCGATTTTGGCATACGACGTGACGGATATGTCGATGTCGAACGCCACATCTTCCTGTTTCAAGCCCATCAGTCTCCGTTTGGCCGAAATGTTTTTTCCGAGTTTAACCAAATCCATGCTGCAAAAGTAGGGATTAATGTTCTATTGATACTACATCTTTTACGTACAGTACTGTAATTAAAAGTTACTGTTTTGCTTGTGCGTTATAATTTTTAGTTGTAGTTTTGCAGCCTAAAGTTGCTTTTTTATGCTGTTCAATTCGATTGAGTTTATCATTTTCCTGCCGACGGTATTTCTGCTCTACTGGTTTGTGTTTAAAAAATTAAATCTGCAAAACGTATTTGTCGTTGCTGCAAGTTATCTGTTCTACGGATGGTGGGACTGGCGTTTCCTGCTCCTGATAGCCCTCACGTCGCTGTGCAGTTATCTGAGCGGAACCGGCATTGAACGGCATGAAGGAAACCGCAGGCGACAAAAAAGAATCAGCGCCTTGAATATTGTATTGAATCTGTCGATACTTTGCTGTTTCAAATATTTCAACTTCTTTTCCGAAAACTTCGCGCAACTGCTTCGGTCGTTTGGCTGCGAGCCTGACGCGGTTACGCTGAACATTCTTCTCCCTGTAGGAATCAGCTTCTACACGTTTCAGGCGCTAAGTTACACAATTGACGTGTACCGGCACAGGCTGAAAGCGACTCACGATCCGGCGGCCTTTTTTGCCTTCATCGGCTTTTTCCCCCAATTAGTAGCGGGTCCCATTGAGCGGGCAACCAACCTGCTGCCCCAGTTCACCCGCCCCAGAACGTTCGACTGCGACCGGGCGGCAGACGGTATGCGCCAAATGCTGTGGGGATTCTTCAAAAAGGTAGTGGTGGCCGACAACTGTGCGCTTTTTGCCAACGGCGTTTTTGAAAATTACGAAGCCATGAGCGGAAGCGCGCTGCTCGCGGGGGCGCTCTTTTTTACGGTTCAGATATACGGCGATTTTTCGGGCTATTCGGACATTGCTGTAGGAACTGCCCGGCTGTTTGGTATCGACCTGATGCGGAACTTCAACTGTCCCTATTTTGCCAGGGATATTGCCGAGTTCTGGCGGCGGTGGCACATCTCGCTGACAACCTGGTTTCGCGATTACGTGTACATCCCTTTGGGCGGAAGTCGCGGGGGGCGGTGGAAAAGCGTCCGGAATACGGCGGTTATTTTTCTGGTAAGCGGGTTCTGGCACGGGGCCAACTGGACATTTATTGCATGGGGGGCGTATCATGCCCTGCTGTTCATCCCGCTGCTGCTGTTAAACAAAAACCGGAGATACCGGGACACAGTCGCGGAAGGACATTTGTTCCCAAACTTCAAAGAGTTGCTGCAAATGACGGTTACTTTCGGGCTGGTTCTCGCCGGATGGATTGTTTTCCGTGCGGAAAGCATCGGCCAGGCCGCCGGCTATCTGAAAGGGATGTGCGACCCATCGCTGTTTGGCATCCCCGCAATGCCGGGAATCGGGATTTCAAGGGCGCTGGCTGCGACAACCCTCTTCTTTGTCTTCATCCTTTTTGCCACCGAATGGCTTCATCGGGAAAGAGCGCACGGACTGAGCCTGCGCATTCAGAATCGGGCGGCGCGATACATTATATATATTGTGATCCTGCTGGTCATTTTATCTTCCCGTGCAACCGAACCGGCGGCGTTTGTGTATTTTCAATTCTAATCATACAAAAAAACAGGAAATATTCTCACTCCATGAAACGTTTTTTCAAAAAAACAGCCGGATTCGGACTGTTGTTCCTCGGCGTCGTATTATTTTTCGCGATAGGGCGGATATTGTTGATACGTAATGACAAAGATGCTTACATTATGGCCTTTTTCGCAAAGCGGGAAATGCTTGCCGGGAAGAATCACCGGCAGCAGCAGTCCATTATTTTGCTTGGCGGATCGAATGTTGCGTTCGGATTCGACAGCAGGATGATTCGGGAAGCGACAGGACTGCCTGTTATCAATACGGGAGTAACTGCACATTTCGGGCTTAAATTCATGCTTGATAATATAGCGGAATATCTCCGTAAAGGCGACATACTGATTGTCGCGCCCGAATACCATCATTTTTACGGCAACAAGGCTTACGGCTGGGCGAACACCGACGACATCATCGCGTTGATATGTCTGGATACATCTGTCATATCGGGATTTGATACGGAACAGTTTAAGATGGCGCTGTGTAATGCGGGAAGTTTTCTATGCCACAGTATTTCCGTGTTCGCCAAATGGCCGGTAAACACGGATATGAAAGGCTACAAACGCTCCGGCTTTAACGAATACGGCGACTATGTAAAACACCGGACTATGCCTTCCCGCCCGTATACTCACGCTTCCCCCGCCGATTTCGATACAATAAACACAGCCTTTCTGGATTACTGCGAAAATGCTGTCGCCGCTCTCCGGAACAGAGGCATACAAGTCATCATCATCCCGCCCTCGTTTGCCGAAACCTCCTACAGGAAAGTCGAAGAGCGGCTAATACCCCTGTTTTCCGAACTCGGGAAGCGGAATCTGGGGTTTTCCATTCCCCCGCAGGAATCTGCGTATCCCGATTCCCTGTTTTTCGATACGCATTATCATTTGAGTCATGAAGGAGTGCTGATTCGCACGAAGCAACTTGTACGGCTGATGGAAACCGGCGGATTTGTGCGGTGAAAAAGTTGTTTTGTTGGGAAAAAATCAGGTTGAAATCAGGTTTGTATCCGGATTTCAAATGCGAAAAAACCATATCAACTCCCGCTTCTCATTTAAATCAATGATTTAAATCGGAATCAACTCTCGATTCTTATTTAAATCAATGATTTAAATCGGAATCAACTCTCGTTTCTTATTTAAATCAATGATTTAAATCGGAATCAACTCCCAATTCTCATTTAAATCAATGATTTAAATCGGAATCAACTCCCGTTTCTTATTTAAATCAATGATTTAAATCGGAATCAACTCCCGTTTCTTATTTAAATCAATGATTTAAATCGGAATCAACTCC
>JAIRNV010000181.1 GCA_031257875.1 Dysgonamonadaceae bacterium
CTCTCCTCGCCGCTGTCAAACACAGTATTGGACGGGTTGGATAAGGAGTTGGAGCGCAGGGGACACCGTTTTGTCCGTTACGCAGACGACTGTAATATTTTTGTACGCAGCTGCGAAGCAGGCGAAAGAGTAATGCAGTCGACGAGTAATTTTATCGAAAACAGACTGAAACTCAAAATCAATTTAGAAAAGAGTAAAGTATGCGAAGTAAAAGAGAGTAAGTTTTTGGGTTATACTGTTTTGAACAACGGTATGCTTGTTGTAAGCCAACAAAGCATTAAACGCATAAAAGAGAAAGTAAAGACAATCACCCGTCGCAACAGAGGAGTAAAGTTCGAGCATATCATCACCGAACCGAACCTCGAATTGCGCGGATGGCTGAATTACTTTCGTTATGCTAAATGCCACAAACCTGTCCGGACATTAGATGCATGGATACGGCGAAAGTTACGCAGTTACCGCATCAAGCAGAGCAAGCGAGTCTATACCTTGCAGCAGTTTCTACACCGTCAAGGCGTAGAGACATGGCAAAGTTGGATACTTGCCTTATCGGGCAAGGGCTTATGGCGGAAATCAGGCTGTCCCCAAGTGCATCAGGCAATGGGAACAGCTTGTTTCAAGGAACTGAAATTATACAGCCTCACATTGAACTGCGAAACATTAAACAGTTTACAGAAACCGCCGTGTACGAAAGTACACACGGTGGTGTGAGAGGGCGGGGGGTAATCCCCCTACCTACTCGATTATCAATTAAATCATTCCGCACCGAACGTTTGCGCCGCCAACCGCTTATAACCTCCCAAACGCCACTTGGCATTCGCCTCGGTTACCTTGAACAATTCGGTAGCCTCCGCCGGGAACTGTTTCAATAAGGAAGAAAAACGGACTTCATTCTTCAGGAAGTCCTGGAATTTCGTCCAGTCAGGCTCTTTGGAATCCAGTTGGAAAGGATTTTTTCTTTCGGCTTCCAGGCGTGGGTCGTAACGCCATAAGTGCCAGTAACCACATTCTACGGCCGCTTTCTGTTCGGCTTGCGCATGTCCCATGCCCAGTTTCAAACCGTGGGAAATACAGGGCGAATAGGCAATCACCAACGAAGGCCCGTTGTAGGATTCGGCTTCGCGAAGCGCTTTCAGGGTTTGTGCCTGATTGGCTCCCATTGCGATTTGCGCTACATAAACGTAACCGTAGGTAGCTGCAATCATACCCAGGTCTTTCTTCCGTATCCGTTTACCCGAAGCGGCAAATTTGGCTACGGCGCCCGCAGGCGTGGATTTGGACGATTGTCCGCCGGTGTTGGAATACACTTCCGTGTCAACTACCAGGATGTTTACATTTTGCCCCGAAGCCAATACGTGGTCTAATCCGCCGAAACCGATGTCGTAAGCCCAGCCGTCGCCGCCGATTATCCATTGCGAACGTTTCATAAAATAATGCTTCAATTCCAAAAGTTCCTTGCTCAGGGTGCAGGCAGGGCAGGGGCAAGCGGTAGCGCCTGCTTTTTTCAGCGTTTTCATCTGTGCGAGTTCTTCGGCGTGTTCTGCACCTGCGCTTTCAAAATAAGCAATTGTTTCATCAATAGAAGCAGCGCCCCATTCGAGAGCGGCGGCATAATCGTCTGCCGCTTTTCTGCCGGTTGCGCCGCCGTCGTTCCTGTTGTCGAGCCACGCTTGCGCTGCATCTTTGACGCGCTGTTGCGTCCATTCGATTGCTATCAATGCTTTGGTTTTTTCGACTATGCGGGCACGCATTTTTTCGGTAGCGATATTCATCCCCAAGCCGTATTCCGCATTGTCTTCAAACAGAGAGTTTGCCCAAGCCGGGCCGCGGCCTTCCGCATTGGTGGTGTATGGAGTAGAAGGAGCCGAGCCGGAATAGATGGAAGTACAGCCCGTTGCGTTGGCAACCATCTGGTGGTCGCCGAATAATTGGCTGACTAATTTGACGTAAGGCGTTTCGCCGCAACCCGAACATGCGCCGGAAAACTCAAACAACGGCGTTGCGAGCTGCGAATTTTTTACGTTGGATGAAATATCTACCAAATGTTGTTTGCTTGTAACTTCTTTCACCGAAAAATCCCAATTCTTCTGATTCGGGTATTGGGTTTCAATCGGGACCAATTCCAGGGCTTTTCCGTTTTTATTGCCCGGACAGGTTGCGATGCAATTATCGCAGCCCATACAATCCAAAACATCTACTTGCATACGGAATTGCAAGCCTTCAAATTGTTTGGCGGGAATGGCGGCGAGCGTGTTGTAATCCGCAGACGCTTTTGCCTTTTCTTCCGCGTTCAGGAGGAAAGGACGGATAGCAGCGTGAGGACAAACGTAGGCGCACTGGTTGCACTGGATACAGTTTTCAGCCTTCCAAACCGGCACATGCGAAGCCACTCCGCGTTTTTCATAAGCGGCAGTGCCTTGATTCCAGGCGCCGTCTTCGCGACCCGAGAAAGCCGAAACCGGAAGGTCGTCGCCTTTCTGCGCATTAATGGGGAATACCACTTTTGCAACAAATTCGGGAACGTTGTCGGCTGCTTTTTCTTCTTTCGGTCGGATATTCACCCATTCGGCGGGAACATTGATTTTAACCACGTTACCGCCCCTGTCAACGGCTGCATAGTTTTTGTTTACAATATCTTCGCCCTTTTTCCCATAAGATTTCACGATGAACTTCTTCATCTGTTCTACCGCCAATTCGTAAGGAATTACGCCGGTAATCTTGAAAAAAGCCGATTGAAGAATCGTATTGGTACGATTGCCCAGACCGATTTCTTCGGCGATACCGGTTGCATTGATGACGTAAAAATTGATATTGTTTTTTGCCAGATAAATTTTCACATTATCGGGAAGATGTTCCTTTATTTGGTCTTCGTTCCAAATGGTGTTCAGCAGGAAAGTTCCGTTTTTCTTCAATCCTTTGGTTACATCATACAAACGAAGGTAAGCCTGCACATGACAAGCCACAAAGTCAGGCGTATTAACCAAATAGGTCGAACGAATCGGTTTGTCGCCGAAGCGCAAATGCGAAGCCGTGAATCCGCCCGATTTTTTTGAATCGTAGGCGAAATAAGCCTGGCAATATTTATCGGTGTTGTCGCCGATGATTTTAATGGAGTTTTTGTTTGCACCAACCGTTCCGTCGGCGCCCAAGCCGTAGAATTTTGCTTCGTAAGGACCGCCTTCAAATGACAATTCTT
The DNA here is from genome assembly GCA_031257875.1 of Dysgonamonadaceae bacterium. GTDB lineage: Bacteria > Bacteroidota > Bacteroidia > Bacteroidales > Azobacteroidaceae > Azobacteroides. Next base: position 3,197 of record JAIRNV010000181.1, read on the forward strand.
CCTTTTGTGGCAGGGAAGTGAACGTTACATCGTCCACGATGCCGATGGTGAAACCGTTTTTCGGTTCGGGTAAAGACAGGTTTTCGTAAACCGACAAGATTTGCGCCGGAGTAGTGTCTTTGGAAGACAAGCCGTAGCGTCCGCCTACGATAACAGGCTCGTTCCTTGCGCCGTAGAAACAGTCTTTTACATCCATATACAACGGTTCGCCGACAGAGCCGGGTTCTTTGGTCCTGTCCAAAACCGCAATTCTTTTTGCCGTTTTGGGAACCGCTCCCAAGAAATGTTTGGCAGAGAAAGGACGATACAGGTGTACGGATATCAAACCGACTTTTTCGCCTTTAGCCGTCAGGTAATCAATGGTTTCCTTGATGGCTTCGGTTACCGAACCCATTGCGATAATAACTCTTTCCGCATCGGGCGCTCCGTAATAATCGAACAACTTGTAGTTTCGTCCCGTCAGTTCGGAAAGTTTTTTCACATAATCGTCTACGATGTCCACGACCTTGTCGTAATAAACATTCGACGCTTCACGCGCCTGGAAATAGATGTCGGGATTTTGCGCCGTACCGCGGGCGACCGGTTTTTCGGGATTCAAAGCTCGTGCGCGGAAAGCGGCCAAAGCTGCCCTGTCAATCAGCGGAGCCAAATCTTCGTTGTCCAGCTGTTCGATTTTCTGTATTTCGTGAGAAGTACGGAATCCGTCGAAGAAATGAACAAAAGGAATGCGGGCCTTGATAGCAGCCAGGTGCGCTACCGACGCCAAATCCATGACTTCCTGCACCGAACCGGTGGCGAACATCGCACAGCCGGTTTGACGGACAGCCATCACGTCTTGATGGTCGCCGAAAATGGAAAGCGCGTGGGAAGCGAGCGCGCGCGCCGAAACGTGATAAACGCCCGGCAGCAATTCACCGGCGACTTTGTACATGTTGGGAATCATCAACAACAAGCCCTGCGAAGCAGTGAAAGTTGTAGAAAGCGTACCGCCCTGCAAAGCGCCGTGCATGGCGCCGGCAGCGCCTGCTTCCGATTGCATTTCGTCTACGCGGACGGTTTCGCCGAAGATGTTTTTGCGTCCTGCGGCAGCCCATTCGTCCACGTATTCAGCCATGGTTGAAGAAGGAGTGATGGGATAAATTGAGGCGGTTTCGCTGAACATGTAGGCGATGTGGGCGGCGGCCTGATTACCGTCGCAGGTTAAAAACTTTTTTTGTTTTGTCATAATTTTTGTTAATTTCGTGAATTAATTAAATTTATTCTTCTAGTTTGAATTTTATGTTTATTTCTACTTCAATTTATATTAATATATTCTTATTTTTTCATTTTATACTCTATACGCAAACATGCATGATGCTCTCTTGCTATTGCAATAGCGCGTTGCAACTTCTCACTCAACAATTTTTTGTCTGGTAATTGCGTGTAATATTGTGCCACTTTGATATTGCTTTCTTCGAGCATCAGGTATTCGATGTGTTCGGTATTTCCTTCCGAACAAAGAATTAAACCTATGGGTGATTCTTCTCCGCCTTTTCGTTCATTCTTGTTTAAATACCTCAAATAAAACAACATCTGTCCTTCGTATTCGGGTTTGAATTTACCTAACTTTAAATCAATGGCTACCAAACGGCGTAATCCTCTGTGATAAAAAAGTAAATCAATATAATAGTCAACAGCATCAATAGAGATCCGTTTTTGTCTGTCTAAAAAAGCAAAATCAGTACCTAATTCCTTTATAAAGGATTGTATTTGAATTAAGATTGCATCTTCCAAATCTTTTTCACTATACACTTCCGACAATCCAAGCATATCAAGAAAATACCCGCTACGGAACACAACATCCGGTGTAAGGGTATTTGTTTCTTTTATCTGTGCAAGTTCCTGTTTGATAATTTCTTCCGGTTTTTTACTGAGAGCCGTCAGCTCATAAAGTTGCGAGTCTATTTTTTCGTTCAATGTCCGGGTATCCCAATGTTCCAAACGGCTCATTTCCACATAAAAAGAACGTTTCAGTTCATCGTCAATAAACATGACGGATCGAAGGTGTGTCCACGTCAATTGTATACGCACTGCGTACCCAATTTCTTCTTCCGAAAAAGTATACGCGCTGCGTATACAATGCGTAAGTTTCCGATCACTCCAACCCTTCCCATATTTTTCAGTTAATTTTTTTGCAAGATTTTTAACAACTTGTTTCCCATACTCTGCACGGCGGTTATAAAGAACATCTTCTTTTATTCGTTTCCCTATTTGCCAATTCATCAGGCAAATTTCGGTATTTGCGGTTGTTGCCACTCTGTACCGTGCATTCTCTATCAGAGAACAAACATCGGAATAGAGCTGACTTTCCGCTCTATTATCCGGCAAAGATTTATTTATATTTTTAATGTTCTTACTCATTGTTAATCAATTTTTTTAATTCTTCTTTATCCGGAAGATAAAGTTGATGGTTTGGTGTAGATAAAACGAGCGTTCCAAAGGATCCTCAATCTTCAAAAGTTCCACACAATGTATCCAACTCAATTTTTGCGGAAGTTCCGCAAGAATTGGGAATGCAATATAAAACTGCCTCATTCTGTATATGTTACTTACTCCAAATCCTTTCCCATGTAATAAACATAAGTCTTTTGATAAATTTTCAAGCAGCTTGTTACCATAAACTGCCCGGTCGCTTCCTTTCTGTTCGTATTCGACAATGTATTGCCCGACTTGCCAATAAGTCATAACCAAATGACCGTTCACAGCAAGCGCCGCTTGCTTTTGCCCTCGCGTGAAAGCATCTGAAATTTTGGATACTAACTGCTGATAACCGGTATTTTGTTTTTCTATTTGCATCGTCTTAAAAGCGTATTTTACTCAAAAAAATTATTCAAATTTTGTAGATATGATTTTTTGTAGTCCCTTTGCTGCGCTTCCCTGATTGGTAGTCAAATTTTGTGTCGGATTAGAACTACCGGTCAGAGAGTCAGGCATAACTCCTTGATTGGTGGCTGGTATATGAGCCGGATTAGAACTGCCGTCAAGGAGTTTCCGCTTTAAAAAGACTTCATGTACATACAATTTTTTGTTGCCAGAAATATACTGACGAATTACAACAACCCCAATATAGCCGTCTATTCCAATTATAAGTGGCGCGGCGATCATAGCGCTTAATCTTTTTTCTCCTAATTTGTGGTTGCCTAATGGTACAATGACAATTCCTTTTTCAATGATAGCAGGGACAGCCACAAACGCAACATCTTTTATCCTGCCGATGCCATGAGCAAAGTCATCTTCAACCGATTGTTTGTCTAATATAATCTCACCATAGACAGGCGATACGGCAATTCCTCCGGTGGACTTGTAATATTCGCTTACCTGTTGCGTTAAGGTAATACCCTCTTTTTTACCAAATTCATTTCCGGTAAGAATAACAACAGGTTTGCCTTCCAAAAGAAAAGTTCGCCGTTCCGATAATGATAGTTCTTTGACCATTCCGTTCTTTGTTCTGTGAAAGCGAAAAGTAATGCGCCTTTCATTTAAAATCATACAAATCAATCACAGCCTCGGCAATCAATACAAAAACCCGAACAACCAAAGCGGAATCACCCTCCGTTCCCCTCTCTCAATACCGTCAATCGCATAATACGCATCAGGGTTGAGTTTTCCTTTTATCTTGTTTTCCACATTGAAATGATACCTGGAATCTACCAAAAACTGGCTGTTTTTGATTCCGAGATTGACTTTGTAACTTTTATGTATCTGATTGTAAAAGAAAGTCTCCCGCAAAGTTTGATCCGGCCCGTTTATCTGCCGGCTGATATGCACCAAATTCGGATTATGCACATAAACTTGAGCCGGTTTTTTGGGAAAAACTTCTTCCGCAGGATACAAAAGATTTATCAAACGCGCGTCTTTCAGATACTTAATGTAGTTCATCACTGTTGCTCTCGAAATCTCAACTTCATGACTTAACCGGCTGATATTAACGCTTTCGGGAGCCTGCAACGACAACAAATAAAACAGTTTCCGGATTTTCGGCAAATAGCTTTGTTCTATCTGATTGACACTAAGAATATCTACTTCCATCATCATGTTTGTGGTTTTCAATAAATTTTCCGAAAAATTCCACTTTTCGAGGAAAAAAGGATAAAAACCATGCTGCAAATAACCGTCCAAATAAGCCAAAGGTTTGAGTTTTGAGCAAATATCGGTAGCAATCTCAGCATGTTTTTCCAAAATATCTTCCAATTCGCAGGATTGAAACCGGAATCCCGTTACCAGTTCGAGATATTCCCGAAACGAGAATCCCCGCAAATTGTAAACGGCAACTTTATCCACCAAATGATAATGGTCGCTTCTCAAATCAATGACCGAAGAAGCCGTAAAAACAATTTTCAAATTGGGAAAATTTTCATAGCAATAAGCCAATTCCATCCACCAGTCAGGATATTTGAAAATCTGGTCAATCAACAACACTTTACCTCCCTTCATTTGAAACTCGTTGGCAAAATCCCGAATGGTTTTTACCGTAAAATAAAAGTTGTTTAAATTGACATAAAGGCATTTCCTGTCGGTCGGTTGAAAATTTTCTTTTGCATAATCAATTAGAAATGAAGTTTTTCCAACTCCTCGTGAACCTTTAATACCTATCAGCCTGTCGTCCCAATTAATTTCGTTCATCAACCGGCGTCTTACCGAAGTGTGATTGTTTTCGAGCAAATACTGATGTGTGTTATATAAAGATTCCATTTTTTCCGTAAAAAAGAGAGTGCAAATATCATATTTTTTTTTGAATTTGCAAAGTCTGTTTGGCAATTTTTATGTTTTTATGTTTTTTACAGTTGCCAAAAATAGTGAATGCACTTCTTTTAATTATACAGGGCAAACGCATCTTATTATAACATATTTTAAATACTAAAGGATATCCTGTTCCGTTATTATACTAAAAAAGGAATGCAAACACTATTCGGTTATTTTACAGAATTGACCGATCCCC
>JAIRNV010000043.1 GCA_031257875.1 Dysgonamonadaceae bacterium
AATCTCATCAAACATGAACAGTCAAAAAAGAGAAGTGTGAAAGGAAAAAGACTCGATGCCGGCTGGAATAATAATTATTTATTGAAAATCCTAACGAATTAAGATGCGTTTGCCCTGGCCAAAACCGCTTTTTATTTATTATAATAGTTATTACCTTTGTCGCCATAAAAATTAAAAAACACGGTTACTGAGTTGGTCGAAGTAATGAACAGAATTTTATCCATAAACAGTCGAGGCAAATCGCAAAACTTTTTTCTGGAACTTGCCTTACTCAAGGCAAGTATTCAAATACCGTATTTGTATTCACTTGTAATACGATAAATTATGCTGAATTTAAAACTTTAGCAATGGCAGCATTGCCCAAAATGACGCACACAGTTATTTATTGTGCGATGAAGTTAACGAATAAACAGGAACATTGTCAACTCGTAATGCATAATATAACTTAAAAAATAATATGAAAACTATCCAAACATTTGATGACATCCGTCCTTACGGTAACGACGAAGTAACATCCGTCATTCAACGCCTTTTTGAAAATCCCCGGCTTCGGGAATACATGACCCGTTTTTTCCCCGAAATAGAATGGGAATCTTTTAAATCTCGAACTTTGCCAATCGAGAATGTTGATGATCTTCAATTGAAAATTGTCAAACCGCTGGCAGCCGCATTAATTGAAAAAAATTCGACAAGCCTGACCGGCACCGGTTTTGAAAATATTTCAAAAGATGCACCCTGTCTGTATATATCCAATCATCGCGATATTATACTTGATGCATCCATTTTGAGCATTCTGCTGGTCGACAACGGTTTCGTTATGCCGGAAATAGCTATTGGCGACAATCTGATGCTCTCGCCCTGGATTGAAGATATTGTCCGGCTGAACAAAAGTTTTATCGTCAAGCGGGGTGTTTCCGGACGGCGAATGTTTGAAGTATCCCGCCATCTTTCCCAATACATTCATTTTGCCGTAAAGAGCAAAAAAGAATCCGTCTGGATTGCTCAAAGGGAAGGCCGCGCCAAAGATTCCAACGACCGCACACAGGACAGCCTTTTGAAAATGCTGGCGATGGGCGGCGATAAGGATTTTCTGGAAAATATCAGGGAACTGAATATTATTCCGGTTTCGCTGTCGTATGAATACGATCCCTGCGACTTCCTGAAAGCCAAAGAGTTTCAACAGAAAAGAGACAATCCTGAATTTAAGAAATCGCGACTCGACGATTTGACAAGTATGCAAACGGGTTTGTCCGGATTTAAGGGTAACATTCATTTCAAGATTGGAAAACCGCTTAATACCATGTTGCTGGAGTGGTGGAGTACATATCTGAACAGGAATGAACTGGCTTCTCTAATCGCACAATTGATTGACGATGAAATTTTCCTGAATTACCGGCTTTATCCCGGCAATTACATTGCTTATGATTACCTGTGGGGGAAAGGGAGGCGTGGCAACAAAGATTTTTCTCTGGAAAAATACACTGCCGAAGACCGGGAAATCTTCGATGAGTATATTATAAAACAAGTAAACAAAATTGATTTGCCGGACAAAGATACTCCTTTCCTGATAAGGAAAATGTTGGAAATGTATGCCAATCCGGCGCTAAACTATCTATCAGCGAAATGAATATGCCAAATCACGGATTTTATCGCGTAGCGGCGGCCATTCCGCAGGTCAGGGTGGCGGACTGCCGTTTCAATATCGGGCAAATCAGGGGCTTGATTCGGAAAGCCCTTGACAGCGGGGTTGAAATCGTTTGTTTTCCCGAACTGTCGGTTACGGCTTATACCTGCGCCGATCTGTTTTTTCAGAAAACCTTGACGCAGGAAGCCGAAAGGGCTGTGGAACGCTTGAAAAAAGAAACGGAACAGTGGCCGGTTACTTTCATCATCGGCCTTCCGGTCGAACACAATTCCAAACTCTACAACTGCGCTGTTGTTTGCGGGAGAGGCAAGATTTACGGTATTGTGCCGAAAATTTATCTTCCCAATTATTCGGAGTTTTACGAAAAACGCTGGTTCGAACCATACCGTTTGGATATTCCGGCTATCGAAATCAACTACGCCGGCGATACAGCCGCTTTCGGCGCCGGTTTACTGTTCAATGTTGACGGGGTAAAATTTGCCGTGGAAATCTGCGAAGACGTCTGGTCGGTCATTCCGCCAAGTTCTTACCACGCGATGGCCGGCGCCAGGGCGCTTTTCAATCTTTCGGCAAGCGATGAACTGATTGGAAAACGGCATTACGTTAAATCATTGATTAGCCAGCAATCAGCCCGTTGCCATGCGGCCTATATTTATGCGGCAGCCGGTTTTGGAGAATCATCGACCGATTTGGTTTATTCCGGGAATGCCTATATTTACGAAAACGGCAGGCTGCTCGCGGAATCCGAACGGTTTCAACTTGATGAGCAGTTGATTATCACCGAAATAGATATTGAACTGCTGGACGCCGAGAGAAAGAAAAATACGACTTTCATCAGTCGTCCGACAACCGATAATTATCGGGAAATCACTGTTTATAGAGGAGATAAAAAAGACGAATCCGGTTATTTGGAATTAAACCGCACGATTAATCCGGCGCCTTTTATTCCGGCTACCGAAAACTACGATGAAAGTTGTGAAGAAATTTTCTCGATTCAAGTATCGGGATTGGCAAAACGGCTGGTTCACACCGGTGTAAAGTCTTTGGCGCTCGGCATATCCGGCGGTTTGGATTCAACCCTGGCCCTGCTGGTTTGTGTGAAGACCGTTGATAAATTAGGCCTTCCGCGCGAAATGATTCACGGAATAACGATGCCGGGCTTCGGAACAACGAACCGTACTTATATGAATGCGATTCATCTGATGGACGCGCTGGGTATTGCGTCCCGGGAAATCAGCATTGTCTCCGCCTGCGAACAGCATTTCAGAGACATCGGGCACGACCCGTCCGTTCACGATGTAACTTACGAAAACGTTCAGGCTCGCGAGCGCACGCAAATCCTGATGGATATTGCCAATCAGACGAACGGCCTGGTTGTCGGCACCGGCGATTTGTCGGAACTTGCTTTGGGCTGGGCGACTTACAACGGCGACCACATGTCGATGTACGCCGTGAATACCGGTATTCCGAAAACACTGGTTCGCCATTTGGTGCGGTGGGTAGCGGAAAACCGGATGGACGATTCTGCCCGGACGACTTTGCTTGATATTCTCGAAACGCCGGTCAGTCCCGAATTGCTTCCGGTCGATTCCGGAGGACAAATGACTCAATTTACTGAGGATGTAGTTGGCCCTTACGAACTGCATGATTTTTTCCTGTTTTATACTTTGCGTTACGGATTCAGTCCCGCGAAAATTGAATTTCTGGCGCGGCAGGCATTTCGCAACGTATATGACAATGCTGTGATTTTGAAATGGATGGAAGTTTTCTACCGGCGGTTTTTCAGTCAGCAGTTCAAGCGCAGCTGTATTCCCGACGGGCCGAAGGTCGGGTCGGTCAACCTCTCGCCGCGCGGCGACTGGCGGATGCCGAGCGATGCTTCGCCGGAAAGCTGGGGATAATTAGTGGTTAGTGGTAATACTGCTTCCTGACCGAATGAAACAATGACATCATTGATATCTTTCACTGTCTTATCATCCGGCTGAAACCAGTCAAGTCAAACACTGGATTTAATATCAACTGCGTGCCGTTGAGCAATATATTTTCAATAGAGTTTATGTAAATTAAATTTTGCATATTACGCGCGCAAGCGTATCTTTGCAGGATGAAATATATGGATTATCACAACAACGAAAAGAAATTCCGTTCCCTGACGGGTCTTAGCC
>JAIRNV010000069.1 GCA_031257875.1 Dysgonamonadaceae bacterium
GCGATAAACAGGTCGTTACAGAAAACCATAAATCACGAAAACAAAAAAGAGCTGGATACACTGTTAGCATTGAATTTTCAACTCTACGATAGCGCAATTTATAGCCGAGCATAGTATAAAAAAGATATAGCAGTTTTATTTCGCATTACTTATAAATATTAGTTACGGGTAAACAGTTTGACTGCGCTCCCGTTTTGGGGGACTTTCGTACCGGTACGAAAACGTCTAAGGCTCTGTTTTGAACGCGAATTGCGCGAATTTATTTGATAAAATTCAAATGTAAAAAGTGCGTAATTTGTGCAATTCGCGTTCAAAACAATCCTGAATCAATTATACTTTGTTTTTTTGTTACAACTATTGAGAATTGATAATTGAGAATGAAGAAAATAATTATCAATTCTCAATTATCAATTAAAGAATACAAAATAAATAACATGTAACCATCAACTCCGTGTCCCTCCGTGAAATCCACTCCGTAAAACTCCGTGTTATAAAAATTATTAAACACAGCGTTTCACGGAGTGGATTTCATGGAGGGACACGGAGGAAAAGATTAAAACTGCAATATCCTGTTTATTTCGCATCCCCAGGCGATACTAAAACGGCACATCATTAAACTCGCTTTGCGGCGCCGTTACCCTTGAACTCGCTCTTTCGGCAGGTATCAAATTCGCTTGACTGTTCACCCGTGATTGATATTCTTCAATTAGCCGGCCTTCGTTTAGGTTTTGGAAGCGGGCAAATTCTTTCTTAAATTCAAGCAAAACATCGCCGGTTGAGCCGTTTCGGTGCTTGGCCACGATAATTTCGGCTTTGCCGGTCAAGTCGTTTCCATGCTCGTCGGCGTAGATTTTATAGTATTCCGGCCGGTGGATAAAACAAACGATGTCGGCGTCCTGTTCGATAGCGCCGGATTCGCGCAAATCGGACAGTTGGGGACGTTTTGCATCAAAACCGTCTCTGCCTGTACGGGTTTCCACGCTTCGGTTTAATTGAGACAAAGCGATTATCGGTATACTCAATTCTTTAGCTAAACCTTTCAATGACCGGGAAATAATACTTACTTCCTGTTCGCGGCTTCCGAACGACATTCCGCTGGCATTCATCAGCTGCAAATAGTCGACAATGATACATTTGACTTTGTGTTCTTTGACCAGGCGGCGGGCTTTGGTTCGCAATTCAAATACCGACAGGCTGGGCGTATCGTCGATGTAAATCGGAGCATCATATAATATGCGCACTTTGCTGTCTAATTGATGCCATTCGTGCGGCGCCAACTGACCATTTTTGATTTTTTCACCAGACAGTTCCGTTACGTTTACAATCAAACGGTTAACTAATTGTACATTAGACATCTCCAAAGAGAATACAGCTACCGGGATATTGAAATTGACAGCCATATTTTTCGCCATCGACAAGACGAAAGCCGTTTTACCCATGGCGGGGCGGGCGGCGATAATGATTAAATCGGAGTTTTGCCAGCCGGAAGTGATTTTATCCAAATCTTTGAACCCGCTTTGGATACCGCTCAAACCGTCGGTTCGTTTGGCCGCTTCGCGCATCAAATCAAAGGCTTCCTTAATAATCGGGTTGATGTGGGTAACGTCTTTTTTGACATTCCGTTGGGATATTTCAAACAATTCGCCTTCTGCTTCCTGCATCAGGTCGTCCACGTCGTTGGTTTCATCGAAGGCTTTGCCTGCTACCCGCGATGAGAAAGAAATCAATTCGCGGGCAATATATTTCTGCGCCACGATACGGGCGTGGTAGTCCAAATGTGCGCTCGACACGACTTTCTGCGAAAGTTGGGCGATATAGGAAGCGCCCCCGGCAACTTCGAGGTTGCCTTCTTTCCGCATTTGGTCGACAACCGTCAAGATGTCGATGGGTTTTTGCTGAATAGCCAGGTTTTGTATAGCCGTAAAAATCAGTTCATGAGATTTATCATAAAAACTTTCGGGAGTAAGTATTTCGCTGATAATTGCGTATGCATCTTTTTCGAGCATTAATGCACCTAAAACCGCTTCTTCCAATTCCCTGGCTTGCGGTTGCAGCCGTCCGGTTTCTTCTGTGTTTACCTGTGTTTTTTTTGTTCTTGTTCTACTTTTGTCTGTTAGTGCCATTGTATGTTTTGTTTTTAAGAGTACAAAGGTAAAACGAAATGCAGTTTTATTTTGAATTTAAGCATTCATTTTATAAAAAACTTATGAATAGTGTTATTAACACAGTTATATCGGGTATATTCAAATTGCCGCGCCCTGTCATTTTCGCGCAGGCGGGAATCCCATGATAATCCGGACGCTTTTACAGGAGATTCCCGCCTGTACGGGAATGACAGAATGCAACAATTTGATTCCCCCACCCGTCAAAAAAACAAATCACCAATAATCCCGTCCGAAACAAAAATCCCCTTTCGCGTGAGACAGAGCCGTGTATCCTGCCATTCCAGACATTGATTTTCGATATACTTTTGCGCATACCTGAGACAACAGGCTTTTTTCTCTTCCCCAAAAAGGGAAACAAGTTCCTCCAAATCAATACCTTCCCTGGTACGCAGGTGCGTGAGGATAAAATCATTATATGCCGTCTTTTCGTCAATAACTTCAAAATTACCCGGCGTTTGTGATTCAATATATTTCGGAACGGACGCCACATTCCATTGACGGCTTAGTCCGTCATAAGAATGTGCAGACGCTCCAATGCCAAGGTAATGCGTTCCATTCCAGTACGATGCATTGTGTTTGGAGCGGTAACCGGCTTGGGCGAAATTGGAAATTTCATAATGTTCAAAGCCGGTTTCCGCTATTTCGTCCATCAGTATTTCAATCAGGCGGAGGCTCGTTTCTTCTTCTACCTGACGAATCAATCCTTTTTGTAAACCATTATAAAGAGGTGTACCTTCCTCATAAGTCAGGTGATAAGCCGAAATATGTTGAACGGATAAAGTTTTAGCCCTGCGAATTGTTTTCCGCCAACCGGTTTCATTTTGTCCCGGCAAACCATACATCAAGTCAATGCTGATATTTGTAAATCCTTTTTCCTGCAAGCGTTTAACCGCCTGGATAGCCGTTTCCGCACTGTGCCGGCGGTTCAAAAACTTCAGTTCTTTATCGTTAAAACTCTGAATACCCACACTGACCCGATTAAACGGCAACGGACGAATCGAATCCACATAAGTAGAAGTCAGGTCATCGGGATTGGCTTCCAAAGTGATTTCCTGCGTGGGCGCATTTCTATATGCGCCCGTTGCCCGGAAAATTTTTTCAAAATCTTTGACGTTTAATTGTGACGGCGTTCCACCTCCGAAATAAATTGTTTCAATTGTTTTATTTTGCAAATAATTCCGTCTGATTTCCAATTCCCTGCAAACGGCTTCCACATACGAATCCTTCATTTCGCTATGCGTGGAAGAAAAAAAGTCGCAATAAACACAACGTTGTTTGCAAAATGGAATATGAATGTAAATGCCTGCCATAATAATTTTTTGCAAAGATAAAACAAATAAAAAAACAGGGGTGTATGGCAATGAGAACTTTATTTTTGTAGTGGTCAGGATAAGGGTCAAATTTATTTAAAAATCCTGATGACCGCCTAAATGACAGACATACAGAGAATCCGTTACTGCCGTCCGCTCCGACTGAATGGCTACACGGGATGATTCGGCATATATGCG
>JAIRNV010000092.1 GCA_031257875.1 Dysgonamonadaceae bacterium
AAAACAAGACACCTGCCCCGTTCGGCACAGTGTTTTCTGTTCACTTATTTTATATCCCGTATTCATTTTTACATTCCTGTTTTTTGCAGTTTGCAAGGCTGGAGCCTTGCTTTTATCCCAACGTAGCGTGGACGCTACGCCGAGCGCAGGTAAAATTCCGGCCTTGCATACAAAAATACTCGCTGCATCGTGCCAAAAACAAGACTCTTGCCTTGCATACAAAAATACTTTCATCTTAAACTTCTCATTAAACCTATTCGTTCCAAAAACTGCGGAACAAGTATTACATCCAGTACGCCATCTAATCCCGCATAGTTTCTTGCACTTGAATGCAAATAATCTTCTGCTTTTTCAACAATACCGGCGCGGACGGGATTTTCGTGTATATAGTTTATTTTAGTATCCATAAAACGATTTCCATAAACTGTTTCCGCATGATTTTCATGTGTCCATACCTGATATTGCTCGTTTCGTTTATGTTGCTTTGCCGAAAATTCAAACAAATTCAACATCCATTCTTTGCGACTTTCCTGTTCCGTATTAATGGCTTCCAGTATCTTTTTTGCCGTAAAACTTTTAAATTCCTTTATTGTATTGCTCAATTCCGCCTTTTCGCTACGCAACAGCAAATGAATATGGTTGCTCATCACAACGAAAGCATAAATTTCCAGTCCTTTGCGCTGCTGACAAAAATGCAGACTGTCAATTATTATGTCGCGATAGACCTGGCGCGTAAAAATATCTATCCACCTGACTATTTGAAATGTTACATAGTGTAACCCGTCCTGCTCGCTTATTTTATATCCTGTACTCATTATTATATATCTGTTTTTTGTGCTTTGCAACGCTCGGCGTAGCATCCACGCTACGTCGAGTTAAAGCCTTGCATACATAAATACTCACTGTGTAGCGCCAAAAACAAGACTCCTGCCTCGCTCGGCACGTGTTTTCCACTCACTTATTTTATATCCCGCACTCATTTTTGCGTTCCTGTTTTTTTGTAGTTTGCAAGGCTGGAGCCTTGCCTGCACAAATACTCACTATGTAGCGCCAAAAACAAGACACCTGCCCCGTTCGGCACAGTGTTTTCTGTTCACTTATTTTATACCCCGTATTCATTTTTACATTCCTGTTTTTTGCAGTTTGCAAGGCTGGAGCCTTGCTTTTATCTCGGCGTAGCGTGGACGCTACGCCGAGCCGAAGGTTTTAGCCCAATTCCCTTTAATTCCCATTGATTTTAATCAACCGCGTAAAACCCGGCGCCACAAGGACATAAACCCCCGGCGGCAAAATGCAAAGCCACCGTTCGTCGGACGAGGCAGGGCGGAATGTCCGCAAAGACTGTCCGGTAACGGAAAACACCGTGCAGGCATAGCCTTCGAGATTGCGCAGATACAACGCACCGGCGGCATAAAAAGCCTGTGGCGGCGCACATTCACCGAGCGCCTGCGTTCCGGCAGGATACGAAACGGTCAGGTTACAGTCGGCGGTAAACCCGCCATCGACAGTTTTCGCTGTGATAACGGCTGTTCCGGCAGCAAAAGCTATGACCTGACCGGTTACGGTAACTTCGGCAACGTCCGTGTCGGACGACGACCACACAACGGACCGATTCGCCGCATCGGCCGGTTCTACTGTTGCCGTGAGCGTCGCCCGTGCGCCCTTTTTGAGCGAGAGCGCCGTCCGGTCGAGCGATACGCCGGTAACAGTTACGGGTTGCGGAACATACATTTCTACTGTAATATGGCACTCTGCGATGTAATAACCATCGTTGGCGATAGCCCGTATCACAGCCGAACCTTCCGTATGGGCGGTTACGACGCCGGCAGCGTTTACCCCGGCAACGTCCGGCGCAAGGCTTTTCCACGTAACGGCTTTGTTTGCTGCACTATCCGGTATAACAGTTGCCGTGAGCGCCAAAGTTTCGCCCGGTTGCAATTCCGCCGAATAGCGGTCTAATTCGATGTCCGAAACGAATACAGGCACCGCCGCATCGCCGCCCGCGATGTGCAGGTCTATGGCGCCGGAGATTTCGGTGGACGTTTCGCCTAACCATCCGCAGTATTGATTGACGCCGGTATAAACCTTGACAAAGTTGATGTCGGGCAACGAAACGCGGTTGCCGCCGGCGTCGACCGCCCATTCGATGTTGAAAGCCGAACGGTTGTCGGTATTGGGCCGGTTGTCGGCATATCCCCAGTGGCAGGCATACAGCACGTAGTAGTGTCCGTGTCCGCTTTCGTCCACATAATTATCGGCCAGTTTCGTTCCCTCAAAAGAGAGCGTATCGCTTTCGACCCAAAGAGGATAATAAGGCTGCGGGTGATAGGTGTTGCGGTAGAGATACCCGTCGCCATGTCCGTTGGTAGTCCAGCGGATGTAGGTGCGGTCGTTGATATCGGGATAATCCGGGTCGGGGTCGGGCGTTTTGTTTTCGTTGGGTTTGTAGTAGGTGATGCGGTAATTGTGAATGGTCTGCGGACGGTTGTATTCGCTGCCTGCGAGTTCATACCACGGGTCGTCGGGCAGTCCGTTGCCGTTGACGTCGCGCGAAACCATGACGATGCCCGGTTCGCAGCTGCCGCCTTCGCGCGAGGCTTCGCCGTTGGGATTGTCGTTGGCGTAGAAAGCGTTGCCGAGGATGCGGAAGTCATACCTGCCGGGAATGTTCTCAACCGGATGGTCGAAACCGAAAACCGCATAACCGCCGTATCCGCCAAGCGAAATCATGCCTTCGTTGTGATGCTCTCCGGCGATATACTCTTCCGCCTTGCGGTTCATGTCTTCCTGCGTATCGCCCGGCTCATATTCGGGCAGCTCGTTGATGAACTGTCCCGGCGCCGGCCTGTATTCATACACCCTGCTGATGTATGGCGACTGTGCATTGCCTACAGTGCCCGCCATTGCTGTACAGGCAATCATAATGCTGCTTATTACATTCTTTTTCATTATTACTTTATTTTATAATTAATATATTATTTACCAAGATGCGTTGACATCAACAGACGGCGCGATGTGGAGCTTTTACATGCTCCCGTGTGTTTATTAAAATATTAATCATTAATCATTAACCACCAGTTCCCCAAGGAATACAAAATGAGCGGGAATATCGCCCGTCCTCACATTCCATTTCTGCCTGCCGTCGCTGCCGAAACAGTAAAGCGTGCCCGGCGAAACATAATTTTTTGCATCCGTAACATAAATATCCTTTGTCAAAGGATTAACCATAATACCGTAGGGAATTTTGATGTTCCGTTCCGTTCCGTCGGCAATGAAATTACGGGTAACAATCTCTTTTTTCGCCACATCGACAATACCGTAAGTAACGGTATTTTTCATGGCAATATAATTCCATTCGACGCTGTAGAGATAGAGCGAATCGCCGTCCAGATGGAAATTGGAAACTGCGATGTCGAGCGAATCAACCAGACGGTCGGTCAACATATCAATCCGGTACAGGCGCGAGGGCTGCGTGTAATAATCGCCCCGCGACGTTACCCACAAATTGCCGTGGCGGTCGGCGCGAAGGCGGTGCAGATTCCGTGCAACTTCAATGCGTCCGGTTTCGGTAAACGAAGGAATATCAATCACCGAAACCGTGTTTTCGTAATTCGGGAACATGTATCCGCCCGAATTGGCGACGTAAATCTTATTGCCGGCAATTTCCAGCTCGTCGGGCTGAAACCCGACCAGGCAGCGGTCTACGACTTCCAGCGTTGCCGTATCCACTTTGGCCACATAGCCGGTCTGTTTGTAATCGGGATTCAGTTCTACGGGGCCGGCGTAGGATGTAACGTAGGCATAACCCCCGTGAAAACGGATGTAGCGGCAGTTGGGAATGTCGATTTGTCCGGTTTTCTCTGCCGTAAACTTATCCATCACATCCACCTTGTTTGAGCAGTTGATCACGGCATACAGTTTTGAGCCGTATATTTTGATGTCGTTGCCCACGTCGCCGAGTTCTTTGGGAACGCTGGGATTGGCGTCGCCGTAGATATTGCGGTGATATTCGCCCGTGGTGTAATCGCAGTAATCCAAAGTGGATTTGTTGCTGCCCATATTGCCCTCGTTCAAGAGGTAGAAACCTTGAACGGAAGTGTATTCGGGTATGTAAACCCGAACGACTTCCGGCACGAAGATTTCGATATCTTCGCGGCAGGAAAAGAGACATAAAGCTACGGCTGCTGTAAAAATAAATTTTCTCATATCACTTATTATTTGTAGTTTTGCACAAAAAATTTTGTGTCATGTATACGGTTGATATTGATGAAACTACCGAAGTCGGCAGGGATATTCTCCACCGCATAGCCGAAAATCCCGCTGCCGGAAGGGTACGCAATTGTGAAACTCCATTTGACGGCGACCTCGACGGTTTCCCCCATTTTACGGAGGAAGCATTGAATCGCACGAGGGCAGAAATACTTGCGGAAAACCCTGAAGGCGCAAAGCGCATTCTTACTATTCCTCGCGATGAAAACGGGAATCCAATCGGATATACCTGGCAAGAAACCCGTGAAATGATGTGCAATATATTGTCCGGTCAAGGGCGTTGATTTGAGGACATTATGAAAAGGTTGAAACTTGTAATATCCCAAAGGGCTTATTCCGACGCTGCCAAACTTGCCCAATTTATTGAGAATGATTTGAAAGCCAAGAGCATTTCCGATAAATATATGCAGGGACTGGACAATACTGTTGAGAAACTTTCTTTCCTTGCCAGTGCCATCGGCAAAAACGAATACGTTCAAAAGATGTTTGGCGAAAAAGCCCGACACATTACTTATAAAAAAATGGCAATAATCTTTTTTGTAGAACAGGAAACGATTTATATCCAAAGAATTATTGCAAGTTCGCTTATTCATTGAGTTATTGCTCATAAGTATAAATCATTAAATATTTTGTATTGTTTTTTTTAATGTAAACACGGAGGCACAAAGACACAACGTAATATTTTATACTTTACGGGGACAAATCTGTTTTGAACGCGAATTACGCGAATTACGCAAAGTATAATAAAATATAACTTAAAATTTCACACATACTTATCATTAACCATTAATATATTCATTGAATGATTTCTCATATCTCCATTTTTAATATCAGTTTATAATTCCGTCCCGGCATCGGGTAACAGGTAATTACATCAAACTGTTGATTCAATACATTGTTAATCTCCGCCGTTAATTTGAATTTTATATTTTTATAATGCAATGTTTTTCCCAAAGACATATCATGAGTATACCACGGTTGCTCGTAGTTGGCCGGAATGTTTGCGGAATTGTGATACCGCTCGCCGACATAGATAAAACTGTAATTCAAATCCCAGGTTTTCCGGGTTGCATTGGCAATTACAGAACCGCTGTGCCGGGGGACATAGTCAATTTGTCCGCCGTAAAATTCCATATCCGTATCGTCTTCAACCGGGGTAAAGTTTTGCGCTTTCTGGAAAGTATAACTCAAATTCATATTCAGCATTACGCTGTACGGCAATTGCCATCCCGATTGCGCCGTAACGTCAAGCCCGCGGATTTCCACGTAACCGAGATTCTTCATCG
Source organism: Dysgonamonadaceae bacterium (assembly GCA_031257875.1). Classification (GTDB taxonomy): domain Bacteria; phylum Bacteroidota; class Bacteroidia; order Bacteroidales; family Azobacteroidaceae; genus Azobacteroides. Next base: position 5,556 of record JAIRNV010000092.1, read on the forward strand.
TCCAGCGATACAGGCTGCCGCCGCCTTTCGGCACGGCGACTATTTTGTCTGTTACTTCGTTGTAATAAGCGTCGGCGCGGATATTCAGATAACGGACAGTTCCCCCGTTCATCTGCTTTTCGTATTGAAAACCCAAATTGTATTGCGCAGTGTATTCCGGTTTCAGGGCGATATTGCCTATATCGGTATAGTACAGGTCATTGAAAGTCGGCATCCGGAAAATGCGTTTGTAAAATGCGCGGAAATTCAAACTGTGTTGTTTAAAAGGTTGATAAGAAAGGAAAACGGCAGGCGTATATTCCCGTTTATCTTCAGGCTTCTTTCCCGACCTGAGGTGTTCAAACACAAAAGTTCCCAGCAAACTTGCCTGTCCCTTAAACCGTCGCCACTCAAAAGCTGTTGCCAATGCTGCGAGCGCGGTATTTCGCGCGGGATAAACAAAATTTATCAGGTTGGAAGATAATGTATTCCACTGATAATCGGCGGAAAAATTGACGTCCCAATCCGGAAGAATAGCGTATTTATTAGCTGTGGAAATATAAATTTCCTGCTGATGAAATTGATTGTCAAGATACATTAAAGTTGTGTCGGGGTTGAGGTAGCGCATCCGGTCGTTTGAATACTTTACATTTACCAAAAAATCATACCCCGTGAACAATGGCTTCCGGAAACTTCCCTGCACAAAGGAATTTCTGTCCCATTGCCGTTGGTAGTGTTTCCATACATTATTCACGATTGCGCCCGGCAGTCCTTTTTCCGAATCGTAGAAATAAGCCTTGACATGCCACTTGCCGTCGCCGGTAAAACCGTTTAAGCCGCCTTCCAGGCGCAGGGAATGAATATCGCCGTTTTGACGGATAGCGGTAGTGTCCCAGGCAACGGTTTTGTCGGGCAATACTTTACGGTAACGAAACGGATATTTTCCCGAAGAATAAATATACTCGGCGCTAACCGATGAACTGATATTTTTGCTGATTTTCTGTTCCCAAAGCGCTGACGGATTAACCAGATCAAACGAACCTGTGCGGAAACGGGAAATAATATTCCTTTTCTTATTACCGGTAAATTGCGGGCGGCGCGTGCGCAGGTAAACCGTTCCCGCCGAGCCGAAGTCTTTGGCGGACTGGAAAATCTCGCTTTTCTGCCCGTTGTAAAGGCTGATTTCTTCGATAATATCCAATGAAAACCTGCCCAAATCGACCGTTCCGTTTTGAGCATTGCCGATTTCGATGCCGTCGTAGAAAACGCCCAGATGGTTGGTACCCATACTGCGGACGTCAACGGTTTTCAGTCCGCCGATACCGCCGTAATCCTTGATTTGTACGCCGGAAAAGTAACGGACAGCATCGGCAACGGAGAAACTGCTCAAGGCTTCCAGCCGTTCGCCCGACAGCCGTTGCGAAGGAATCACTTCACGGTAACGGTCGCCGACAATGACCACTTCATTCAAAATCTGCGTGCTGTCCAGTTTGCTCTGCGAAACAATGTCGGCACATACAAACAGGCACAGTACACCTGTCGAAAACGCTTTGCCTGTAAACATAAAAAGCCGTTTAAATGGTTATTAAACAGCCTTCAAAATAATAAAAAACGGTGATAAACCAACCGGGCAGGAAACCCGCCCTTCCGTTTGTCGCCGGCTCTATTCCTCGAAAGCCTTAAACTTATTTCATTTGGCAGGTCTTCTGACTTACTCCGTCTTTGAAACTTCCTTCCCATTCCTTGCGGAACAGTGGATTTGAGTTTTGCTCAAAGACTATAAGCGGAGCTTACAGCAGCGGGTCTGTTCGGGATTTTCACCCGATTCCCTTTTCAGTGTTTTCCCCGAACGGGGAAGTACACCACCAAAATCGGCACAAATTTACGTGAATTTTTTCAATTATAAAAATAAGGAGAGATACATTTCAAATTGCCGCTGTATATTTTGATTTTAGAGAGAATTACAGAATTTCATAATTTATACTTTGCATTCTATGCTAATTACCAAATATATTCAGTTAAAAATAATTACAACTTATGCCGCGGTATGATTTTGTGCGTCCGGATTTATCAAAAATTAATGATTTGTGGTGAATGGTGAACGGTGAACCGGCATCTCGCAGAGATGCGGCATTTGTCCGCATAACTGACGTCATGCGG
>JAIRNV010000007.1 GCA_031257875.1 Dysgonamonadaceae bacterium
TGTCGGGGAACTTGCTGTACTCACAGCAAGTCTCAAAACTTTGTCGGGGAACTTGCTGCGCTCACAGCAAGTCTCAAAACTTTGTCGGGGAACTTGCTGTACTCGCAGCAAGTCTCAAAGATTGCCAAACTTTTATAACAGCATACTTTTTACATCACCACCAAATAATTATCCATTCTCAATTCTCCATTCTCAATTTTACCAGAACTTTATCTATCCTCGCTCCGTCCATGTCGATAATTTCAAAATCAAAATGATACCACGAAAATTTTTCCCCTTCCCGCGGCACATGTTCCAAAATATCCAGAATCAGACCGCTCAAGGTGTTGTAATCGTATTCGGCGTACCATTCTTCCAGGTCGAAGTATTCGAGGAAGTTGTAGAACGAGTATTGCCCGTCTACAAGAAAACTGCCGTCGTCCCTTGCGATAATGGAACTTTCTTCCCCTTCTTCGGCGACTTCGCCAACCAGCGCTTCTATCATATCGGTCATGGTAACGATTCCCAGCACTTCGCCAAATTCATCCGTTATAAAGGCGTATTTGACATGCTCTTTTTTGAATTGTTCCAAAGCGCCGTAAACACTCTTGTTATAAGGAAGGTAGTGTACGGGGCGCATGATTTGTTCCATCGAAAAATCGGGTGTGTCAATGCGTCCGAATAAATCTTTCAAATACACTACACCTGAAATGTCGTCCTGATTTCCGGCGGCAACCGGATAGATACCGTGCATATCGTTCATAACCGTTTCGCGGATTTTGTCCTTGTCGTCGGAAACATTCAGCCACACCAAATTGTTGCGGTGCGTCATGATGGAATCCACATCACGGTCGCCGAGACTGAAAACCCGTTCCACGATAGCGTGTTCCACAGCCTGCACTTCGCCGGCGTCCAGTCCTTCTTTCACGAGGGATTTGATTTCTTCTTCGGTCACTTTGCTTTCATCATCCTTGATTCCGAGTATTTTTAAAAATACGGTCGTGCTTTTAGACAACAGCCAGACTGCCGGACTCATCATAAGGGACAGGCCGAGCATGGGTCTTGCCACTGCTTTTGCTATACGTTCGGACATATTGAGACCCAATCGTTTGGGTATCAATTCGCCGAATACAATGGTCAAATAAGTTACGATAAATACAATGAAAAAGGTTGAGATGGCCGGTGCGTACGGGGCTAAAACGCCGACGGGTTCAATGAGTTTTGCAACGTCGCCGGCAAAGGCTTCTCCCGAATACAAACCGGTGAGGATACCTGTCAGCGTAATGCCCACCTGAATTGTGGAAAGGAATTTGTCCGGTTCGTGGGAAAGAAGCAACGCGGTTTTGGCTGCCTTGCTGCCTTTTTTCGCTTCTGTTTCCAGTCGTGTCTTACGCGCCGAGACCAGTGCGATTTCCGACATGGAAAAAATGCCGTTAAGCAGGATAAGCGTAATTATAATGATAACTTCCATTTTTGTATTTTATATTTTGTGCCGAGGCTGTCTTGAAAGTCAATAAGAACACAGATAAAACAGATGATACGGATAAACACAGTTTTTTTATATTTTTGATTGGCAGATAATTACGATTTTCTACAAAAAGAAATATTCAGTGAAAATCCGTTTTATCCGTCTCATCTGTGTTCTAATTACTCTTTTGAGACAGCCTCTTTTACATTTCGCAGCACAAAGATACGGTTTTTTTATGTACTTTTGCAGTCTAATCATTTAATTCAAAAAGACGATGTTATTATCTTATATCACTTGGAATGCCGATCCTGCGGCATTTGCGGTACCGTTTTGGGGAAGGGAAATCCGCTGGTATGCGCTTGCTTTTGTAATCGGTTTTGCTTTAGGGCTGTGGATAGTCAAAAAAATCTGGAAAAACGAGAACCTGAATCCTGACTGGTACGACAGCCTTTTTATGTATGTCATCATAGCGACAGTCATCGGCGCCCGCCTCGGACACGTTTTGTTTTACAATCCCGGATATTATTTTTCCCATCCGGTCGAAATCCTGAAAACCTGGGAAGGAGGGCTTGCCAGTCACGGCGGTACGATTGGGATTATTATCGCCGTCTGGATTTATTCCAGGCGGGTTACGCGCAAAAACATGCTGTGGACTTTCGACCGTCTGGTTGTTCCTGTCGGGTTTGTGGGCGCTCTGATTCGCATTGGCAATTTGATGAACCATGAAATTTACGGCCGGGAAACCACGGTTCCGTGGGCTTTCCGCTTTATTGAAAATTTACCGTACTGGAAGCACGGCTATCCGCCGGTCTATTCCCCGCCTTCGCATCCGACGCAGATTTACGAAGCGTTTTTCTATGTGCTTACCGGTTTCGCCTGTTTATGGATGTATTGGAAAAGAAAAGACTATAAATACGAAGGCTTGATATTCGGCGTGTTTTTGACTGGTATTTTCCTGTCGCGTTTCTTCGTCGAGTTTCTGAAAAACAGCCAGGAAGAATTTGAAGAAGGGATGCTGCTGAATATGGGGCAACTATTGAGTATCCCGTTTATTATTGCAGGCATTTGGCTTGTGTGGAAAGGTTTGGCTGCAAAACGGAATGCGAATAAACAGGGAAAATAAATATACGTAAAAAATTAAGTTATATCTTTGTGTTTACAAAAAAAATAATATAAACTATTTAATGATTTGTGCTAATATGCTTCAAGTTGAAATAATTACCATCGGCGACGAGCTGTTGATAGGACAGGTTCTGGATACCAATTCGGCATGGATGGCTCAGGAATTGAACAAATCGGGCTTTGATGTCCGTTACAAAACGACGGTTGGCGATGTTGAAGAAGATATTTTGGACGCTTTCGGGCGCGCTTTTTCGAGGGCTTCAGTTATTCTGGTGACCGGCGGTATCGGCCCGACGAAAGATGATATTACCAAAAAGGCGCTTGTTCAATTTTTCAAAACCACACTGATTTTTGACAATGCAACTTTGGAAACCATCAAGGAAGTCGTTCACGGGAACCATAAAATTCTCAACGGCTTAACCCGCAACCAGGCGTATGTGCCTGCCGGCAGCACGGTTATACAAAACAAAGCGGGTACGGCGCCTGTTACGTGGTTTGAGAAAGAGGGAAAAATACTGGTTTCCATGCCCGGCGTTCCTTATGAAATGAAATGGGCGATGACAAATGAAATACTGCCCCGCCTGCAAATGTTTTTCCGAAAAAGGGGATTTATCCGGCATCAAACTTTTTGGGTGAAAGACTATTCCGAATCAATGCTGGCAATTCATCTTGAAACTTTCGAGAATGAATTGCCAGCATCCGTTAAACTGGCGTATCTTCCCGCTTCGGGACTGATTCGCCTGCGTTTGACCGGAAAAGATTCCGACGAAACCGGACTGAATGAAACGATGGGGTTGCAAACCGGAAAGTTGAAAGCCCTGCTTTCCGGTTCGATACTTTCGGAAGAAGATGATAATCCGGAAAATATTCTGGATCGTATATTAAAGGAAAAAGGCTTGACGTTAAGTCTTGCCGAAAGCTGTACGGGCGGTAAATTAGCGAGCCTGTTCACAGCCATTCCCGGATGCTCCCGGTACTTTAAGGGCGGTGTTGTATCCTATTCCAACGATGCAAAAAGGCAAATACTTGGAGTACGTTTGAGTGATATAAAAAAATACGGAGCAGTCAGCCTTGCAGTTGTAGAACAGATGGTTCTGGGCGCACGGAGGATATTTAATTCCGACTGTGCGATAGCAATTTCCGGCATTGCCGGCCCCGACGGCGGCACGGAAAAAAACCCCGTCGGAACGGTATGGATAGCCGTATCCTGTAAAAAACGGCTGATAGCCCGGAAATTTCTTTTTTCCAACAGTCGGGAAAATAATATTTTACGGTCGTGTAATAACGGTATTCGGATGCTGTTGGATGTGATTGATTGAATAGCGGCAATCCCATCGCCTAAACACATTTAATCTATTTTTGTTAAAACGATATCAACAAACCGGTATCCGCCTGCATTTCCCGTGAAATTGCCAAGATTTGTTCCATCGGGAGCGAATGATCTAGTGATACTAAATAAATAACATGTAAAAAGAAGTCACTTGTGCGGTGTCCCCTGCCCTCCAACTCCTTATCCAACCCGTCCAATACTATATTCGACAATGGTGAGAAGAGGGGACTGCCCTGCGGTGTGCCTTCGGTGCGCTGACTGATTAATCCGTCAATCATTTGTTCTGTTTTACCTGTTCTGTAAGCCCTCCGAAGATTTTCCGGACTGCATACCTGCTCCATTGTCTCGATTTTAAACCGACTGCTCCTTACAGTTACAAATTCAGTCCTTCGTATTGTTTTGCTGCGCAATCCATTGCCTGCTTGCCATCCGCTGTGCAGCCCTGTATCAAGTTTCTGTGCGTCATTACCTCGCATTTGCTAATGGCTTCCTTCAGATTTGCCCTCGCGGACAACCCCCTTGCCAGTCGCTAACACTTCCTGCCAACTCGACGTGTGCAGGGACTTACACCCTGCCGGATTAAAAATATGCCCACCGTAATCGAGTAGGAGAAACGGGATTATTTCCCGTTTCGTCCTCTCACATCACCTGGCATACCGTTCGGTACCAAGGCGGTTCCTTACTTACGATACAGTTTTACGATAGCAATCCATAAGAAACGGGTAGTTAGCCCGATACCGCATTTACATAGATTCTTAAAACGAGTCTTCACTTTCTTCCGGCATTTCCATATCAGCACATCCGAAGGCGCCGGCGATACCTTTCATCCATTTCCTGCAACCTGCTCTTTTTGTCGGCTAACTTGAAGTATT
>JAIRNV010000017.1 GCA_031257875.1 Dysgonamonadaceae bacterium
ATGATTCCTTTCCGCCGCCTTCGTCGTGGCAATGGCAGAAACCGAACGGCGAACTGGATATGGACAGGCTGTTGCAGGAATTTCAAAAGTTCTGGCGGCGCCATTCGGAGATATGGGAAAAAAAAGCCGACTATACCGAAGCCTTTCCGCATCTTTTGCTGATGGCGTTTCTGCAGCGTGTGACCAACGGCGGCGGAGATATCGACAGGGAACTGGCCGCCGGTCGGGGACGTATGGACCTGACAGTGGAATATGCCGGAAAATGTTATATCATCGAAATAAAAATTATCCGTTCCGGCGATAGCCCGGCCACTGTCAGGGAAGAGGGACTGGAGCAGATACAGGGGTATCGCGATAAAACAGATTCATCGGCGCCTGCCTGGCTGGTGATTTTCGACCGGCGTCCCAAAGCCAAAGAACTTTCGTGGGACGAAAAGATTTCGTGGATAATTGATGAAACAAGCAAAGTGACAATAGTAGGATGTTAAAAGATGAATTTCCCCGCATCGTTTTCATGGGCACTCCCGGTTTCGCCGTCGAAAGCCTGCGCGCCCTGGTTGAAGGCGGTTACAATGTAGCCGGCGTTATCACAATGCCGGATAAACCGGTGGGAAAGCATCAAAGCATGTTGCAGGCCTGTCCGGTAAAAGAATATGCTTTATCGCAAAATCTTCCTTTGCTTCAGCCGGAAAAACTGAAAGATCCGGATTTTTTGAAACAGTTGCAGGCATGGAAAGCCGATTTACAGATTGTTGTCGCTTTCAGGATGTTACCTGAAGTCGTTTGGAACATGCCGCCTTCAGGAACGTTCAATCTTCATGCATCCCTGTTGCCTCAATATCGCGGGGCAGCTCCCATCAACTGGGCGATTATCAACGGAGAACAAGAAACGGGTGTTACCACGTTTTTCCTTACCCGTGAAATTGATACGGGAAAAATCATTTTTCAGGAACGGATTCCCGTTGAAGACACGGATAATGCCGAAACTGTCCACGACCGGTTGATGCGGACAGGCGCCGGTTTGGTACTCAAAACCGTCGATGCAATCAGAGACAGAAAAGTAGATACCATAGAACAAAAAACACTTATTTCCAACAAAGAAATCCTGAATCCGGCTCCTAAAATTTTCAAGGAAACGTGCAAAATTGAATGGAACAAAACAACCAAAAAAGTCTATGATTTTATACGGGGGCTGTCTCCCTACCCTGCTGCCTGGACTGAATTGGAAACAACTCAAAACGGATTACTTACATTAAAAATTTTCGAGACCGAAAAAATCCCGAACCGGCACGGTTTAATCCCCGGAAGTGTTGTTAGCGATGGAAAAAAACAATTAGATATTGCAACTTCCGACGGTTTTATTCGAATAAAAAATCTCCAGCAGACAGGTAAAAAACGAATGTCTGTTGAAAATTTCCTGCGTGGAAATGCGCGGTTTTTTCTATGAAAAGCATTTTGTTGTTGTATCCTGTCATTCCCGCGAAAGCGGGAAACAACGTTCGGCAGAGCCAATCCCATGCTAATCCGTACGTTTTTACATGAGATTCCCGCTTGCGCGGGAATGACAGGTGCACCTCTCTCTTTTTGATAATTCATAATTCTATATGTTTTGTTAATTTACCGGAATATCATTAATTTTGCGGTCTCAACAAACAACAATATTCCATGAATCGACCGTTGGCAGAACGAATGCGCCCCCAGTCTTTAGACGGCTATGTCGGCCAGAAACATCTGGTGGGGAAAGGAAGCGTCCTTCGGAAAATGATTGATTCGGGAAGTATTCCCTCGTTTATTCTGTGGGGACCTCCCGGCGTCGGGAAAACGACTTTGGCGCGGATTATTTCAGGACAGCTGGATATTCCTTTTTTCACGCTGAGCGCCATCAATTCGGGCGTAAAAGATGTGCGGGAAATAATCGAAAAAGCCAAATCGACCGCTTTTTTCGACAGCAAACGCCCCGTTTTGTTTATTGATGAAATCCATCGTTTCAGCAAATCCCAACAGGATTCGCTGCTGACCGCCGTCGAAACCGGAACCATTACTTTGATTGGCGCGACAACCGAAAATCCTTCGTTTGAGGTAATCAGCCCTTTGCTTTCCCGCTGTCAGGTTTACGTCCTGAAAAGCCTGTGTGCGGACGATTTGCTGACACTGATGCACAAAGCCTTAACCATCGACGTCGAACTGAAAAAGAAAAACGTTACGATACAGGAAACGGCGGCATTGTTGCGATTCTCCGGCGGAGACGCCCGTAAACTGCTCAATATCCTCGAACTGGTTATCGACGCTGATGGAACTGACGATCCGGATACTCCTGTCATTATTACCGACGAAAAAGTCATCGACCGCCTGCAGGAAAATCCTGTCGCTTACGACAAAGGCGGTGAAATGCACTACGATATTATTTCGGCTTTTATCAAATCCATTCGGGGCAGCGACCCCGACGGCGCTGTTTACTGGCTGGCGCGGATGGTTGCCGGAGGCGAAGACCCCAAATTTATCGCTCGCCGCCTGGTGATTTCCGCTTCGGAAGACATTGGTTTGGCGAATCCCAATGCCCTGTTGCTGGCCAACGCCTGCTTTGATGCGCTGACTAAAATCGGTTGGCCCGAAGGGCGGATTATTCTGGCGGAAACAACCGTTTATTTGGCAACAAGTCCCAAAAGTAATTCGGCGTATATGGCCATTGAGAATGCGGCGGCGGAAGTCAACCGGTCGGGTAATCTGCCGGTTCCGCTCCATTTGCGCAACGCGCCTGCCCAATTGATGAAAAGTCTGAATTATCATAAGGGTTACAAGTATGCTCACGACTATGAAGGGAATTATGTCGAACAGGTTTATTTACCGGAAGAAATCAAGGATAAGAAATTTTGGTTTTCTCAAAATAATGCTCAGGAGAAAAAAATTCAGGAACATTTGAATTCATTGCGGGGAAATAACTGAAAAAAAAGTAGTACCTTCGCAGTCTCAAAAGGGTAATTTCAAATTGTCGCGGTCATTACGCTTTCACTCACGGCAATTTCAAATGCCTTTCTCAAACAGGATTTTTTAATTTAAAATATATTTTATATGAAGAAGTACAATTTTAATGCAGGCCCTTCTATCTTGTCGCAGGAAGCTGTAAACAATACGATTGACGCTATCCGGGAGTTTGCCGGTACGGGTTTGGGTTTAATGGAAGTAAGCCACCGTTCCAAAGAATTTCAGGCTGTGATGGACGAAACAGTTGCTTTATTCAAAGAACTTTTAAATATTCCGGAAGGTTATTCCGTACTGTTTTTGGGCGGCGGGGCAAGTCTGGAATTTTGCATGGCGCCCTACAATCTGCTGGAAAAGAAAGCCGCTTACCTGAATACCGGCACATGGGCAAGCAAGGCATTGAAAGAAGCCAGGCTGTTTGGCGAAGTTGTAGAGGTTGCCTCTTCCAAAGCCGACAATTTTACATATATCCCCAAAGATTATACCATCCCGTCCGACGCCGATTATTTTCACATTACTACCAACAATACGATTTTCGGAACCGAAATCCATCACGACATTGATTCGCCGGTAACTCTGGTTGCAGATATGTCGTCCGATATTTTCTCCCGTCCGGTGGATGTGAGCAAATACGGGCTTATTTACGGAGGCGCACAGAAAAATCTGGCGCCGGCAGGCGTAACTTTTGTGATTGTGAAAGACGAAATTCTGGGAAAAGTAAGCCGTCCGATTCCGACCATGCTGGATTATCGCACGCATATAAAGGAAGGCTCAATGTTTAATACGCCGCCCGTAGTGTCGGTTTACGCCGCTTTGCAAACTTTGAAATGGTTGAAATCCATTGGCGGTCTCACCGAAATGTACCGTCGCAACAAAGAAAAAGCGGATATGCTCTATGCCGAAATCGACCGTAACAAACTGTTTAAAGGCACCGTCACGGTCAGGGAAGACCGTTCGCTGATGAACATCTGTTTCGTGATGAACGAAGCATACAAGGATTTGGAAGCCGAATTTTTACAGTTCGCCGTATCCAAAGGCATGGTTGGTATTAAAGGACACCGTTCGGTCGGCGGGTTCAGGGCTTCAACCTACAATGCCTTGCCGAAAGAAGCGGTACTGGCTTTGATTGACGCTATGCGGGAATTTGAAAAACAACATTCGTAATTATTAATTCGTAATTAACTATATTATGCAAACAATTGACAAATTTAATTTTTCAGGACAAAAAGCATTTGTCCGCGTAGATTTCAATGTACCGTTGGATGAAAAATTCAATATTACGGACGACACCCGCATCAGGGCTGCCATTCCGACATTGAAAAAAATTCTTTCGGATGGCGGCAACCTGATTATCGCTTCCCATTTGGGACGTCCAAGTGGAGTAACCGAAAAATACTCTTTGAAACATATTTTGGGACATGTATCCAAGTTGTTGGGCATTCCCGTTGAGTTTGCCGACGATTGTCTCGGCGCGGAAGCTGTTAAAAAATCAGCCGCTTTGAAAGCCGGGCAGGCGCTTTTACTGGAAAATCTCCGTTTCTATGCAGCCGAAGAAGGCAAGCCCCGCGGACTGGCAAAAGACGCTCCCGAAGAAGAAATCGCCGCCGCCAGGAAAGCCGAAAAAGCCAAACAGAAAGAAATGGCGAAACAACTGGCTTCTTACGCAACGGTTTATGTAAACGACGCTTTCGGTACTGCCCACCGCGCCCATGCATCGACAGCAATTATCGCCGATTATTTCGACGCCGGACACAAACTGTTCGGTTACCTGATGCAAAATGAAATCGACGCCGTGGAAAAGGTATTGAAAAACACGGTTCGTCCTTTCACAGCCATCATGGGCGGTTCGAAAGTATCTTCCAAAATTGACATCATTGAAAACCTGCTTACCAAAGTGGACAATCTGATTATTACCGGCGGCATGACTTATACTTTTACCAAAGCGCTGGGCGGTAAAATCGGCAATTCGATTGTAGAAGACGATAAACTGGATTTGGCTTTGAGCCTGATTCGGAAAGCGAAGGAGAACAGCGTAAATTTAGTGCTGGCCGTAGACGCCAAAGCGGCGGACAGTTTCAGTAACGATGCAAAAACACAGTTCGTTCCGGCAGGAGAGATACCCGACGGTTGGGAAGGCCTGGATATTGGCCCCGAAACGGAAAAGGACTTTACCGCAGTCATCGAAGCATCCAAAACGATACTTTGGAACGGGCCGACGGGCGTATTTGAATTTGATAATTTTGCCGGCGGCTCCAAAGCCGTAGGTTTGGCTATTGCAAAGGCAACGGACAACGGTGCATTCTCGCTTATCGGCGGCGGCGATTCGGTGGCATGCGTCAATAAATTCGGTATTGCCGGCAGAATGTCGTATGTATCAACCGGCGGCGGCGCTCTTTTGGAATTTATAGAAGGGAAAGTATTGCCGGGAATTAAAGCGATTCGCGGGTATTGAATATTGTAGGGGCAGGGCTTGCCCCTGCCCTCATTCACAACCGTATTTAGGGGCGACCGCGAGGGTCGCCCCTACGTATTTGTACGGGTGTACAAATCGTAATTTCAAACGGTTGTTTTTGATTTTTTCATGCCGTAAGCGTCGTGAATATGTCCGAATAAATGACATTTCGGTTTGATTTCCCGTCTAAACAAAAATCGTGATTGCCGGCAATGAAAATCTTGTGCCTGTAATTAAGCGTACCGAACCAGTCTATAAAATCTGTTACCTCTTCGGCTTTGCCTGACATGGATATATTGCAGGAATGAATGATAATATCGGCGGGCGGTAGATTTTGCAGTTTGCGGTGCTGCGAGTGGGTGCCGGACAGGTGGAGTAGGTGCATTATAAGTTAGTTAAATACTCTTCAAGATTATCAAGAGTAATTGGATTTTCCAACGTATCTTTTACTTCTTCCCAATTGCCTTTATCATTTTTCACTTGAAGATTATCCCATAATTTATACTCTTTACCATTATGCTTATAATAAATCTCCCAACCCCAGAAATATGGAACTCCATCTCTTTTATTATTACTTTCAACATTCAATTTAGACAATATTCCATTTCTGTTGTCTGCAAGAACATAAATTTTCCATTGTGCTTTTGTGTTATATGGATAAAGTGAATATCTGCCACCATAATTCCGCCAATGAAACATACAGCCTGGTACAATTTGGGATAACAAAGGTGTTTGTACTAAATCTTCGTGAAATAGTTTTATCCTATCTGTTAAGGAAGATGTGAAGTTAGCAAGGTCAATTGAACTCACATCGGATTCATTGAACAGATGACAAATAGCTTTAATCTGTTTTCTTGAAATTAACAAGTCATTTTTCCAAGTTGAAACATTGTTATCGTAATGAATGTCTGTAAAATTGTCCCATTCGGTAAATTTAGTTATCAATACTCTTAATAATAAAGCATCTGTTTTATATTCTTCTATTACTCCTTCTTTATCAAAATATTTCTTTGAGTTTTCCAATCTGCCATCAAATAAGCTCCAATCATAAGAACCATTTTCATTAGTAAACATAAAACGAATAGCACCCTTAAAAAAGGCAGTGTTTTCAGCGTCAATGATTTTTTGTTCCCAAATTTCACTGTTTTTATCTATTGACAGATTTCCATTTTCGTCAAGTATTTGTTTTGCTTTTTCCCGTTCTTCTTTTACTTGTTTTTTTGCTATTTCTGAAGTGATTTTATTAGCATCATTAGCCAACCAGGAATAGATTTCGTGCGAATGATTTCCCAATTCATCAATCAAACGCATTGTGCCAATCATTGCAGGAACGCTGCCGATTTCTGTGTTTTCTACAGTGTTCCAAACAATCCGCATCCATTGTTTGAAAGTTGTTTTATTGTATTGTTCATTCTCGCAATAACGGCAAATTGCATGAACAATTACTCTCTTCTGTGGTTGAGTTAATCCGGTTATACTACTGTTGTTATCATATTGCGGAATAAAATAAAATTTGTCTTTCTCTACCCATTCAGGGAAACAATTTGCTATATCTGTATTGGAAATGTATTTGAGACTATCCAATGTTTTAGTTAAACTCGCTAATACATCTTGCCCGAAATCTTTACAGGCATCAAAACTTTCATATCCTTTATTTCCATATAAAACACGAAAGGATTTATTCTTTTCAATTTTTTCAGCAGACAACAAAGCGCATTTTTCATCTTTCATTGTAGTTATCAGCGCATTCAAAAAATACCGGTTCAAAAAAGCAAAATAGATTTCATCAATTTTACTATCTTTGTTGTTTTTCCGGAAGATATCAGTCCACGTTGTATCCAATTTATGGGCAATAGTATTTTGGTGGCCTTCATTTTTATCCCATCCTTTGATATGCCCGACCAAATCCGCTTTGAAGTTCTCAAAATTTGTAAGTTGCTTGCCTCGAGCATTCATTTTGATATATAAGTCATCTGAAAGCCCAAAGGTCTCCAATTTGATATAGAGAAAAGTGATCGGGCGTTTGTCTTCTGCAGTTTCAGTCAATTTTCCCCAAATATCCGAAGTGTCTTTGAATTTTGCTTGAATAGCGTCAAGCATTATCAACATTGCCGAAATGGTCGGGTCTTTTTGCCATGATTCTACAAACCACGCAGCATTTTTGATTGTTTCAGAAAGTTGATTTTCAGCGGTTACTGCATCATTATTTATGGGTAATAAATTTTGATAATCAATACTTTTATCAACCAACTCCTTGCAAAATTCCCGTGAACTTGTGCGGGTTTCGTAAGTGAATTCAGACAAAAATTTTGCCTCTCCTAATTTCCCTTCTTTATTGGCAATAAACCAATGCAAAAGAAACAAAGTAGTGAGACGTTGCTGTCCGTCTAATGGTTGCAAAGTATTTTCTTTCTCGCTGCCATAAACAAAATCAAGTTCAACAGGGGTTCCTGTTAAGGCCTCTTTGAGAGCATCTAAAAATTCATTTCTAACTTTTTCTTGTTTTGCTCTGCCTTGCGCATAATCCCTTTGAATAATTGGAATTTCGACTTTGCGACTTTCCAGCAATTGCCGAAAACTTAATTTTTCGAATTGTTGTTTATTTTCGCTCATAATTTAGTCCTCCTTTTGTGTTTGGTAAATACTGTTTCAGAACTTCTTTGATATTGTCTATATATGCATTTTTGTCTGCTTCAGACCACTGCCCTAATTGTATAAGTTCTGTTGAGTAATATTTCATAAAAATATTTCTTGTGCATATTGGGATAAAAGTACCTTGTTTCTCTTGCTCTATAATTTTCTTTCGTTTATTCTTGAAAGAATCATTTTTATATGAGCGGTTAGTACCCTTGTCTAATAAACATAAGTTTCGTATGCTATTATCTTCTTCTCCTAATACATAATCTATTATTTCTTGAAAATTGTCGTCTTTTATTCCGTTAGACACATCGCTGATTCTTTTATTCAAATCATCATTATTATGCACAGACTCATCTTTTTCAAAATTCTCGGCTAACCACTTCTTCTGTTCATCATCTTTCACTTTTGCTTCCGAAGCCTTTGCGTGAATATGTTCTATGTCCCACTTCTCTTTTTTATACCGGTTAAACGGAAAACGAGAATTTTCTTTTTCGTTATTCAGCATAGTTTGGATATTATGCAACAATAAAATTTGCCTAACCCGGCTACCATCCTTATATTCAATATCAGCAAGTTGAATGGAATTAAATCTTTCTTTTATTTTTTCGTCAATAAAACGAATAAATTCAATTTTGTTTTTCTGTTGAGAATCTTCTATGAGTTGTTTTATATCTTCCCCGTATGCAACTAAAAAACCAATTTTATGGTACAATTCCCGATTATCAAACCAATCCTGCAAGGTTTGGAAATAGCGTTTTACTTGTTTCCAATTATTCTCAATTTCTTTTTCTTTTTTCGATTTATCTTTGAATTTTTCACTGTATTTTCTGAAAGTATAGGTGTCATCTTTTTTGTTCTCTGATTCGCCAACAAGTAATTCAAAGAGAAATTCAATGCGAGTGTCTTTCTCGTTTTCGTCTTTATTGATAAACCACCAAAACTCGTCATTATGCAATGAGTATTCAATAAAATCCCATTCGGAAGCGATTTCTAACTGTTTCAAACGGATTTTTTCTTCATTAACGGCATTGTTTGTTTTGAAGTTGGAACTGTTGAGAAATAGCGCTTTGATAAGTTCCGCATTAGTCAAAGGAATTTTGCCCATATTGATACGGGTGAATATTTTAGCAGCATCGTCTTCGTTGGTTTCATACCAGATGACTTGTGTATTATAAATAAATTTTGGTTCAAAAACACTTTGATACTGTTGTCCTTTTTCATCAAACCAATCATTAATAGCCTTATAAGCATTAAAAATGTGATAATAATCAATATTCTCTCCTGCTTCTTTTTCGTTTTTTTGATTTACATTTTGCAAAAATTCCTTGCTGTTTGATTTTGGTGTATTTCGTGTTTCATATTCCAAATCAAAAAGTTTCTTTCTGCGATTTTCAACATATCCTTGATTTAGGTAATGTAAAATTAAAAAGATAGTTGTTAATCGTTGTTGTCCGTCAATGACTTCCCATTCAATGACTTCCTTTTGATTATTTCTTGCTTTGACAACAACAGGCTGTAAGCAATACCACGTTTTCTTATCAGTGTTTGGAACTTCCTTAGGGCTAAAAGAGTTAATGTCGTCCAACAAGTCTTTCACTTGTTGTTCTGTCCAACGATACCCACGCTGATACGTGGGAATGAAAAATCTCATTTTCAGTAATTCGCTGATTGATTTTAATTCAATAGAGTTTATGTAATTTAGTTTTCGTAATGTCATGGATTAAATTTAATTCTGAAATTATGCAGTGCTGCACAGGTACTAAAGATATGACCGACAAAATTGCCGGCTCTGAGTCTGCATTCGTCTTTAACTGTCCTCATTCGTTTGATGCT
>JAIRNV010000042.1 GCA_031257875.1 Dysgonamonadaceae bacterium
AGCGAAGAACAGTGGTCGCCCGAACAGATTACCGGATGGTGCCGCAAAAACGGTATTCCAACGGTCAGTCATGAGCGTATTTATCAGTATATCAGGATGGATAAACAGAAGGGCGGTACCTTGTGGAAACATTGCCGCCACCGTCTCAAGCACCGTAAACGGCCCGTCGGAGGTAAAAAAGTCATCATCCCCGACAAGGTTATGATCGACCGCAGGTAATCACTCTCAAACAGCGTTTTGGCGATTGGGAAACTGACACGGTTGTCGGCCCCGAAAACAGGGGCGCAATATTGACCGCTACCGAAAGAACAACCGGCTTCCTGCTGATGAGAAAACTTAAAGAGGGAAAAAACGCGAAGGCGCTCGCCAGAGAACTGTTTTTTATGTTTTTGCCTTACAGAGACTTTGTGCATTCAATCACTTCCGACAACGGAAGCGAATTTTATGAACACAAATATATTGCTAAAAAACTTGGCGCTGAATATTTTTTTGCGCATCCGTACTCCTCTTGGGAAAGAGGTTTGAATGAATACAATAACGGTTTGGTCAGACAGTATATCCCTAAAAAACAGCCTTTTGACAGATATTCCGACGATGATATATTGCTTTTCCAGCATAAAATCAACAGAAGACCAAGAAAATTGCTTAACTTTGAGACTCCTTTAAGCAGACTCATTAGTAACATTAATAAAAAAGTTGCATTTATAACTTGAATCTGCGCATGCAGCTTGCTGGTGACGCAGCAACAATTTGAAATTCACCCTGTTAATTTTGAAGAATAAACAGCTGCACGTAAAAAAGCATGGCATAAACCGCCAAAAGAAGACTGTCGAACCTGTCTAAATAACCGCCATGACCGGGAAGCGAACAGCCGGAGTCTTTCACATCCAAGGTCCGTTTCATCAACGATTCCGTCAAGTCGCCCCAAGTGCCGAAAACAACGACCGACAGCGACAGGCCTGTCCAGTGGTAAAGTGTAATTTCAGGCTGGAAGCGGGCAAAAACACATGCGGAGATTATCGTAAAAACCAGGCCGCCGGCAAAGCCTTCCCATGATTTTTTAGGAGAAATACGCTCGAAAAGGTAATGTTTCCCCGTAACCATACCCACCAGATATGCGCCCGTGTCGTTAATCCAAAGAAATACAAAAAGGGATAAAATCATCAGCGGATCATAAACCGGCGTTTCTCCGGCAATTCCCCGGAAAGCAATCATGTTCAGAAGCGCAAAAGGCAAAGCGATATAGGTTTGGCCAAGAAAAATATATGCGGCATGATTGATGGGGTCTTGCTGTTTTTCATATAATTCCGAAACCGGAATAATGACAATATAAATCAGATAAATAAAAAATATACGGTAGTCGAACAGGCCCGACGCATACAGGTAAGTAACCGAAAATAAAAGGAATCCCCCGAAACAGTTGTGGTAAGCATTGATTTTAGTCCGTTTCCGGGCATTGATTAAATGATAAAATTCCCACAGGCAGAGAATCGTAGCCGTAGCAAAGACAACAAAAAAAGAAAGGGAATGCCACATAATTCCGACACATATCAGCCCCACGCAGGCAATTCCCGTTAATGTTCTTGTAAGCAAATTCTTCATTCTTCCTTTTTATCTTCCTGCCTTTCGGGGAGATTTGCGGTTTCTTCCGAAGGTTTGTCTAATTTGAGCAGTTCCTGTTCGGCCATAATTTCCTGCGAACGGGAAATCCATTTCCGTTTGCCGAATATCTTTTCCAAATCATCGGCATAAATCACTTCTTTTTCCAGCAGCAAATCGGCTAAGGCGCGGTGCTGTTCGCGGCATCCGGTCAGAATTGCCCTGGCGCGTTCGTACTGTTCGTTGATAATTTTTTTCACCGATTCGTCAATCAGGCGGGCGGTTTCATCGCTGTACGGTTTGGAAAACATGCCCCAGTCCTGGCCGCTGGTGTCGTAGTAGTTCAAATTCGGCAAATCTTCACTCATGCCGTAATAGACAACCATCGCGTATGCCTGTTTGGTAACCCGTTCCAGGTCGTTGGACGCGCCGGTTGAAATTCTGCCGAGCACAAAGTCTTCGGCAGCCCGTCCGCCCAAAAGCGCGCACATTTCGTCCTGTAATTGCTGACAGGTAGTGATTTGCCTTTCTTCGGGCATGTACCAGGCGGCGCCCAGCGCCTTTCCACGGGGAACAATTGTTACCTTCACCAGCGGATTGGCATGTTCGAGCATCCAGCTCAATGTGGCGTGCCCGGCTTCGTGAATGGCAATCGCGCGGCGTTCTTCCAGTGTGGTTACTTTCGATTTCCTTTCAAGCCCGCCGACAATCCGGTCGACAGCATTCATGAAATCCTCTTTCTGTACGGTTTCCTTTCCGCTTCGCGCGGCAATCAAAGCCGCTTCGTTACAGACATTGGCAATATCGGCCCCCGAAAATCCGGGCGTTTGGCGTGCCAGAAACTCGGTATCAACCGATGCGTCAATCTTTATGTCGCGCAGATGAACGTTGAAAATCTCTTTCCGTTCGTTCAGTTCCGGTAAATCCACATTGATTTGACGGTCGAAACGGCCTGCCCGCAAAAGCGCCCCGTCCAGAATATCCACGCGGTTGGTAGCCGCCAGAATAATAACGCCGCTGTTTGACCCGAACCCGTCCATTTCGGTAAGCAGTTGATTCAACGTATTTTCCCGCTCGTCATTGGTACCCATGCTCGGATTTTTCCCGCGGGCGCGTCCTACGGCGTCTATTTCATCAATAAAAACAATGCAGGGCGCTTTGGCCTTTGCCTGCCGGAACAGGTCTCTCACGCGCGATGCGCCGACTCCTACAAACATTTCCACGAAATCCGAACCCGAAAGTGAGAAGAACGGAACATCCGCTTCCCCGGCGACCGCTTTGGCCAAAAGCGTTTTACCCGTTCCCGGAGGCCCCACCAGCAAAGCGCCTTTGGGAATTTTTGCGCCCAAACCGGTATATTTCCCCGGCTGCTTTAAGAAATCGACAATCTCTTCCACTTCCTGCTTGGCTTCCGAAAGTCCGGCCACATCCTTGAAAGTTACCTTTTTGGTTTTCCCCGATTTGTCATACAGCTGGGCTTTCGTTTTTCCCACACTAAACATTCCTCCTGCACCTCCCGACATTCTCCTCATCACGTAAACCCAAATAATGATAAACAGCATGAACGGGCCGACCTGAATCAGAATCGTCCAGAATAAGCTGCCGCCTTCGGAATAAGTAACGGTCGCGTCGATTTGATGCCGCGTTTTCCAGTTACTGAAATGATCGTCAAATTTATCGGCAGAAGGGATGATAACCGTTACCGTCGCTTCCACCGCTTTTTGCAGGGGATATTTGGGCGTTTCGGCGCTATCCTGCCCCAGGATTTGCCGGATAAATTCCGGTTTGACGGTTGCCGTCACTTGCCTGTCCGGAGAATTAACCGTCATTTTACCGAAAGCATTTTTTTCGGCATACCCTTGAAATTCCGTCCAGCCCAATTCTTTTGTAGACGTAACCGGATTGTTTGTAAAAAAAATCATGATCAATATGAAGAGGATCAATACATACATCCAGTTCATCTTGAACTTAAAAGGCTTATTATTTTCCGGGCCGAATCCTTTCGGCTGTTGACTGTTGCTATTTTCGCTCATAATATATCGGGAATTTCTGTTACATCCGCGTCCGCCCATAAATTCTCAAGATTATAATATTCCCTGGCAGCGGGAATAAAAATGTGCAGCATTACCGTCCCGTAATCCATTGCAATCCATTGCGCTTCCCGCATACCGGCGGCGCCCATCGGCTTTTCGTGCAGCCTGTCGTAGACCAAATCCCAAACGGAATCGGATAAAGCGGAAACCTGAACAGGAGTATTTCCCTGACAAATAATGAAATACTGACAGACAGGTCCCTCAAGTTTTGATAAATTCATTGTGATAATCTTCTTTCCTTTTTTGTCCTGTAGTGCGTCAACGATGGTATTTACTAAAATCTTTGTTTCGTTCATTTATCTTTTTAATGTGATGAATATCTTTGTTTAGCGATTAAAAATAATTTGCAAAGGTAACGTTTATTTATTACATAATCCAAATTTCATTTGAATTTACCCGTTATCATCTCATTATATGCATCGGCGCCGTATGGACGTCCGGTATGCTACCGTACGGTCGTCTTAAGAGGAAATGATACTAAAAAAACAGCAGCGAACTGTCGCCATAACTGAGAAACCGGAACCCGCGAGCCGAAGCATAGTCGTAAATATCCCGCCATTTCCCTTTCACAAAAGCGGATATGAGCAGAAGTAAAGTGCTTTTCGGTTGATGGAAATTGGTAATGATTCCGTTCACGATTTTAAAATCATATCCGGGCGCTATCAGGATTTGCGTATGAGCTTCCAGGGTGTCTGATTTTTTACGTTCCAACCGGTTAAGAATATTTTTCAAAGCGTCATTGGCCGGCATCCGTCCCGAATCTTCCGAACAGGCTTGCCATTGGGATACGCTTAATTCTTCCGGATTGATATCCGGCTTTTTTGCTAACATTTCGCCGATATAATACAAACTCTCCAAACTGCGTACCGAAGTGGTTCCTACGGCAAAAACCCTGCCGCTTTTGTCAATCAGTTGTTCGACAGTCGCCTTTTTTACTGAAAAATATTCCGTATGCATGACATGTCCCGCTAAAGTTTCAGACTTCACAGGCTTGAAAGTCCCTGCTCCGACATGCAAAGTAAGTTCTTCCAAATCAATATTCTTCTTTTTCAGTGATTGAAAAACAGCCTCGGTAAAGTGCAGCCCGGCTGTCGGCGCCGCCACCGAGCCTTTGATTTTGGAATAAATTGTTTGATAAGTTTCCCTGTCGCTTTCTTCCGTTTTGCGGTTTAAATAGGGTGGAATCGGCAGTTCTCCGCATGCTTCGAGCATATCGGCAAACGTCAGGTCGGGATTATCCCACTCAAAACGAACCGAATGTGTTTCTCCCTGCGATTCCATCCATTCAGCCGTGAGCCATGCGCCGGATGCCGCTTTACCTAATTTTCCCCCTTTCCATCTTTTGGCATTTCCGATCAGGCATCGCCAAATGCAGGATTGTGTTTGTGCAAAAACTTCGGCGTAATCGGCCGGGACTTCCGGTTCGAGGCAGAAAATTTCGATTTGTGCGCCGCTTGGTTTTTGGAAAATCATCCGCGCCCGGATAACACGGGTGTTGTTGAAAACCAAAAGTGCGTTTTCGGGAATGTACTCGTAGAGATTATGAAAAATGCTTTCGGAAATCCGCCCGTTTTTCCAAACCAGTAATTTGGATTGATCCCTTGGGGATAATGGGAATTTGGCAATCTTTTCGTAGGGAAGATTATAATTGTAGTCGGTGATTGAAATGACCGGGACGAGGCTCCCGCCTCCCGATAATGTTTCTAAGTCCATTCCAGCAACACTTTTCCGCATAGACCGCTTTCCATGACGTCAAAACCTTTTTGAAAATCATCAATCGGGAAGCGATGGGTGATAATCGGCGAAATATTGATGCCGGCTATCAGCATCTGCTGCATCCTGTACCAGGTTTCCCACATTTCGCGCCCATATATTCCTTTTAGTGTGAGTGCTTTGAATATCACCTTACTCCAGTTGATTCCGCTTCCGTCCGGTAAAATCCCAAGCAGGGAAACATTGGAGCCGTTGTACATGCAATCAAGCATTTCGTTGAACGCTTTCGGTGCGCCGGACATTTCCAAACCGATGTCAAATCCCTTGATACCGAGGGTTTGCATGGCGTCTGCCACTTTCTCCCCCTTGTCGGGATTGACGGTAAGCGTAGCTCCCATTTTCCGGGCGATTTCGAGCCGGTAATCGCTCAAATCGGTAACAACTACATACCGCGCGCCTGCAAAACGGGTAACGGCCGCAGCTAAAGAGCCGATTAATCCCGCTCCGGTAATCAGCACGTCTTCGCCGGAAAGAGGAAAGGAAAAGGCTGTGTGAGTGGCGTTGCCAAAAGGGTCCATGATAGCGGCCATATCGTCGGAAATGCGCGAATCAAGTTGAATGACATTTGTTGCAGGCAACGACAGATATTCCGCCATCGCCCCGTCGCGGTTAACGCCAACCCCTGTGGAATTTTCACATACATGCAGTTTGCCTCTCCGGCAATTGCGGCAATGCCCGCAACAGATATGACCTTCGCCGGTAACCCGTTCTCCCGTGTTCAGATGTTTGACATTTGAACCTTTATCGACAATTTCGCCAACATATTCGTGGCCAATCGTCATCGGGGGTTTGATGGTATTTTGCGCCCATTCGTTCCATTCGTAAATATGGAGGTCGGTACCGCAAATGGCATTTTTCTTTATTCGGATTAAAACATCGTCCTTCCCGATTTCCGGGACAGGAATGTCTTCGAGCCATATTCCCTTTTTTGCATGTTTTTTTACTAATGCTTTCATTTTTTTAGCTACGAGTTACGAAATTCGTCACCACATATCTTATTTTCCTTTATCCTTTCAACAATAATCATCTATTGAATCTCCTCCCGTCCATTCAAGACCTTGTGTATTTGGAGAATAATTCTTCTAACTCTTTTGTTGGATGGAAACCCAATTCCATCTTTTCATGTACAAACAAGCCATCTTCGTAGGTTATTCTTGTAAGCGAATGAGGCAAATCCTTATAAGAAACTTTTTCAGGAAGTTCATCTATGGGTACAGGAATATATTCTCCATCCTCTCGTTCTCGCCATACATAAGCAGCCTTTGTTATTACATATATAGTGTGTTTGTCTTTGGAAAAACCACTTTTCACAACCACGTATTCTCCATTATGGTTGCGAAAGAAAACCGCTCCTTCGTTCAAACTCTCATAATATGCCGTCAATGGATTGCCTTCAAACGCTTGTGGAGTACTCGGATATTCGTTTGGTTTATCATCAGGGGTAACAATACGTTGTGCTGCATTAGGCGTTTTAGATATTTTGTAATTAGGTGCAGGTGGGGTTTGAACGATTTCACGACTAAATATCCATTTGTCTAATGATGCACCGGTCGACTTTTTATCACTTTTTGCCCACGCCAACATTCGCTTCAAACTAATTTTAGCCTCTTCATCTGTCACCACTTGCATCCAACTAAGATTAGGTTCGGGAAATTGGTCTCGATATTTTTCCGGATTAGCTAAAAAATTCTCAACACTACCACAAACATATGCAATACGCCTGGCTGTAATTGGATTAAGCAATACATTTTCTAACCTTGTAACCCATCTTAAATTTTCTGGTCTATTGTTTTGTTTGTTCGTGTCTATGTGGTCAACAACATGTTTTTTTGTTGGTGGTTCGCCGAGAAAAGCCTTTGCAACGATTCTATGAACTCGTACAGCAACGATTTCCATATAACCAGTCTTTTCGTTTGGTTTGCCAAAAGTCCACTGATTATCGGTCGGGCGTGGTCGTTTTTCATCACGAGGATATCGCAATACCGCACCATTATCACGAACAGAATATCGTTCTTCTTTGTAAATACACTCGACTTCTTGATTAAAATCTCCAACATCAACACTCATAACATTCCTTTAATATATTCGAATAACCATCCTGTCTTCATCTTCCATTCCCCATTGAACTTGCCACATTCGTCCATCAATCTGGTCAAGCAAAATGAAATTATATATATTGTGTGTCGGATAAAGAAAAAACCTTCCATTCATCTCCTCTTCTATTGAAACGCGAGTCGTTAGAGATATAGGAGTCTCAAACCGATTGCTTCCCGTATTCCATTGAACTTGCCACATTTGACCGTTTCGTGTATTCAGTTTAATGAAATTCCATGTATTTCGAGTTGAATAAAGCCGATATACAACGGCACTATCAGGTGAAACGATTGAAATTGGATTCGTTTGAGTTTGAGCAAACGCCGTCATTGCTATCACAACAACAAGCAGTGTGATTATTATTTTCTTCATATCGTATAATTTTTATATCCTTTCGGACGATTAATATTCCCTTTTCCTTCATTATATTGAATAACAATGAAATAATTTTTAGAAATGCCCAATAATCGTCTGTTGAATCGGCATCTGTTTAATCAAGATTTTAAAAATCTATAGTATATAATGCTGAGTTACCTGTTTTAGTCGTTTTTAAAGCAAACGGTTCTTGATTTTTTGAAACATATATTTCAATGGTTGGTTCTCCTCTTCCAACTTGAGCCTCACACTTAAATCCTTTTTTTACATGACCGTATGTTTGTTCCCAATGTCTTGTTTGATAATCATTTTTGGTGTAATTTCCTTGTGGTGTAGTAACCGACCAATTGCTAAAAATTTTAGGATAACTGCAAGATATAACATACTTTACATAGTAATTGTCGTTTATTACTGTTTCATTATTATCCATTTCCTCTTTATTACAAGAAGAAAAGGTGAAAATAGTTAACACACTGATTATCATTAGTGTGTTTGCTAAAATACCTTGTTTTATAAAATGTGATTTCATCTTGTTTTTATTTTGTGTCCTTTTGGACGGTTAATTTCATATTGTTCGTGAACTGCCTGTTCGCAGTTTGTAACTTGTAAGTCAATTCTGCATATTATTATTTAACATCGCCCAATACCCCCAGCGCTTTCCCCGTTTTAACAAATGCAGCAATACACTTATCCAAATGTTCGCGCCGGTGCGCCGCCGAAAGTTGCACCCTGATTCGGGCTTGCCCCTGTGGAACTACCGGATAATAAAATCCCGTAACATAGATACCTTCGTCCAGCAACAACCGGGACATTTCCTGCGACAGTTTCGCATCATACAGCATCACGGCGCAAATAGCCGATTGTGTCGGCTTTATATCGAATCCGGCTTCCGTCATTTTTTTCACAAAATACGCGGCGTTTTCATGCAGCCTGTCTTGCAATTCGTTGGATTTTTCCAGAAAATCGAAGGTGTAAATACCGGCGCCAACCACCGAAGGCGGTAGCGAGTTGGAGAACAGGTAGGGACGCGAACGCTGGCGAAGCAGGTCGATAATTTCCTTCCGACCGGTAGTGAAACCGCCGACGGCTCCTCCGAATGCTTTTCCCAGCGTTCCGGTTATGATGTCGATTTTACCTCTCAGGTTAAACAGTTCGGTCACACCGTGGCCTGTATTTCCGACAACACCGGACGAATGGGATTCGTCAACCATAACCATGGCACCGTATTTTTGAGCTGCTTCGTAAATTTTATCCATCGGCGCAACATTCCCGTCCATCGAAAAAACGCCGTCGGTAACAATCAGGCGGAAACGCTGTTTTTGGGCTTCTTTCAGTTTTTCTTCCAAATCATCCGCATCGGCGTTGGCATAACGGTAACGGACGGCTTTGGACAAACGGACGCCGTCAATAATGGATGCGTGATTCAAAGCGTCTGAAATAATGGCGTCGTTTTCATCGAGAAGCGGTTCAAAAACGCCTCCGTTTGCATCGAAACAGGCGGCGTACAAAATAGCGTCTTCCGTCCCGAAAAACCGGGATACGGCTGCTTCCAGTTGTTTATGCAAGTCTTGCGTTCCACAGATAAACCGTACCGACGACATGCCGTAACCGCGACTTGACATCGCTTTTTCGGCGGCGGCAATCAAATTCGGATTATCCGACAAACCCAGGTAGTTGTTTGCGCAAAAGTTGAGAACTTCTTGTCCGGAGGTAAGTTTGACTGATACGGACTGCGGCGAGGTAATGATTCTTTCTTCTTTATACAGACCCGCCTGGCGGATTGCATTCAGTTCGTCGCTAAGGTGTTGTTGAAATTTTTTGTAGGCTTCCATGATTGAATTTATTGGGTGAAAGGTGAACGGTACAAGGTAAAAGGTACAGGGTAAACGGTACCCTTCACCTTGTACCTTTTACCCTTCACCTGTTTAAGCTTTGCCTGCTGAGCCTAATACGCTGACAACTTTATGTTTATAAAGTTCTTTCAGCCATTCGCGAGCCGGTCCCAGGTATTGACGGGGATCAAACCATTCGGGATGTTCGTTGAAAGTCTGACGAATAGCGGCAGTCATTGCCAGGCGTCCGTCGGAGTCGATATTGATTTTGCATACGGACGATTTGGCTGCGCGGCGCAACTGTTCTTCGGGAATACCGATAGTGTCTTTCAGTTTACCGCCATTGTTATTGATGATTTCCACATATTTCTGAGGAACGGACGAAGAGCCGTGCAAAACAATCGGAAATCCCGGAATCCGTTTTTCGACTGCTTCAAGAATGTCGAAACGCAGAGGGGGCGGAACCAGTACACCGTTTTCGTCGCGTGTACACTGTTCGGGTTTGAATTTATTCGCGCCATGCGATGTTCCGATAGAAATTGCGAGCGAATCCACTCCGGTTTTGGAAACAAAATCTTCCACTTCTTCCGGCTGAGTATAAGTATGATGCTCGGCTACCACATCGTCTTCGATACCGGCTAAAACACCCAATTCACCTTCAACGCTAACATCGTATTTATGAGCGTATTCAACCACTTTCCTTGTCAATTCCACATTTTCGTCATACGGATGATGCGAGCCGTCGATCATTACGGAAGAGAAACCATACTCGATACAACTTTTGCAAAGTTCAAACGTATCGCCATGATCCAGATGAAGAACAATAGGAATATTTTTTCCTAATTCTTTGGCATATTCCACTGCGCCCTGCGCCATGTAGCGTAAAAGCGTCTGATTGGCATACTTGCGTGCGCCGCTTGAAACCTGAAGAATTACCGGGGAACTTTCTTCCACGCAAGCCTGTATGATGGCCTGCAGCTGTTCCATGTCATTGAAATTGAAAGCCGGGATTGCATATTGCCCCGTGATTGCTTTCTTGAAAAGTTCGCGGCTGTTGACTAAGCCTAATTCTTTGTAATTTACCATTTTAGTTACTTTTTAATTAATAAAAATCCGATTTTATATTTGACGCTGCAAAGATAGATGAAATTTTTCAGATTCCATACAGACTGCCGGTTTTTCTTATTTCGTCTTTCAACCTGGCCATCCCCGTACTTGCTTTGTCCCGGATAATAATCACACCGGATGGCGCATCCACGTTTTTCGGATCAATCAAATATACCGGTATGCCTCTTTGTGCGTAATGTATCAGTCCGGCAACAGGATAAACCTGCACCGAAAAAAACATACACGTTTATATTCCTTATTTCATAGCACCTCAAAAAAGGATTTAGCCGATTTTACAGGGCAAACGCATCTTATTATAACATATTTTAAATACTAAAGGATATCCTGTTCCGTTATTATACTAAAAAAGGAATGCAAACACTATTCAGTTATTTTACGGAATTGACCGATCCCCGCGTGGACAGGACCAGAGAACATTTGATGGAGGACATAATTTTTATAACGGTAGCAGCGGTTATTTGTGGTGCAGAGACGTGGAATGATATTGAAAATTACG
>JAIRNV010000194.1 GCA_031257875.1 Dysgonamonadaceae bacterium
CACTACTGTCCGGTAAAAAATAAAGAGCGGGGAAACTCAAAATTCCCCGCTCTTTATTTTTTACCGACAGTAGTGATCATTAATCATTAATCACTAATCACTAATCACTGATATTAAAAGTAGTTATGATTTCGCCGGTATATTTTCCGATGCCGGTAATGATAATCGTAGCCGTTCCGCGGTCGACATTGTTTTTGTACTTGACGGTAAAATCCACGCTGAACACGAGTTCAACAACCGTTACCGTACCGTCCTTCTCTACCCTGCGGATTTTGACGCCGGGAATCACACATACCGCCTTGCCCGTCCAGGGCTGCACGTCGATGGGGGCGACTTCGCCGCCGGAGATGTCGGTTTTGGCGTGCAGGCGCCCGTAGTGTTCGTTCAACAGTGTATTGTAATGGTTCACATGCACGTTGTATTCGGCAATCAGGCCGGCAGATTCTTCCGGCCCGTCTATCGTGATGATTGCCGTCACACGCTGCGTAATGAGACGGAGCGCTTCGTCGGTCTCGCGGCGGGCGGCTTTCGGATTGATGCCCGGTTTGTCCACCTGCTCCTGTTCCGCGTCGGCGGCGTAGCTTTTGAACAGCGTGTTTAGCCGATCCAGTTCGGTGAGCCACAGACCGAGATTCAGCGCCTGTACGTCGGGGAGATAATCGCTGCCGGCCAGTTTTTCGATAATGCTGTCGATACCTGCCGTTTCGGCGTCGTAACCGGTCTGTTCGAGGTTGTGATAATTGTCGATCAGGTGCAGCACATGCCTGGCTTTGTCGCGAATTGCCGGGTCGAAATGTTTCTCATACCCGTGAAGGACGTCGGTTATTCCCGACAGGATTCTGTCGCGTTCCCTGTCGGTTTCGGCCTTCTTTTCGGTAAACTCGCTGCTGCGAAGCCATTTGTAGACAGTTGCTTCCTGCGCTACTTTGGCCTGATAGGCGGCCAGCATGGCGGGAGCATTGATTAGATCCTTGTGCCGGTTGATAATATCATACGCCATTTTGTGAAATTCGATGTGTTCTGCGTTGAGATAGTGTCCCACATTCGGTTTTTTTAATTCTGTTTCCATTTGTAATAAAATTTTTTATGTTAGATATTAAATTATTTGTTCCGTTTCAGTCGGATCTGCCCGGAATTGCCTCCGGTTCTAAACAGATCCAGCGGATCTGTTCGGAATTGTCTCCGATTCTAAACAGATCCGGCGGATCTGTTCGGAATTGCCTCCGATTCTAAACAGATCCGGCGGATCTGTTCGGAATTGCTTCCGATTCTAAACAGATCCGGCGGATCTGTTCGGAATTTCCTCCGGCTCTAAACAGATCCGGCGGATCTGCTCGGAATTGCCTCCGGTTCTAAACAGATCCGGCGGATCTGCTCGGAATTGCCTCCGGCTCTAAAAAAATTCCGGCGTAAAAGTACAAAATATATTTCAAATAGAAAAATTTCAGAAATAATAGATAAATCTTTTTTTTTGAGGCGCTATGAAAATATATTCTACTTTTGTAGCCTGAAACCTACAAAAAACGGGAAGGAAAAAATTAGAACGGCCTCCTGTAGAGCATTATTGCCGGTTATTTTTCATAGCGCCTCAAAAAAAAGAATTAGCCACAAAAAAAATATTTGCAATATTAAATGGTTTCTATTATCTTTGCACCGCAATTAGAAATGTGGACAGATTTGGATGCTTGCAACCACAGTAAAAAATGCTAAAAACCGGCAACGGTTCTTTTGCAAATCTTCCCTGCATTTCTGATAAAATATCAGATTTTTTTATTTTAAACAATTTATTTTATGAGTTATTTATTTACCTCCGAATCCGTTTCGGAAGGACATCCCGACAAAGTGGCGGATCAGATTTCCGACGCGTTATTAGATCAATTTTTAGCTTATGACCCGCATTCTAAAGTGGCTTGTGAAACTTTAGTGACTACAGGGCAAGTGGTTTTGGCCGGCGAAGTAAAATCAACGGCTTACGTGGATATTCCCGAAGTAGTCCGTGGAGTTATCCGGAAAATCGGTTATACGAAAAGCGAATACCGTTTTGAAGCCGAATCCTGCGGTATTCTGAGCGCTATCCACGAACAATCGAGCGATATTAACCGGGGCGTGGAACGGAAAGACCCGCTCAACCAGGGTGCCGGCGACCAGGGCATGATGTTTGGTTATGCAACTGATGAAACGGCTAATTACATGCCTTTGCCGCTTGATTTGGCGCACTCCTTACTGACCGAACTGGCTAAAATCCGTAAAACCGAATTGCATTTGATGCCTTATCTGCGGCCGGACGCCAAATCGCAGGTTACGATTCAATACGGCGATAACGGTGCGCCGGAAAAGATTGATACCATTGTTATTTCTACCCAGCACGATGATTTCGACAATGATGAGGCCATGCAAAATAAAATTAAGGAAGATGTCATTCACATTCTGGTTCCCCGCATAAAGGCTCAATATCCGGAAAGTGTTCGGGCATTGTTCGGAAATGATATTAAATACCATGTCAATCCGACCGGAAAATTCGTTATCGGCGGTCCTCACGGGGATACGGGACTGACCGGCCGGAAAATTATCGTGGATACTTACGGTGGAAAAGGCGCTCACGGCGGCGGCGCATTTTCAGGGAAAGACCCTTCGAAAGTTGATCGCTCGGCGGCCTATGCCGCGCGCCACATCGCGAAAAACCTGGTAGCGGCAGGCGTTGCCGGTGAAATACTTGTGCAGGTGGCTTATGCCATTGGCGTTGCCGAACCGATGAATATCTTTATCAATACTTTCGGGAAAAGCAAAGTCGCTTACACCGACAGCCAAATTGCGGAAAAAATCGGTAAAATTTTCGACATGCGTCCCAAAGCCATCGAAGAAAGACTTCAACTCCGCAAACCGATATACCTGGAAACGGCTGCTTACGGACACATGGGACGCGAACCCCAAACCGCAGTCAAAACGTTTGCTTCGCGTTATGCGAAGCCCATTGAAGTCGAAGTAGAATTATTTACCTGGGAAAAACTTGATTACGTAGATCAAATCAAAAAAGAACTTTTTTAAGGTTTATATTTCGATTGCTTGAGTAAATCCTGATAATCGGTCAGTTCCATTAATTCGCGGAGGCCGGTATCAGGATTTTGCTTCATATAGGAAGCGATTATCCGGTAACCAAGCCAGATACCGACTCTTCCCGGCGATTCAACCGGAAGGAAAGATGTGTGGGGCGCATCTTTTAAGTATTGATCTGTAGTCAGATAATTAGCGGCGAACAGATGTTGATTTTCCAGAACCGTTTTCCAGATTCGCTTTTGATTGTCGGCACACCACGTATATTGAGCTTCGTTATAACCCACATACTCCCAGTCTTGCCTGTCCGGTAAAAGTCGGGAAAGAATATACCGTAATTTCCCTTCGTACAACATTCTGTCTAATAAAACATCCGTTTTCCCTTGAAACGGTAGATTGGCCATCATAAAGCCCAGCAAATAATCGGGCGCCATCCGGTCGGGACTCATTAATTGACGCTGGTAATCATAGAAAAATTGCCGATACGGAGGGTAATCCGCTCCCAGATATTTATCCGCCGAGAGAGACAGCATTTCGTCGCTTACAATCACGTTCTGATTCAGTCCCGAAACATGCAGGTAAACTTTCGGCCGTTTTATATCCGGAAATTCATTCAGGAAAACATTCAAGCCGTAAGCAACTTCATTTGTCAGCGGTTGAATATCAACAAACTGTTCCTGTTCTCTCCGGTAAAGTTCCATCAAAGCCGGTTCGGAAAAATATTTTTTCAACCGTTCGTAAAATCCGGTGGAATCGGTTCGTCCGATATGAATCACTTTTTCACCGAAAACATTAAAAAAACTGGTATCTGCTTTCAGAACGCTATCCGGTTCGTTTTTAGATAAATAATTAAACAATTCCGTATCTATCCGGTTGATTTTGAAGTCGGGAACTTCTTCTCCGCAGGCTTTCTTTCCGGAACAGCCGGACGAAAAAAGGCAAGCTGTAATTAAAACATAAATTCGTACAAATTGTTTCATAATTAGGCTTAAGTTGACAATACTGAGACCCATTCCTTTTCCTCCTCCGAAAGAAAAGGCGATAACAGTTCATAAATTTTTTGATGATAATTATTTAACCAGTCTGTTTCGGATGGACTCATCAACGAAAAATCAATTAATTTCAAATCAATGGGGCAAAGCGTTAAAGTCTCGAAGGTGTAAAATTCACCGGAGCCGGTGGATTGGTAAGGTACCGTAAGCAACAGGTTTTCGATACGGATACCGTATTTTCCGCTACGGTAAATCCCCGGTTCGCAGGAAGTTACCATTCCTAACGCTAAGGTTGCAGGATTGTAGTTCATCCGGATGCTTTGCGGGCCTTCGTGTACGTTGAGGAAATGTCCGACGCCGTGACCTGTCCCGTGCAGGTAATTCGTTCCGTTTTGCCAGAGGAATTGCCGGGCGAGGACGTCTAATTGCATGCCGGCTGTTCCTTTTGGAAAACAGGCGGTTGACAGCGCAATAAGCCCTTTCAGGATAGCCGTATAATCTTTTTTCACATCGGCGGAAACGGGACCCAACGCTAAGGTGCGCGTGAGGTCGGTCGTGCCGTCGAAATACTGCGCGCCGGAGTCGATGAGCAGAAGGCCTTCCGGAAGAATTTCCGCATCGCTTTCCGCGTCGGCTCCGTAATGGACAATAGCGCCGTGGGGGCCGTATCCGGCAATGGTTCCGAAACTTTCGCCCGCATAATATTCCTGTTCGCTACGGTATTGGCGGAGTTTTTCCGCAATCGTTGTTTCGCTGATTTTTTCCCCCGAAGCCAAAGTTTTTTCCAAATCCATCAGGAATTTTACCGTTGCAACGCCATCTTTCAGCATGGCATTGCGGATTCCCGCGATTTCCGTTTCATTTTTAATACTTTTCAGGGCGTCGACCGGATGAACCGGCATTTCGATTTTGATGCAGCTATCGGGAATAGCCGCATAGAGCGCATAATTGATTTTGGAAGGCGCTACAAGAACGGTGAACGGTGAACGGTGAAGGGCGAAAGACTGAATGCAGGCGGTTATTTTATTGTAATGGGCAATTACAACTCCTTGAGAATGGAGGTAACCGGCCACTTCTTCCGTTATTTTTTCCGGCGGGATGAAAAGGACGGTTTCTTTTTCGGAAACAACGGCATAACTCAGGCAAACAGGATTGTAAGCAACGTCGTTTCCGCGGATATTGAACAGCCATGCAATTGAATCCAAAGCGGCGAGAATCGTTATGTCCGCATTGTTTTTCTTCAGGGCTTCCGTTACTTCCTTTATTTTTTCGCGGCAGGATTTTCCCGAAAAGTGTTCCGGTAAAATGAATGCGGGATTATCGGGCAGGGTAGGGCGGTCTTCCCAAATCAGCGAATAAGGCGCGAAGTCCATGCGGATTTTCAGTCCTTTTTCTGTAAAAATTTCCATAAACGATTGCACTTCCGAAGCTGCAAAAACAGCACCTTCGATGCCGACACAGTCTCCGGGCGACAGTTCCGAAGCAAGCCAGTCAAACGGGTCGGGCGTTTCGGGCAGTCCCGTCTTAAAGAGTTCGATACCGGAATTTTTCAACTGGTTTTCCGCTTGAAGGAAATAGCGGGAATCTGTCCACAAGCCGGCTTTTTCGAGCGTAACGACAACCGTTCCCGCCGAGCCCGTGAAACCGGATAGCCATTCGCGGGTTTTCCAGTGGGCGGGCGGATATTCGCTGATATGTGGATCGGTAGAGGGAATGATGCAGGCGGCTACGTTTTCAGATCGCATGAATGCCCGCAAGGCTTGAATTTTTTCTTTTACATTTTTCACGTGTGTATTTTTTTACGGTAACTTCTTCCCAGTAAACCCATAGCAGGAAAACAACGGTATAGTAAATATACCGGAATATCCCGTCGTGCAGCGAATCGAACCGTTCGGGGTATCCGCGGGTGAATACGGCAACCAGGCCAATGCGTATCACATTGTAAGCGGTCAGGATAATACAGCCCAGCGGGATATATACTAATTTTTTCAGGAAAGGGCCCCAATAAAACAGGATGATACCGGCAAAAATAAACATTTGTTTGATGCCGGTGCAACCCCAAACAATCAAAATTCTAATTCCTCCGTCGGGGAAATACAACGCAGCCGGCTCTCTGACAAGGTCATGCATACCGGGCAACAAGCGTACGAACCACGCGATGGCCGACGTCAACCACAAACAGGCGGTGTGAAACCATGCAGGGGTAATGTCTTTTCCGAAAAGGTACATGTAATCTCCTTTCATATCCCCGTCGACTGCTATTTTCCATGAGAAATGGAAGAAAAAAAGGAGAACCGAAAAGTATAGGATTCCGTTGTAGGGTTTGAGAGAAGCGATGATTTGTTTGATTTTATTTTGCATGTTTGATATTTTGCCTGTAATTCGAGGCAAAATTACAAATAATAAATCAGTCGGTCAAATACACCTGTTACACGACTTGTCATTCCCGCCTTCGCGGGAATGACAGGGTGAACTTTTGAAAAAAAATTACTACATTTGCGAAAAATTACTAAAAAAATTTTCTTATGAGACACTTATTATTTATTTTATTTGTTTTCAATGCATGTACACTGTCTGCACAAAAACTCGAAACGGTAAAACTGAATACGCCGGATAAAACGCGCGGTTCGGTAGTGATGAAAGCCTTTGCCGACAGGCATTCCGAACGTAATTTTTCCGAAAGGAAGTTGAGTTTGCAGGATCTTTCCGATTTGCTTTGGGCTGCTTGCGGAATGAACCGTCCCGAAAAAGGCCTGACAACGGCTCCGTCTGCTATGAACAGGCAAGATATTGACGTTTACGCCATTATGGAAGAAGGCGCTTATTTGTACGATCCCAAATCACACGAACTCCGCCCTGTTGCCGCCGGCGATTTCCGTTCCTTGATTGCTGGCAGACAGGATTTTGCCCGAAAAGCGCCTGTTTCCCTGTTGATTGTTTCCGAACTGTCCCGGCTGGGAAATGCGGACGCCGAAGGAACCCGGCTGACCGGGGCGATAGACGGTGGAATCGTTTCGCAAAATATTTCGCTCTTTTGCGCCGGTTGCGGATTGGCGACAGTTCCCAGAGGTTTGATGGATAAAGACGGACTGGCGAAATCTTTGAATTTGAGCGCTACGCAAATGTTGGTTCTCAATCATCCGGTGGGGTATCCTTTACCACAATATACGCCAAATAATTAGCAGTATCCGTTACGGGACAGAGATTTAGATATCCGCTGCAAATCCGGTCATTTTCCGTTTGCAGTGGATATTGTTTTTGTAAAACGGTATGTTTTTCGTTTAACATCGAAGAGGATTTGTGGTATTCTACAAAAAAACTTCCCTGAGAAGTCGGACTAATGTGGTTTTCAAACAACCGGATTGCCAAATAACCCATGCTTTTCCGCATATTGATTTCGACGCAGGGATGCAACCGGAATTGATTTTCGCAGGCATACGCCATCATATCAACGCCTATGTTTCCGGCATAATGAGGAGCATACATTTCCTGCAGAATACCGGTAAGTATTTCTTTCGTTTTTCGCAGTAAATCTTTGTTTATCAAATCTGTAATTTGTTTTTCCAATGTTTCCCGACCGGCTAACAAACTGCTTTCGTAAGCG
The DNA here is from genome assembly GCA_031257875.1 of Dysgonamonadaceae bacterium. GTDB lineage: Bacteria > Bacteroidota > Bacteroidia > Bacteroidales > Azobacteroidaceae > Azobacteroides. The sequence continues at coordinate 7,648 of JAIRNV010000194.1, forward strand.
CCTTTGGCGTTGGTTCGGAAAACCGAATAACCGACAAAACGGGTTTCTTTTGCTGGCGAAATCTCAAAGTGCATGGAAAAATCCAACCGTTTGTCAAGCGCTTTTTCTACTGAAACCAGGGACTGTTTTTTCAGCATCCCGCCGATAATTTGCCTTTCCGGCTGCGCTAATTTTCCGGCAGGAATCCAAAGCAGGCCGCGGCCGGAGGAGGAATAGGGAGATTTAATCAGAAAGGGTAGGGTAGGGTTGATTATTTTTTCTATCCCTGCCAAACAGGAACAAAATTGCGGAAGAATCGTTTTATCAATCTCAGGAATCGCTTCCATCAGAGCAGCAAGCGCTTTTTGCGCCGCAAAACGGCTTCCGAGAAAACGGTATGCCTCTTTCCATTCGGGAATCCGCAGCTGTAATCCATACTGTTTGTCAAGCGTTTCAAAATAATGAATGCTTTGCGGGGAAACGCCCCAGAGTTCCACAGAATTGTTTTTTAGCGTTTCGCTTTGAAGGTTTTGTCCTGTAAAGACATCATCTCCCGGCGAAGCGTACCACGCGGGAAGCAGCGCCAAATCTTCCTGCATTTTGGCAACCCGCCGTGGCGGCTGATAATACTTTGAAGCATTCAGTACCGCCATCTCATGTCCCGGATTAAAATAATGAATCATCGGGTTTCTATTTCCCTTAAAATCCGAAAAAGTCCGGCTTCCCGGTCAAAGTACGCGCCATCGCACTGGAAAAAGCGCTCCAAAGCCCCATTCAGTCTCAATTCACCGGGAGTTCCTACCGTGAGGCCTTTTTGCCTGTCCATCAGCCAGAGTTTGTCGGCAATCTGCAAAGCCAGTTCCAAATCATGGGTTGCAAGGAAAATCGTTTTTCCCGACCTGACGGCCAGAAAATGCAGAAACCGCATGATATCCACTTTGCTCGGAAAATCAAGGAAAGCGGTTGGCTCGTCTAAATAGATAACAGGCGTTTCCTGCGCCAGGGCTTTGGCAATCATCACCTTTTGCCGCTCCCCGTCGCTCAGGGTATGGACAGAACGGTCGGACAAATCTTCGATTTTCAGGCAAGCAATGGATTCATTGACAATCGTTTCGTCCGCAGCATTCAGTTTGCCCCAAAAACCCGTATAGGGATTCCGTCCCAAACCGACCAAATCCCTGACGGTCATATCCCGGACATCAGGTTTTTCGGTCAGGACGATACCGACAGTTTGGGATAATTTTTTCCCCGAATAAGATTCTATCGGTTTTCCGAAAATGGAAATTTCACCGGCCAGTTTGGGCTGGAAACCGGAAAGCGTTCGCAGTAAAGTTGATTTGCCTGCGCCGTTTGCGCCGAGCAAACAAGTCAGTTCACCGCTGTGAATAACGGCGTTAAGCGCTGCGGCTATGATTTTTTTTCCGTGTTTAGCCGGATAGCCTATTGACAGATTTTTGATTTGTACGGCAATATTTTCCATTGTGCATTAGTCCCGCAAAGATAGGACTTTATATTTGAAAAGCACTATTTCCCGTTTTTTTTCGTTTACTTAAAAAAACGCATGAAAATTACAGTCTCCGTCACAAATGATTTGGCAACCGACCAGCGGGTGCACAAAGTTTGTACAACCCTCACACAAAGCGGTTACGAGGTAAAATTAGTCGGGCGGAAATTCCGCAACAGCCGGCCTTTGGAACGAATCTATCAAACAGACCGGTTGCGTTTGTTTTTCAACCGTTCCGTTCTTTTTTATGCCGAATACAACATCCGTTTGTTTTTTTACCTGCTTTTCGACAAAACCGACCTCTATCTTTCCAATGATACGGATTCGCTGCCGGCCAATTACCTGGCTTCCAAAATCCGCCGGAAGCCTTTGGTTTTCGATGCGCATGAAATGTTTCCCGAAGTGCCGGAATTGACGCATCGTCCCGTGGTAAAAGCCGTTTGGCGAAAGATAGAAGACTGGATATTTCCGCATCTAAAGCATTGTTATACGGTTTGCCGGTCTATCGCCGACTATTATAATATAAGGTATAAAATCAATATGGGAGTGGTGAGGAATATTCCCTTTGCAACTGTTTCTCAGCCTGTGCAAAAGAAAATATGGGCGGATGACGGAAAAAAAGTATTGCTCTATCAAGGCGCAGTCAACATCGGACGCGGCATCGAATGGGTAATCGATGCAATGCCGTATTTGGATGATTGCATTTTTTATATTGCCGGCGACGGAGATGTATTATCGGCGATGCAGGCGAAAGCAAAATCTCTTGAATTGGAAGACCGGGTGCGGTTTTTAGGCCGAATTCCTTTGGAGGAATTGAGTGTTTATACTTCACAGGCAGCTATCGGTTTGGTTTTATTGGAAAACAGGGGATTGAATTATTATTATGCGCTGCCCAACCGCATTTTCGATTTCATGCGGGTGCATGTGCCTGTGCTGGCAACCGATTTTCCCGAAATGCGACGTGTCGTGGCAACATATCATACCGGCGTGTTGATTGATCATTACGAACCGGAATATTTAGCCGAAACAATCAAAAGTATGCTTGCTGCTCCCATCAATCATCCGGATTTTGAACATGCCGGCCAGGATTTGAGTTGGGAGCGGGAATCGGAGGTGATATTAAAAATAATGGAAAATCTTTAATTGATACTGCAAAAAAATCCCATCCGGTAAAGATCAAACAAAAATAAACTTGGTTTTTTTCCACATAGATTCCGGACTAATGCCGGACGGGAAATACGGAATAAAAATGCCGCCGCCTTTTTAAGGTGAAATTTTTCCAATAACCGTTTTGTTCGTATGATGCGGGGAAAGTCTGCCTGATTAATATTGCGGTTTTTCATGATATGTTCTATCTGTTTGAGATTGATTAAACTGCTTTCCGTCTTTTTCAGAAATCCGGCATTGTCTTCCAATCCGAGATGAATTAATGGATTGTCTATGTGTTCGACGGTAATATTGTGTTCCAGCAGTTCCAGACCAAATAAGGTATCTTCATTACCGTACTCCGTGAGCATTTCATTGAATGATACAATGTTAAAGATATCTTTATCAATAATAAAATTACCGGCTTGAAAACACACATTCGGACGTTTTTTTCGATGTGCGGCAATGTGAGCTTCCCTTTCCTTTCCATATTTCCACCGCAACGAAAGGCTACTGTTTTTCATCTCTTTTTCATACATACGGCCGCCAAAACAGACAATTCCCGGCCGACAAATATTGATATAGCGGGCAATATAAGTGTCGGAGGGAACTTCGGAATCGCTATCCATGCAAACCAGAAAAGGATAACGTGCTTTCTTTGCCAATAAATTTCTGATTTTAGTCCACCCTATATTCTGTTCCAACTGGATAAATACCGTATCCGGCGGTAAACACGCCCTGTTTTTTTCTCTATATTCCGGAAGGGACGCATCATCTATCAACAATATTTCAAAAGGAACGTTCGATGCGACAAGCTGTTTGTGCAATGTCCGTATTAAGCGGGACGCATCATAATTATAAACAGGAATACAGATACTTAACATACTTCAAAAAGGGTGAAAGGTAAAAGGTGAAGGGTAAAAGGTGAAAGGTACTTGGACTTTATTATGTACCTTTCACCTTTTACCTTGATAAATTTTTTTTAAGTATTAATTAATTAATCAAAAATTTTTTACAAAGTTACCAATATTGAAATTGTCTACAATTGTTTAGTGTATTTTTATTCAAAAAACGAGATGAATTTTTACTCTCGCGAGAGTAACTGTTCACCTGCCCTGCATAGCGGGACAGGGAGGTCATTCTTTTTGAATGCAAATTATACGAATTTACACATCATATTATTTGCGTAATGTGCGTTATCGAATTAAAACTGTTTTCCGCACCGATTCGCCTGCAACGGTCTTAATCCTGACAAGATAAAGACCGTTGTTTTTTAAATCTTTCACGGAAAGCATTGTTACACCCGCCCCCGCCTGCCGGCAAATACGGCCGGAAAGGTCATAAACGGTCAGGTTTTCTACCGGCGTTTCCGAACGGATAAACAAAACATCGCGCACCGGATTCGGATAGATTTCCGGAAGGAGTTGCATTTCCGGAGCAGGAACCGTTCCCATAGCTGCACGCTCCGATTCCGCCGAGAGACCTGTTGCAAGTGAATAGGCGCGTATTGTATAAGATTCTCCCAAAACACCTGTTACAAAACTTTGTCCGAAAACCAGGTCGTCATTCAGTTTCACGCCACCGGCATAAATATTGTATCCCACAATATCCGTCTCCGGTTTTGCTTCAGTCGTTTCTCTGTCCGACACATTGCCGATAATATTCCAGTTATTTACTTTACCGCTTTCAGTCAAGGTTTTCCATGTCTGCCCGCCGTCTTCCGAATAGAGGTCGCCCTTTCCGCTGACCGGCCGGCGGGCGCCATCAACGCCGATGGGTTCTTCCTGCGGGTCGTGCGCCGTTACTTCAATGCCGAATTTCAAATCCTGTCCGTCAATCGCTATGGGTGTATCCAACAGAAATGTATTCCAGGCATTGGGTGTAAAACCGTCGATTGCCTGGTCGACAACTCTTTCTCCATTAATGAATATCGCAAGTTTCAATGCGGTAACTACCGTTGGCGAAGACCTTTTCCTGTTCACGTATGCCGTAACGGAAGTCAGATATTTACCCTTATAGATGCTCAATCCGGCAGGGTCGAAATGATTGGCGGCAATAAAATTTTTACCTTCGTTTCCGATAGAGAAGCGTTTGGGAGATTGCGCGTATGTTAAAGCGTAGAGATTGGTCTGCGGGTTTTTCCAGGACAGGCGGACGCTGTCGCCCATTTGTTCCGACAGGATATTTTTCGGGATTGCGTTTCCGGCGGGCGGAGAAGTTGCGACAGTAATATCATCAAAATGAATGTATTTAGCGCTCACCGTATGATTGGCGCCGGTGATACGGAAGCGCACCCTGAAAAGTTTTCCGGCAGCCGCTTCCGATAAATCCAGCATATCCGCTTTCCATTCCATAGACAGTTTGAAAACATATTTATCGACGCTTTTCCATTCACTGCCGTCATACACATCAATCAGCAGGGTATCGGGCGTAAGCGCCGTTTCTAAGGAATAATCCGGTTTTACCAGAAAAGACAGGAATATGCCGGAAGCGTCTGTTCCATCCAGATATTTGGATGTGAGCGAAGCGGAAAATTCTCTATCATAGTAACCTTCCATGTTGTTGACGGTAAGCATCAGCCCGGCGCCGTTTTCAACGCCTTCGTTGGAGTAAACGTTCCATTCCATCGACCCTGTTTCTCGGCTTGTTTCCGCCGTCCAGTAATTGGCGGTAAGATTGAGTTTGTCGAAATTTTCACGCAACGGCAGGTCATAATTGTTGATTATCACTGCCTGTGCGGTATTGGAAAAGTTGGAATGTTTACCGTTATATAAGGCGGTTACCTGATAGTTGTAATAACCCGGAGTCGAAATATCAGAGTCGGTATAAGTGAGGGTTTCACCGTCTACGGTTTCCATGAATTGTCCTTTCCGGTAGATAGCGTATCCGGTCAGGGTTTCATTTTCCAGTTCGGGCGCTTCCCAGCTCAATATCACCTTGTTCCTGTCGGCAACCGGAACGTTGGCTATCAGGTTTTTTGGGAAAGGATATACGGTTACCGGCGTTATTTTCAGCACATACATTTCTCCGTAGGACTGTACACACAGTGCAAACGTCCATCCGTCAGGGGTAACGGAGTTGATGGAATAAGTGACGCCCGTATTGGTCAAAGCCCGCCATAGCGCAGTAGAAGACTTCAGTGTTTCCAATTCGGCTTCGGAGACATACGTGGAAACGAAATCGCTAAAATCCATAAATCCCAGTTTCCGGTTCCAGATAAAAGGACGGTCGGTGTTACCGTTCGGCTTGTAAGCGCCGAAAGCAAAACCGTCGTTACTTACCGCATTTACCCGGAACCCTTCAGGAATGAAAGTAATTTCGCCGCTTTCCAGGTTATGTATTCCGGCAGAAGCGCCGGCATCTCCGTCGTTGTAAGCAAAACCGGCGTATTTACCGTTTGCACTGACACACAAATATTCCGAATAGGCGTCGAGCGGAAAAGGCAGTTCGCAGCTGTCGGGCGATCTCCACAAAGCAGCAATCCGGTTGGTTCCGGGGTGGATAAATCCGACGGCGGTCTGTCCGTTGCCGGAAATGTCGATGATATATCCCTGCCTGATGTTGTCGGGATGCGCCCATTCTTCGCCCGTCCATTCGCCGGCATCGTTTTTGCGCCAGCAGTACGGGACGGTAGGGACGTATTCTTCCCCCGGTTTTTTTGAATAGCCCACAATGGTTCGTCCGTCGGGTGTAACCTGCCGGGCAGAAGACCCGTCGCCGGATTCCGCCGGCCGGGTAAACAGGCCGGCGCCCAGACTGCTCCACCGGTTTGCGCCCGGCTCCCGATAGCCGCCGCTTGATAAGGCAACGCCGTTAATCGTATCATTGAAATCGCCCACTATCATCCTGTTGTCGGTAACACCGTTTGGATAAACGCTTTGCCCCAGATTTTCAACAACATCCGACTGGGTATCCCAAACAAAACCGCTGCCGTTGGCAGCCAATGTAAGCCCCGTAACGTATTGTCCGTTAGGTGAAATATCATAGACAACGCCGCCGGCTTTCGGCCCCCACACTTGAGCCTGCATTTCCGTTGCCAATATCCCTGCCAAGCTCCATAAAACGATAAAAAAAACAGTTTTTTTCATGTAATTATAATTTTTTTTTCACAGAGCTGCATTCACCCTGTTTTTTTAATAAAAACAAAGGTATGGAAAAAAATTAAATACGGCGAAGCCTGAAGCAATCCGGGAAAAAACAATGCGCAAAATAAAACCGCGTGAAGTATAATTTGCCTGTTTTTCAATAAAATAATCATTATTCAATAACACTACTGTCCGGTAAAAAAATAAAGAGCGGGGAATTTTGATTTCCCCCACTCTGAGGTTATCTTTGCAGTCTCAACAAAACAAAGTAACCCATGGGCAAAAGTACAAATTTTATCGGA
>JAIRNV010000218.1 GCA_031257875.1 Dysgonamonadaceae bacterium
TGCTTGACCAGGTTGTTGCTCCCGCAGTGGGGACACTTAATTACTGTCGTATGTATCATACTTTCTGTTTTTTGACCGCAAAGGTAATTATTTATTCCGATAATCTATGACATTACCAATTCGTGCCGTTTCAAAGCGTGGATATATCGAAACCGTCTCCGCAATCTCCTCAACCGCAACCGGAAGCCGTTTTTCATAAACCAGCCGGCAACCCTGAGGGGTGACAACTATATCATCCTCTAAGCGAATGCCTCCGAAGTTGTAAAAATCTTTCAGCTTGTCAAACCGGATAAAACCGGCATTGATTTTCTCCGCTTCCCATTTTTCAATCAACTGCGGAATAAAATAAATACCCGGTTCGACGGTTAAAACATGACCGGCTTCCAGCCGTTTGCCGAAGCGCAGGCTTCTGTAGCCAAACAGTGTATCCCGTTTTGTCTCTTCGTCATAACCGACCAGGGTTTCGCCTAAATTTTCCATGTCGTGAACATCCAGCCCCATGGCATGACCCAGTCCGTGAGGCATGAACAAAGCAGGAACGCCGGCCTCAAGCGCCGCCTCCGTATCGCCTTTTACCAGTCCGAGGTCGCGCAAGCCTTCAAAGATAATGCGGTAGGCGTTGCGATGCACGCTTTTGTAGGTAATGCCCGGTTTAGCCATAGCAATCGAATCGTTCAAGGCTTTCAGAACAATGTTATGGATATTTTTCTGCCGTTCGCCGTATTCGCCGCCAACAGCCGTTGTCCTTGTAAAATCGGAAGCATAATAATTCAGGTTTTCCGCACCGGCGTCGCATAACATCAACCGTCCGGTTTTCAATATCCCGCTATGGTTGTGATTATGAAGTGTTTGACCGTTCATCGACAAAATGGTCGGAAACGCAACCCGATTCCCGACGGATATGGCCAAACCCTCTATCGTTCCGGCAATTTCCCGTTCGGATACGCCCGGCCGGCACATTTTCATAGCGACAATATGCATCGCATAACCCATTCTTCCGGCGTCTTCCAGTTCCGCCAATTCTTCGTCCGATTTAATCAAACGCATTCGGATAATGGCTTGGGTAAGTTCAAGCGAAAAACCGAATGCGACAGAATCGGCTTTTTCTCCTAATATTTCACTTAAAATCAACTGATTCCGGTAACGGTAAGGCTTTAAATAGTGAATAATCCGCCTGGATTTCAAACCGTTTCCGATAATCGTAGCCAAGTTCGAAAAAGGCAAGACTTTGTCGATACCTGCTTCTGCCGCCCGTTCTTTCAGGGAAAGCAGATTTCCCATCCAAACGATGTCGTCAAGGGTCAATTCATCGCCGAATAAATACTCTTTATTTTGTTCGACGTCAAGAATATAAGCCAGGTTGGGTGTATCAAGTCCAACATAATAAATAAAGGAACTGTCCTGTCGGAATGTGTAGTCATTTCCCGCATAATTCACGGCGGCTTCGCCGTTTCCCAATAACAGGACAATGCCCGATTTCACTGATTTTTTCAGTTCTTCGCGTCTTTTGACATAAATTTCTTTGCTAAACATAACGGTTGTATTTAATTTAGGTACAAGGTAAAGGGTAAAGGGTACACGAATTGGAAAACCTACCCTTGTACCCTATACCTTTCACCCTTTACCTTTCACCCTTCACCCATAATTGCGGTAAAGTTATAATAAATTCATTAAATAAAGTTACCTTTGCGGATAAAATTCAATTACTATGCAACAATTAGATTTAACAGGCATTAAAAACATCGTGTTTGATTTGGGTGGCGTTATTGTTACTTTGGACCGGGCGGAAGCCGTGCGCCGGTTTAGGGAAGCGGGGTTGAAAAATGCGGAAGAATTATTGGACGTTTACCATCAAAAAGGTATTTTTCTCGAACTGGAAGAAGGTAAATTAACCAAACGGGAATTTTACGAAGCGTTACGAAACGAAGCCGGCCGGCACATACCTGCCGAGGTCATTGACCGCGCATGGCTGGGCTTTCTGAAGGAAGTGCCCGAATACAAGCTGGAAATGCTGGAAACATTAAGGAAAAACTATAAAATATACCTGTTGAGCAACACCAATGCGGTGATTATGGATTGGGCCAAATCTCCCGCCTTTTCACCGCAAGGGAAAGGCATTGACCGGTTTTTCGACAAAATCTATGCGTCTTATCAAATCGGATACACCAAACCTGCCCCGGAAATTTTCGCGTTCATGTTTGCCGACGCCAACATTATTCCTTCCGAAACTTTATTTATAGATGATGGAATTGCGAACATCGAAATGGGTAAAAAATTAGGGATGAAAACTTATTTAGCGAGAAATGGGGAAGATTTCCGGGATATTTTCACGCTTCCGCCACATCATTCTGCGACAATAATAGTTTGAGGTACTGCGCGGGAATGACGGGTCTGGCAACAACACTTGCGACAATTTGAAATGTACCCCCTGAGCAAGGGTATTTTTATCCGGTAAAAATTTTTTGTACATTGGCGAAAACTTGAACAGCAATGCAAGAATCTATAGTTATAAAAAATTTTGGACCTGTTAAAGAGGTTGAAATTAGCAATATTCGCCCGTTTACCGTTTTCATTGGCGAATCGGGCAGTGGTAAAAGTACAGTTATGAAAGTAATCGCATTGTTCCGTTGGATTTATAAAATGGTTAATATCCGGTCGTAAACGAAATATTGTTCCTGATATTCTTGCTAATAATTCAAAAGTAGACAGTTTTTTTGTAAAGAAGACTTATGAGGATTTCAAGACAGCTTATCCTTTCATTAAAGAACTGTCTATGGATTATTTAGGTGTAAAATATTCTCAAAAAAGAGATGGGGCGATTACAAAACATTACATTGAAAGCATTGACGGAAACAGGAAATATCCTCCCGTAAAACTGGAAAATGCTTCTTCCGGAATGCAAACGGTAACTCCTTTATCTGTTATAATTGAATATTATGCCAAACATTATAATTTCTCAAAGTTTGGAGATAAAATTATTTTCAAGTATCTATATGAAAGTGATGATTTGAAAAAATTTAATGCAGGATTAAATATTGGAGAAATAAAACACAAAAACATTCATATTCATATCGAAGAACCGGAATTAAGTTTATATCCCGAAAGCCGGAGAAGTTTAATCAATTTTATTGTAAATCGCTGTTTTTATTCAAGAACATAATGATTATAACATGACTGTAATGTTAGCAACACACAGTCCGTATATTATCAATCATTTGAATTTATTGATTTTGGCAGGAAGGAAAGGTATTTTAGAGGATAATGCTTCTTTGTTACTTAACGATGTAAGATGTGTTTGAAATAGTAGATGGATATTTAAATCATTTAAAACGCGAAGATAATTTCATAATTGATGCACGTCCATAAACAGTTTGAATTTTCAGTTAATAGAAACAACAGTGATTAATATTTGATCTGACCTGCATTATTTTTCAAAAGTACAGTTGAATTAAAGCTCCAGCAACCCGTCGGGAAGCGCAACATGCAATTCTTTTTTGTCTTCGTCAATACAAGTAATTATTTCCTCTACAGCAGGAATAAGTATCTCGTTTGTATCCGTATTAATAATAAATAAGGTATTGAGGGTCGACTCTTCGACGCCGGCAATCCTGCCGACTGTTCCCGAATGTTCGTCGATTACGGTAAAGCCGGTAAAATAACTCCAGGTGCGGGAATTATCGGGATTACCGGCAATGAGGTATTTTTTCGGAAAATAGATTTCTTTGTTGGAAAGAAAACGGACTTTACTGTTTGAATCAAGGTTTTTCAAACGAACCATGCCTGCCGTATCGGAGGTTAACCGGTAATCTTCAATGCGGAAAGGCACAAAAATACCGTCAATCCCGCAAATAAAAAAAGGACATTCGCTATTCTCAAAAGAGTTGTCGGTGAAAGTAAATATGATTTCCCCCTTGACGCCGTGCGGCTTCCTGAACCGCCCGATTTTCACCATGTCTTCCCGCCCGATCATGATATCCGTGTGATTTTTGCGCCCAGTGCATTCAGGCGTTTGTCAATCTGCTCGTAACCTCTGTCGATCTGGTCGATATTTTGGATGCAGCTGGTTCCTTCGGCGCTCATTGCGGCAATCAGCATCGCAATGCCCGCACGGATGTCGGGCGAAACCATCGTCGTTGCACGCAGGCTGTAGCGCCGGTTGGCGCCGATAACCGTTGCCCGGTGCGGGTCGCACAGGATAATCTGCGCACCCATGTCGATGAGTTTATCGACAAAGAACAGGCGGCTTTCAAACATTTTCTGGTGAATAAGCACACTTCCGTTGGCCTGCGTGGCTACGACAAGGAAAACGCTCAGCAAGTCGGGCGTCAGTCCGGGCCAGGGCGCGTCGGCAACCGTCAAAATGGAACCGTCGATAAAGGTTTCTATGGTGTAGGAATCCTGTTCGGGAATGAGGATATCGTCGTTTTCGTTTCTGAGGGAAATCCCTAATTTCCTGAAAGCGTCGGGAATAATCCCCAAATCGTCGAAAGAAACGTTTTTGATGCGCAGCGGAGAACAGGTCATCGCCGCCATACCGATAAAACTCCCGACTTCAATCATATCGGGCAAAACCGTATGTTCGCAGCCGTGTAAAGTTTCAACGCCGCAGATTCGGAGCAGATTGGAAGCCAAACCCTCTATCCGCGCGCCCATCGCGATCAGCATTTTTGTCAGTTGCTGCAAATAAGGCTCGCAGGCGGCATTGTAAATTGTTGTTTTTCCTTCGGCCAAAACGGAAGCCATGAGGATGTTGGCGGTTCCCGTTACCGAGGCTTCGTCCAGCAGCATGTATGTTCCTTTCAGACCCTTTGATTTCACTTCAAAAAGCTGGCGTTCGGGGTCATAATTAAATTCGGCGCCCAGTTTCTGTATGCCGGTAAAATGCGTATCCAAACGGCGGCGGCCGATTTTATCGCCTCCCGGTTTGGGGATAAGCGCTTCACCGAAACGGGCTACCAGAGGGCCTGTCAGCATGACCGAACCTCTCAGCGCTGTCGAAATTTTCAGGAATGCTTCCGTTTTAAGGTATTCCAGGTTGACGTTGTCGGCCTGAAAAGTGTATGTGCCGGATTTCGGATGATCCACTTTTACGCCGATTTCCTTTAAGAGCACAATTAAATTGTTCACATCCAGAATATCCGGGATATTGTGGACGGTAACTTTTTCGGGGGTAAGCAAAGTTGCGCAGATTACCTGCAGGGCTTCGTTTTTCGCTCCCTGTGGAACGATTTCTCCCGATAATTTGTGTCCGCCTTCTATGATAAATGATGACATAATTGAATTGAGAATTTAAGATTAGTTACAAGTTACGAGTAGCAGGATTACTCGTAACTGACAAATTCCCGTGCAGTATAGTTCCTAACTCTTTTTCCTTCTGGCAAGATTTTTGTTTTTCTTCGATAAAAGTTCTTTCGATTCCGTCAATTTATGGGAATCTTCATTCAATACGATTTTCCCGTCGGATAAATTTCCCAGGTCATTGAAAATTTTCCGGTCGTCAACTACTTCCTTATTCCACGTCAGGAACGATTTTTTCATATAATTGGCCAGCAGAGCAGTCAGGAACTCTTTCAACTCGCCTTCTTCGTATTCCATGGTCTTTTTAATCATATTTTCAAGGTTTCGGCCATAATGTTTATAGATTATTTTCCCCTGAGAATAAGGCAGTTTCGCTGGTTTGACGTACATATCTTCCCGTTTGACCACCTCGTAGGGATAGTCGATATCCAAAGCAAAATCAGACATAATCGCCAAATGATCCCAGAGAATATGTTTGAAATCATTGACGTCCCGCAAATGAGGAAACATATTCCCCATAATATTGATAATCGTATTCGCACACCGTGTCCGTTCTTCCCTGTCGGGAATCGAAACGCAGTAATCGACCATATTTTGAATATTTCTACCGTATTCCGGCAAAGCCAGATGCTTTTCCTGTGTATTGTACCGCATATCAAATGTCATAAATTTTTGTTGAATTTTATTTTTTTTAGCAGTTAACTGCATAGTTTCTATTGTTTTAAATGTAATCGGCAATTTCTTTCACTCCTTCGTCGAAACGTTTTTACGGCAACGAAATAATATATTTTCTGCAAAGTTAAGGTTTTCTTTTGAGAAAACACAATAAGCGCCTGAATTGCTCAGGGCAAACGCATCTTAATTCGTTAGGATTTTCAATAAATAATTATTATTCCATCCGGCATCGAGTCTTTTTCCTTTCACACTTCTCTTTTTTGACTGTTCATGTTTGATGAGATTGA
>JAIRNV010000189.1 GCA_031257875.1 Dysgonamonadaceae bacterium
CCTTTTTTTAGGTCACGATTTCTTTTTCATTGAAAATACAAAAGGAAGCACTGTTTGTGTTTTGCTTATATTAACACTGTTGCTGGAATAGTGGGGTTTTCGGACAGACACTAATTATAAATATGTGTAAAAAATTAATTCTACTTTAGTAACGTGAAATAAAAAAGATATAACAGTTTTAACTCCGTGTTCCTCCGCGGTTAGAATATTTAACCACGGAAAGACACGGAGTTAAAACTGTTATATCTTTTTTATTCCCCCGCTGATAAACTATTTTTTATTTTTAATCGCACGCTTTTCATTATTGATGCAAATCAGCGAGTAGATGAGTATTCCAAGCGATATAACGCCTAATACTGCAAAAAATAAATCAGTTCCATAATGTAATTATTTTTTAGTTATTATTTCTTTCTTTCCACGATATTAAAACAAGCCCGGAAGCAATCATCAATAATACAACGATACCCCCAACCGTAAACAAATACGCGGGTGGAATGTCCTGTCTCATTACTTGAGATTCCCGCCTGCGCGGGAATGACAGAATGCGACAATTTGAAAAGCAATATCCTCAATATGGAAATCAGGGAAACTTATTGTAAATATCTTTCCGATGCCCAAAGTATGCAAAAATTACATTAGAGATATTACGGATAGTTTTGCCGCAATAACTTCTTTTACTGTTTTGGATAATTTTGTCCGTATGGCATAGTTTTGAACAGAATCTATTTGTTTTGAAAACCGGTTCGTAAATTCAACATTCATGATTAAATTTCAATGCCGAGTTTCGATAACGTTTCTTTTTTATCTGCCATCCCTTCTTTTTTAGATTCAACCATAAGATTGAGCAATTTTAAATCTTCAATACTTTCCCGTTCCTGTTTTGTAATGGAAAAAACATTGATGTTCAATTTTTTTGCTAACGATATAATCAATTTTAAATCCGTACTTGACCGGATGTCTAAAACAACTGCATTCATAATTCATTTATGCGCTTTTAATTTCCTGCAAATTTACAAACATTTTTCCGACCCGCAAAAATCGTTTCTGCTAACGGACGCATTTCAAACGGATTCCAAGTTCACTATTCACCACTAACCACTAATCATTAATAAAATCCCGCCGCACCAAAACAAAAAGATAAACGCAAATCAACCCTGTCCTGAACGCCAGGCGCAGTCCCAAATGTTCGACAGGCGTAAAAACAGCGATGCAGTACAAAGCCGCAGCCAGTCCGGCATACAGAAACAAAGATTTCAAATCGTAACGGACGGGATAATATTTTTGCCCGATAAAATAGGAAAGGAGCATCATGAGCAGATTGCCGGCAAACGACGCCCATGCACAGGCCATATAACTGTATGCCGGTATAAAAATAAGGTTCAGTGCAATAATCACAACAAAACCGGCGCAGGAAAAAATACTTCCCCAATAGGTTTTATCCGTTAATTTGTACCACACGGAAAGATTGTAGTAAACGGCAAAAAACAGTTCGCCCATCAGCACGATGGGGACGACCGGCAGAGCCACAAAATAGCGGGACGGAACAAAAATATGTTTGATAACGTCGATATAAAACGTTACGCCAAGGAAGACCAGCAGGCCGATGGCAACAAAATACCTCATCACTGTGGAATAGGATTGTTTGGCGTCTTTTTCCTTTCCTTTTTCAAAAATGAAAGGATCGAATGCGTAACGGAAAGCCTGCGTAAACACAACCATAATGACCGCAATTTTGAAACAGGCGCCGTAAAGACCCAACTGCCCCATCGCTTCTTCGGGATCGGGGTAAACGGCGGGGAAAATGATTTTGTCGATCACCTGGTTGCTCATTCCGGCTATGCCCATCAGCATCAGCGGGAAACAGTAACGCAACATGTTCCGCGCCAACTGTTTGTCGAACGAAAAACGGAATTTGGGCATTTGCAGCAGCAGGCCAAGGGTTTGAATACCCGTCGCTATGATATTGGAGACCAGTACATAACCCACACAATGGTTTTCGTTCCAGAACCAGCGGATTAAACCGGGACTGTTCCGGTCTATCCAGGGGCAAACCACAAGGAAAAATGTACAGAGCAAAATATACAGGGATGCTTGAAGCGCTTTGAAAAAGCCGAACCGTAACGGTTTTTTCTCATACCGCAAAAAAGCGAACGGCAGGGCGATAAAGGCATCCATACTCAATATAATAACGAGCATTTGCAGGTAACTGTCCGGAATCCGGCTACTCCATAAATAAGGCCGTATCTGACCTGAAAATCCCAGGAAAATGAACAGGTATACGGCAATAATCGAAACAATAATGGTCAGTGATGTGGCATACACACTTTCCCGTTTTTCTTCCGGCGCCTGATTGATAAACCGGAAAAAACCGGTTTCCAGGCCGAAAGTCAGGATAACGGTAATCAAAGCGCCGCAGGCATATAGGTTGGTCATCATGCCGAAATCGCTTGCACTGCTAAAGTTATAGGCAAACAGAGGCGTCGCCAGCCAGTTGATTGTCTTTGTCAGGATGGTGCTTCCGCCATAAATGACGCTGTCTTTTGCTAATGATTTTATATTGGCCATAGTATAATATAACTACGAATTACGGTAATTGCGAATTGTTGCGCAAATATACGACAATAAATCGGCATCGTCGCCCCCGCATCCGCAAGTTCCCGTGTTGCCTTTACAGAGAAGCCGTAATGGGCTTCGCAGGGCAAAAACCTGAACAGTAATGCATTTAATTTTGTCATAAACCGATAATATTTAGAAATAAATAATTAAAAAAATTCATTTACTGAAGATCTACGCTGTGTATTTTTTCTGTCGCAACCGGCGAGAAAAGATCTGCACTGTGTATTTTTCTTCTCGACGGCAGAATTAATTAAAATAAGGAATAAAAAATAAATAACATGTAACCATCAATTCCGTGTCTCTCCGTGAAACCCCCTTCGTGCAACTCCGTGTTATAAAAATTATTAAACACAGGGTTTCACGGAGTGGATTTCACGGAGGAACACAGAGAAAAAACTTAAAACCGCAATATCTTGTTTATTTCGCATTACTAAATAGAAAAGCATACAAATTACGCAAATAAGAGCAAAACCGTTCGCGTAATTTGTGTGAATTTGCGAAATGCACCTTTTCCCATGCCGTTTGCTCCCGACTGGAAATTGTTGTACTTTTGTACCGAAAATGAATAAAGAAATATGAGAACATTTACAAATGTAAAAGATTTAGGCGATTTAAATGCAGCGATTCTCGAAGCGCT
>JAIRNV010000086.1 GCA_031257875.1 Dysgonamonadaceae bacterium
CTTGGAAAAAACGATTCTGAAAGATTTAGATGATTGGAAAAACGTTCATCTCTCTGAAAATAGAACTGTTATGCGTCGAAAATTATTGTCCGCAGGATAAAAGATGGGGAGATTTTGAACACCCTATCCTGCAGGATACCGATCCCGATTATTACGGGGGACTGCACAATTCGTTCCGTTACAGAAACTGGCAACTGGATGTCTTTTTCTATTTTGAAAAAAGACCTTTTCAGGAAGGCTATTTGAAAACATACTATTATCCGGCAGGTTATATAGGGAAAAATATACCGCGTTCGCTGGCAAACGATTACTGGACGCCGGAAAATCCCGACGGAACGTTGCCCGGACTGACTGCAACGACCTCCTCGCCCATCGGTTATGCCTACTGGAATCACTACACCGAATCGTCTGCCGTATATACCGACGCTTCGTATATCCGCCTGAAAAATGTATCTTTAGCTTATACCTTGCCGAAACTGCTGTCCGGCAAACTGAAGGCAAGGGATATACGGCTGTATGTACGCGGCGAAAATTTGTGGACGCTTACCAAATTCGATGAATGGGACCCGGAAACATTAACGGCAATTCCTCCTTTCAGGACAGTTACTGCCGGAGTAACCGCATCGTTTTAATCATTAATCATTAATCATTAATCATTAAAAATTAATCATTGTTTATGAAACATTTTAATAAAATATGCTACCTGTTGAGTTTTACTCTCCTGTTGTCTTTTGTGTCCTGCGACGATATTTTGGATGTGGATTTACCGAATAATTTACTTCCGCGGGACGGCGTTTTTGACAGTCCGGAAGCAATACAGGCTGCCGTAGACGGCATGTATGCGGAAAATTTTTTCGTGCAGGGTATTTATGAATATATACTTCCGCTTTATCTTTCCCTTGCTGCGGATGAATCGTATCATAATCTTCCGAACAATTACAATTTTGAAGAACTGCGGACAAACACTTACAGTCCTTCAAATTCATACGTCGGACTGCTTTGGTCGTATCCTTACGCATCAACGTTGCTGAGCAATGATTTGATTGAATCTTTATCCCGGACTGCGGTTATTTCCGAAGATGAAAAACGGCATTATACGGGTGAAGCCAAATATTTCAGGGCTTACAATTATTTTGTTCTCATCAATCTTTTCGGCGACGTCCCCTGGGTAAAATCAAGTAATATAAGGGAAACAGCATTACAGCCGCGCGAACCGAAAGAAAATATCATCTCCGGGCCGGAAGGTATTATAGATGACTTGAAATACGCCGAAACAGCGCTGGCAAACAGCGACAACAGCAATGCACACATAACCAGAGCGGCAGCCTCCGCCCTGCTTGCCCGCGTATACCTGTATCACGGAGACTGGGCAGACGCCGAGGCCAAAGCCGGCGAAGTAATCGAGACTTCGGGCTGCGAACTGGAAGCGGATTTGGACAATGTATTTCTCCGTTCAAGCAAAGAAACCATTTTAAGGGCATCGTCTGCCGCCGCCATGCCTTCATACGTAGGGCGGACTTATCTGGGGGTTCTGCTTTTAAACGGTTCGTATTTCAGACTGACCGGCGATTTGGTGAACTCATTTGAGGATGGCGACTTGCGCAGGGAAAAATGGCTCAAGAACGAGGGGGCATATGATCATGCATGGAAATACAAACGCAATTCCGCCAGCTCGGCCGGCGCTGCCGAAGACCTCGTATTGCTGCGCCTGGCCGAACAGTACCTGATCCGTGCGGAAGCGCGGGCGCAGCAGGGTAACTTGACAGGCGCCGTTGCCGATATAAATGTCATCCAGGTACGCGCCGGGCTGGAGCCTTTACCCGAAACGCTTTCAAAAGAACAGGTCTTGCTTGCTGTTGAAAATGAACGCCGCCACGAACTGTTTGTTGAAGAAGGCCATCGCTGGTGGGACCTTGTCCGTACGGGACGCGCCGATGCGGTTTTGGGAAATAAAACTGCCTTTCCCGAAAAACAGTGGGAATCCTGCAAAGCGCTGTTTCCCGTACCGGAAGGGGAACTTACCAACAATTCCAGTCTTACGCCGAATCCGGGATATTAATGATTAATCCGGTGGGGTTACGGGTAGGGGCGGGGTTTGCCCGCCCCGTCAAATAATAAGGAAATAAGGTTGGGAATAAGGTTTTTTCGCATGAAGAATCCGGGTAAAACCTTATTTTCAACCTTATTTAACAACAAAACAACCTTAGCAGCAGAAAATTATTCCCCAAAACCAACCTTGTTATCTTATTATATCCAGTTAATTTATAGATACTTATTCCTTAACTTGATGACATTGGCGTCCACATCAAATTAAATACTATCAACAATTATAAATTCTAAGCATGATGAGCAATAGAGGGACTTTCCCTGCACAGGGCAAGTCTCCTGCAACCTGCAAGGGACTTTCCCTACACAGGGCAAGTCTCCTGCAACCGTGCGAGGGACTTGCCCTGCACAGGGCAAGTCTCCTGCAACCTGCGAGGGACTTGCCCTACACAGGGCAAGTCTCCTGCAACCATGCGAGGGACTTGCCCTACACAGGGCAAGTCTCCTGCAACCGTGCGAGGGACTTGCCCTACACAGGGCAAGTCTCCTGCAACTGTGCGAGGGACTTGCCCTACACAGGGCAAGTCTCCTGCAACCGTGCGAGGGACTTGCCCTACACAGGGCAAATATTGAATTAACGCATTTTATTAACATTATAAATACAAACAAACATGAACATATATCATAAAAAAGAGAAAACAGCCGCATTACTGCTCTGCATCGCCCACGCGGCAGCCGCTGTCGCGGGATTCGGCCCCGACAGCATTCCGGAAGCCGTCGAACTGCAGGAGGTAGTAATCGGCAAAGCCCGTCCCGGTACGGTTTTATCGCGCTTTTCGGCAAACAAAACAGAACTTGTTACCACAACGGGAATGGCAAAGATGGCCTGCTGCAACCTGTCCGAAAGTTTTGAAAACAGCGCCACCGTTACCGTCGGGTTTACCGACGCCGTGTCGGGAACCCGACAGGTGCAGCTGCTCGGTTTGTCGGGCATATACAGCCAGTTGCTTGCGGAAAATGTCCCGAACATGCGCGGGCTGTTTGCCACTTTCGGGTGGAGTTACATACCGGGAAGCTGGCTGGAATCCATTCAGGTATCGAAAGGCGCTTCGTCGGTAGTGAACGGCTACGAATCCGTTGCCGGACAGATAAACATGGAATTTAAGAAACCGAATTACACCGAGCCTTTGTTTATCAATGCTTACGGTGATCGTTTGGGGCGTTACGAAGCCAATATCACTTCGGCAATCCCGGTGGCTAAAGACCTCTGGACGGGACTGCTACTGCACAGCTCGGCCGACACCGGCGCTCACGACTACAACGGCGATACGTTCAGCGATATGCCCGAATCCCGGTTCGTAAACCTCTACAACCGGTGGTTTTACCTCAGCGAATCGGGCATCCAGTCGCGTACCGGCATCCGGTTTTTATACGACGACAGGGAAGGAGGACAGCATGAATCGCATTTCGATGAAAATGATCCCCTGCACGATAATCACTACCGGACACACATCAACAACAGGGGTTTCTCGGTAGAAAACAAAACCGGCGTTACCGTAGGCGACAGGGAAGGGCAAAGTCTGGGGATTATCAGCAGCTTCTCCACGTCCGAAGTAAACCTCGATTACGGAAAGAAGTCGTATCGAGGCGCGCAAAACTCGTTTTACGGCAATGCCCTGTTTACATCCCGCTTCGGCGATTCGCACCGCTACACGGCAGGCGCAAGTTTTGTTTACGATAACTATAAAACGGCGTACCGGGATGACCTCTCTTTCAACCTCACGCCCCGCACGGCGCTGAACCGGACGGAAGTCGTCCCCGGCATCTTTGCCGAATACACTTTTTCGGCGGACAACAGGCTGGACATTATCCTCGGCCTCCGCGAAGATTACAACAGCCGCTACGGATGGCTTTTCACGCCCAGGGCAAACCTGCGGTACAGCGTTCTGGAAGAACTGGTGCTGCGTGCGTCCGCCGGCAAGGGATACCGCTCGCCCAGTGTCGTCGCCGACAATACCGGGCTGATGGCTACGTCCCGCAATTTCCATCTTGATGCGGTAAATCGGTTAGACATCGAAAGCGCATGGAATTACGGCGGAAATATCAGCGTTTACATTCCGGTGTGGAACGGGCAGACCCTGACCGTCAGCGCAGATTATTTTCATACGCAATTCCGGAATCAGGCCGTGATTGATATGGAACGGGACAGGAACAGCGTTTATTTTTACAGTCACGAAGGGACTTCATCGACCGACGTCTGGCAGGTAGACGTGTCGCTTGCGCCTTTCAGGGGATTCGACATCTTCGCCGCTTTCCGCTACAACGATACGAAAATCACGTATTCGGACAACGGCAGGCAGTATGTAATGGAAAAACCTTTGATTTCCCGTTACCGCGGGCTTGTCAACCTGGCTTACGCCACGGGGCTGCGCAAATGGGTGTTTGACTTTACCGCGCAAATCAACGGCCCTTCGCGGATACCCGGCCTGAACGGATACAGTTCCCAAATACGCCATTCCGACCCGTTTCCGGTCTACTTCGCGCAGGTAACGAAAAATACGAAACGGTTCGATATTTACTTGGGTTCGGAAAATATCTTCGATTTCAAACAAAAGAATCCGATACTCAATGCCGATAATCCTTTCGGGCGGGATTTCGATTCGTCCCTGGTCTGGGGGCCTGTTGTGGGACGGAAAATATATGCGGGGATTCGGTGGAGGATGGGGAAGCTGCCTTGAGGAATTGAGAATTATTTTCTTCATTCTCAATTCTCAATTCTCAATTCTCAATTCGTCAATAAGCACACAGATAAAACGGAAGATACGGATAAACACAGTTTTTTATATTTTTGACTGGCCGATAATTACGTTTTTCTACAAAAAGAAATATTCAGTAAAAATCCGTGTTATCCGTCTCATCCGTGTTCTAATCACTCTTTTGAGACAGAACAACCTGAGTAGCAATGAATGATGCTCATATTTCCCTGACCTTATTACTTTATTTATCTTAAGTGATCGGTTACTCGTAACCCGTAACTCAAAAAATAACATCAACTATTTAATGATTTGTATTTATAATGAAAAAAATTAAACTGTTTTTATTCTCGGCGGTTATAGCCATATCGTTCGCCGCAGGTTGCGGAGACGACAACAGTAAATCGGAACAGACAATTTCTTTCGACGCCCTGCCGCCGCACAACCTGAGTGAAGGAAATTTTGAATTGCATGCAAGCGCTTCGTCCGGCTTGCCGGTTACTTTCAGCAGCAGCGATCCGGCTACGGCTTCCGTCAGCGGACGGACGGTTACACTCCTGAAAACAGGTAGCCTCAACATTACCGCTTCCCAGCCGGGAAACGGCGACTGGTACGAAGCGCCCGACGTGGTGCGCACCCTGGTCATTCATGAAGACAACAACGCCGGCAGAAAGGATCAGACAATCACCTTCAATCTGGGTGATACGGAATGGAAGTCTAGCTATGGCGATTTGACGCTCGACGCCGTTGCATCGTCCGGCCTGCCGGTCGCCTTCACGTCAAGCAATCCCGAAGTAGCGGCCATAACCGGAAATATCCTCACGCTGCAGGACGGCACCTATAAGGACATCTCCATAACAGTCACCGCCACGCAGGCCGGCAACGGCGAATACAATGCGGCGCCGGCGGTATCGAAAGCAATCAGTGTGGAACATGATACCCATTGAAAATTACTTGTCTACTCATCAACTATTTAACATTAATGTAAAATGAAAACAACAAAATTTTTCGTATGCCTCATGGCAATGTGTATGGCTGTAAATCCGGGATTCGCACAGGATAAAAAGGAAGGGAAAAAGAAAAAGACAGCCGAAGTTACTTTTGTCGTCAACATGGTTTGCGACAACTGCAAAGCCAAAATAGAGCGGCATCTCGCCTGGGAAAAGGGAGTGAAAGACCTGAAAGTTGATTTGGACAAAAAAACCGTCAAGGTCAAATACGATACCTCCAAAACAGATGAAGATACGTTAAAGAAATTTCTTGAGACACTGGAATACACCTGTGAAAGGGTAGGGGAGTCGGGGGAATCGGGCGGTTTTGTTGTTAAGGAATAAAAAATAAATAACATGTAACTATCAACACCCGCATTCTATGCTAAATTCCAAATATATTTAGTTAAAAATAATTAAAACTTATGCAGCAAATTTTCTTGTATTAACGTATGGAGTTTCGCGGTTCATGACGGCAAACACACGAGCCAAT
>JAIRNV010000031.1 GCA_031257875.1 Dysgonamonadaceae bacterium
GGATTGTTTTGAACGCGAATTGCGCAAATTACGCACATTTTACATTTGAATTTTATCAAATAAATTCGCGTAATTCGCGTTCAAAACAGAGCCTTAGACGTTTTCGTACCGGTACGAAAACTCCAAAAAGTCGTCAGAACAGTTTTGATCGCGATCTACGGCGTCAAAAAGTCGTCAGAACAGTTTTGATCGCAATCAACGGCGTCAAAAAGTCGTCAGGACGGTTTTGTCAGCTGACACAAACGCCAAAAAGTCGTCAGGACGGTTTCGCCGCACTCCGCAAACGCCAAAAAGTCGTCAGGACGGTTTTGTCAGCTGACACAAACGCCAAAAAGCCGCCGGGACGGTTTTTTTAAGTTAACGGGAGCGCAGCCAAACTGTTTACCCGTAACTAATAGTTATAAGTAATGCGAAATAAACAGGATATTGCAGTTTTAATCTTTTCCTCCGTGTCCCTCCGTGAAATCCACTCCGTGAAACTCTGTGTTTAATAATTTTTATAACACGGAGTTGCACGGAGCGGATTTCACGGAGGGACACGGAGTTGATGGTTACATGTTATTTATTTTTTATTCCTTAAGGAACCTGGAAAATGAAAACAGGGAAATAGAGCGACAGCAGAAACTGTATGCGGAACTGAATATGGAACTCTTTAAGACCGGCGACCTGAAAAAAGCAGGTACGGGAATCATCCCCGGTGTGGAGGAAAAACGGCTTGCAAAACTGAAAAAAGAAAAGGCTGAACCGGAACAGATCAAATTAAAGCATCTTGAAATTGAAGAAACCCGGAAAAAAGGGAAACGGGCGGCAGATGTTTTTTCCTTTGCCGATCAGGGCAAACTCAATATGATAGATGCCGAAACTGAAAAGGTGCAGCTTCTCAATCTGTTCCGTGCGAAGCCTGCCGGTAACGGAGAGATACAAATCGAATACGGATATAATATCGCTGTTGTCCATGCGTTATTCATTTTGCGGACGCTTGCGACAGTCACTTCATCCGGCACATGAGCCGCTTCGACCCTGGCGAGGCTGATTTCGGCAGTCTGTCCGGCTGCGATTTCCAGGTCAATTCCCGCTGTTTGATAAGAACGATAAGACACCTTCAGCCTGTACTTTCCGGCGACACTCCCGGTTTGCGCATGAATGACAGCGGCAACCGGCCGGAAAATAAACACTAAACAAAATCTTCCCGTCATAAAAGTCTTTCCAAATATTTTCCGGGACAAAGGTCGGGAGAAAGTATAACTTTTTTATGATAAAAATGTGATGTTTGTGTGAAGAAATGCACACCCGGTTGGTAGACGGTGCAACAATCCGAAATTCACCCCGTAAACAGTTAATAACAGCGATATTGTTTTATTTTTTATGCGTTGTCTCTGAATATTTACAGGTTTATCCGTTTTTTACAAATATTTTATCTATTTTTGCAGGTGAAAAAATTTAGTATTATATAAAAACAAAAAAACGATGACTAACAAAACGATTTTTTTATTTTTACTGTCCCTGATGATTTACGGAACAGTTAGTGTAAATGCTCAGGTTCGCATCGGCGGCAACAGTGTCCCGCATCCTTCATCTGTTCTGGATTTGAATCCCGATAATACGGATACGGCAACCGCCTCCGGCGGGCTTTTGCTTCCGCATGTCCGCCTGAACTCTGTGATACATGCCGGCGTGTTCGGCGCCGGCATTACCCCCACGGAGGGGCTTATGGTATATAATGTGAATAACGGCGATGCCGACCGGCCGGAGAAAGGGGTTTATTGCTATATGGGGGGAGAATGGGTTCCTGTCGGTGCAAAGAAAGTGGAAGAAGCAGTACCCGATGATCCCGGTGAACCCGATTATCCCGGCGGCGCTTATACGGGTCCCAGGTTTTCAATTGCAGTGAATAACGGGAAAGGTCTGTGGTTTGGCCGTGACTGTGAATTAATAGTGACAGTGGACGTAAAAATCCCGTCGGTTGTGACGGAATACGGTTACCCGATACAATATGTTTGGGATATTGTTACCGACACTGTAACGCAACAAATTACAACTCTAACCACCGTTGAACCCCGTTTACAAATACCTGCTCCACTGCGAAGTAAATTTATACCCAGCAAACTTTACCCGTTATCCTTAACTGTACGCATCTATGATTTCGAAACCGCAAAAGTCCCTGCCGGTAACTTCGTTTACGGTATCGGCGCCTGGATCGGTCCCAACCGGTGGCTCACTGTCGCTAACGCTAATGCAGGTGCAACCCAGACACTCTCTCTTGAACAGCAGTTGCGGGCGGATCATGTAGCGGGGCCTGACAGGAGGATTATGGGCAATTATTTTCAATGGGGCCGCGTGCCGGACGGTCACGAGGTTTATAGCTCCAACTCGCACAGTTCTCCCGTACCGGTGTCTATGCTTGATCCCGACGACGGACAGCCGACAGGTGATTTAAGAGTTAAATTTATAACTTCGGGGAATTTTGATTGGCGGGAATACCCCGAAAATATGACCGTGGAGGGAAATATTAAATCCACAAACGAATTCAGGAAACCGTGGTATTGGCGTACACCGGAAGACCCCGTTACCGGTAGCGATCCCTGTGGCATGGATGAGTTTCCCGGCGAGTGGTTTGTAATGACCCGTTCCCACTGGGATTCTATCACGGCGTATAACCGTACTGCGCTGTTAACTTCTCCAAGGGGTATGGCCATTTATCCTAACGGGAAGGATTCCGATAAGATTTCCTTTTATTTACCCGGGACTGCTTTTCGTGATGCCAATCATGGGTATCTGGGTCCGGATGGTTGGGTAAGTTCAAGTGAACAGAATATATGTTTATGGCTAAATTCCCCGGCAAAAGATAATATAGATGAGGCTTACTGTTTTATGAACTCGAGCATCGAGTCCCGATCGCGTGCTGCCGGCCTTCCTGTCCGGTGCGTGTCGTATTAAGGCGCGAAAGGTAAAGGGTAAAAGGTGAAAGGCGAAGGCTGCGATTATTTTCGCGCCTTCGCCTTTTACCCTTCACCCTTTCACCTTTTACCCTTTACCTTTCGCGCCTTTTACCCTTTCACCTTTTCAAACATTAAAACGGAAGTGCATAATATCCCCGTCCCGAACAACGTATTCTTTTCCTTCAACGCTCATTTTGCCGGCTTCCCTGACGGCGGCTTCCGAGCGGAATCGAATGTAATCGCCGTATTTGATGACTTCGGCGCGGATAAAGCCTTTTTCAAAATCGGTATGGATAATTCCCGCACATTGAGGCGCCTTACTGCCTTTCCGGTAGGTCCAGGCGCGAACTTCCTGCGGCCCGGCAGTCAGGAAAGTTTCTAAATTCAGCAGTTGGTAAGCCGCTTTTATCAAACGGCTCACGCCGGATTCCTGCAAACCGAGTTCCGACAAAAACATTTCCCTTTCCGCGTATGTCTCAAATTCTGCAATCTCGGATTCGATTTTAGCGGCTACAACCAGCAAGTCGGCGCCTTCCTCGCGAATGGCTTGCCGCACCTGTTCCACATACGGATTTCCCGAAACGGCCGAAGCCTCATCAACATTGCAAACATACAAAACCGGCTTGTTTGTCAGAAGAAACAAATCACGGGCGATTTTTTCGTCGTCTTTACTGTCAAATTTCACGGTACGGGCCGGCTTCCCCTGTTCAAGCGCGGCTTTGTAACGCAAACAAACTTCCAGAGCGGTTTTTGCCTGTTTATCCCCGCCGGTTTGCGCCTGCTTTTGGACTTTACCGATTCGGGATTCAACCGTTTCGAGGTCTTTCAGTTGCAATTCGCAATCAATTATTTCCCTGTCTCTCACCGGATGAACCGAACCGTCGACATGCGTTACATTTTCATCGTCAAAACAGCGCAAAACGTGTAAAATTGCATCCGTTTCCCGGATATTCGCAAGAAATTTATTGCCAAGCCCTTCCCCACGGCTTGCGCCTTTGACCAGTCCGGCAATATCGACAATTTCCACTGTTGTCGGCACAATCTTTTGAGGATGCACCAGTTCGGCCAACCGGTTCAGCCGTTCATCGGGAACGGTAATCACTCCCACATTCGGTTCAATGGTACAGAAAGGGAAATTGGCCGCTTGCGCTTTTGCATTGGAAAGACAGTTGAAAAGTGTGGATTTACCTACATTCGGTAATCCTACGATACCACATTGTAATGCCATTTGATATATTTTTTTAGAAAGTGCAAAAGTACTCAATTAATTTCAAATTTAAGTCAAACCCCGACGGGGAAAAACGGGTGGATGCAATCCGGATTGCCTCATGTACGAATCTGTTTTGAACGTGAATTACGTAAATTTGTTTGATAAAATTCAAATGTAAAATGGGGTGAATTTCAAATTGTCGTAAAGTTAAATAATAGCAGGGCAGATTCAAGTAGTAAATGCAACTGCTATTTTATTTAGATTAAAGGTTTTTATCTACTGTTTATGTTGTTAAAACGAGAATAACTCTTTGAGTTATTTCCCGTTTTAACAACACAT